>JANNJV010000144.1:0-2807 GCA_031395945.1 Gemmatimonadota bacterium | reverse complement strand
CGTCGGCGCGCGCCGCTCGATTTCGCGCGAGAAGGCCAGCGCTGCGCGACGCACCTCGGTGAATGTCCAACGCGGCTGAATGCGCGCGTTGACGTGAATGCCGCGCGAGCCGCTGGTCTTGGGCCAGCCGCGCAGCCCCAGCTCCTCCAGCAGCGCCTTCGCTTCCATCGCGACGCGGCGCACGTCGTCCCATGCGACGCCGGGCCCCGGATCGAGGTCGATGCGCAGTTCGTCCGGGTGGTCGAGATTGCCGCTGCGCACCGCGTGCGGGTGCAGCTCGATGCACCCCAGATTCACGATCCACGCCAGACCCGCAGCGTCGTCCACCACCACTTCTTCGGCGGTGCGTCCGGACGGGAACGACAGCGTCACGGTCCGCAGCCACTCTGGCCGCTTGTCGGGCGCGCGCTTCTGATAGAAAGGCTCCCCCTCGGCGCCGTTCACAAAGCGCTTGAGGACGATGGGGCGGTCGCGGATGCCGCCGATGGCGCCGGGCGCCACCGAGAGGAAGTACCTGACGAGGTCGAGCTTCGACAAGTTGACAGCGCGCGAGAAGTAGGCCTTGTCCGGATGAGTGATCCGGACGTCGCGCCCCTCCACGGACAGCACTTCCGCTGCATCTTCCTTCGGCATCTCGCTATGGTGCTTGATAGGTCACGTTCACGGGCCGGTCATCTGCGCGAAGTGTGGCTAGCTTTGCTCGCTTGGGATAATATCGGACGCCCTCAAGGATCACGATGCCACACGCTGCAGCTCGTTGTCGCCAGGTAGCTCTCTGTTCTGCCGTCGTCGCGCTCAGCGCGTGCGCGCCTTCGGCCCCTGTCGCCCTGGGCCCGGCGCCGGTACCGGAGAGCCGCGTGTACGGCGCCGGTGCGGCGCGCTATGTGGATTTCGCGACGCTGGCCAACGCCGCAGCCGCCGTTGACATCGTCTTTTTCGGCGAGCAGCACGACGACCCGGCCACGCATCGAGCGGAGCTGGCGCTGCTGGCCGCGATCGGCGCCCGGCGTGGCACTGTGGTCGTTTCTCTCGAGATGTTCGAGCGCGACGTTCAGCCGATTGTCAGTGCCTATCTCGCCGGACAGATCCCCGAGAGCGTATTCATCGCCACGGCGCGTCCGTGGCCGCGCTACACCACTGACTATCGCGCGCTGGTGGAGCTGGCGCGCGCGCATGGGTGGCCGGTGGTGGCGTCGAATGTTCCGCGTCGCATTGCCAGCGCCGTGGGCCGCGGCGGCATGCGCGTGCTCGACACGCTTTCGGTTGGCGATCGCGCGATGGTCGCGCGCGACCTCTCGTGCCCTCGCGACAAATACTACGATCGCTTTGCCGAGTCCATGAAAGGGCACAGCGCGGGCGGCGGGCCGGCGACGCAGAGCGACTCGAGCGCGGCGCTGGCGATGACCAACCGGTTCTATGAGGCACAGTGCGTCAAGGACGAGACGATGGGTGAGTCCATCGCGGAATGGCGCGCGCGGGCGGGCGCGAGTGCCATCGTGGTGCACTTCAACGGCGCGTTTCACAGCGACATGGGGCTGGGCACCGCGGCGCGCGCGCGTCGCAGATTGCCCGGCGTGAAGACGCTGGTGATCACCGCGGTCCCGGTGGACGACGTCGCGCGAGCTGACGTCGCCGCTTACGCCGACCGCGCCGACTATGTCATCATTGTGCCCAAGCCGCCCGTCACGAAGAAATAGATCCGTCGCGGCCAGGCCGTCCGGTCATTGCAGGTCCACGCACATCGAGGTGACACATGCTGCCACGTTCGGCGCCCCCCACGTTCCTGACCACGACCGAGAACGCGCTGGCGGGCTATCGCATCATGGACCGGATGGGCGTGGTGCGCGGGATCACGGTGCGCTCGCGGTCGGTGTTCGGGACCTTTGGCGCAAAGTTGCAGCAGCTCGTCGGCGGGAACATCTCGCAGCTCACCGATCTGTGTGAGCAGACGCGCGCGGAAGCGTTCTCCATCGCCGTCGAGCACGCCGTGGCACTCGGCGCCAATGCCCTGGTCGCGATTCGGTACGACGCCACCGAGATCATGCCCGGCGCCTCTGAGGTGCTGTGTTATGGAACGGCGTTGCGCGTGGCGCCAGAAAAGCCCAAGTACGACGAGTTGTGATCGATAGAGTTGATGCGAGTGGATTTGGAACCGGATACGAACGCCGGATGGTTAGCATGGACGACATGGGAAGCTTTCGCGTCGACGTCGAGATCGAGAATCCCCTGAGACCGGGTCTACGCGAGCGCATCGCCTCCGTGCTCGTGGACACGGGGGCCGAGCTTTCCTGCTTTCCTGGCGAATTACTCGATGCCCTGGCCGTGCCCCGCAGACAGATGCGCAGGTTCCGTCAGGCGGACGGCAGTGTGCTCGAGCGCTGGACCGGTCCGGCGTTCGTGTACGTCGCTGACGCCACGACTACGGACGAAGTGATCTTCGGCGAAGCCGGCGACCTCGTGCTCCTCGGTTCGCGCTCGCTCGAAGGGCTGAACCTGCGGATCGATCCCGTGGCCAAGCGTCTCATGGATGCGGGACCGATGCCTCTCGCGAGTACCGAGCTCGCGCTGAGCTGAACGAGCGCGCGGGCCAGCGCTTTCGTCACGCGTCGCACTCTATTGATTCGCCAGCGCCGAGCCAGTACGGTTAAAGTGACGCATCGCTCCGAGGATGCGTCGATGCCTTTTCACCACAACTCCAGCGGAAGATCCGGGAAATGCTCGGAACGGACGCCGCTGATGATCTGGTCACCATGCTTCAGGACATGGACACGTACCGAGCCGATCTGCGCGAGCTGCGTCATGAGATG
>JANNJV010000137.1:0-2602 GCA_031395945.1 Gemmatimonadota bacterium | reverse complement strand
GGCACGTACATGGGCCTTTACTCCTTCGGCGGGATGGCCACGCACCTGGGCTTCTGCCTCCTCGGCGTGCTCACCTTCGGCACCACCGCGTTGGCCTACCTTCGCATCCGCGAGCACGACGTGGGCGCGCATCGCGAGTGGATGATCCGAAGCTTTGCGCTGGTTTTCGGCGCGGTGACGCTGCGCATTGAGCTGCCGCTGCTGATCGTCGGATTTCAAGGAGATTTCGCGCCCGCATACGCCATCGTCAGCTGGCTGTCCTGGGTGCCGAACATTCTGCTTGCCGAATGGTACGTGAGGCACGCGCGGGGCACCTCCGCCGCGATCGTGCCCATGCATTCGAAGCGGCTCTAGACCGCTCCCGCATTTCGTCAGGGCCGTGGGCGTCCGGCCTGCGTCGTGGCCTGCTCGAGTGCCTGGAGCTTGCGACGACTCTCCGCGAGCACCGGGTGCCTGGTCCGCGTCGCCGTGTCGATCGCGCGGCGCAGCTCCACGCGCGCCGCGGCGGTGTCGCCCCTCGCGATCAGTCCGTCCGCCAGGCTGTCGTACACGTTTGCCGACTCCGGGTAACGCTCGACGTTGCGCCGGAAGATCGACACCGCGTACATCGGATTCTTCCAGAGCTGGAGCGCGAGGTAGCCGAAGGTGTTCAGCACGGGCTCGGGCATCAGTTCCGGGAGGCCAAGTGAGCGCGCGCCGCCCCCGTACGCAGCCTCGCTTTCCGCGAGCAGGCGCGCGCCCGTCGCAGAATCGGTGCTCATGTTGATCAGCGCGAACGGCAGCTTCTGCACCGAGACGGGCTCGAAGACGAAGCGCAGCCCGTCCGCGAGGCTTGGCGCTGGCGTCAGCCCATGATCGTTCTCCGGATAGCCGCGATAGCCGAACGCGAGGTTCGCGGGCTTCGACGATTCGATGAGCGCGGCGAAGCGCCGCGTCGGACGATCGATCTCTCCCTCGAGACCGCCGCTCGTGGCGAACAGTCGCGGCGCCCCCCGCGCCCGGAGGATCTCGTCGGCGTACCCAGCCGCGGTGGTTGTGTCGTTCCACCAGAGCGACGGGCTCATGGCGACGACGCCGTGGAACGCCATGGGTTTGCGCGCGGCGACGTGGATTGCGAACAGGCCGCCGAACGAGTGGCCCGCGAGGATGGTGGTGGGCAGCGTGCGATACTTCGAACGCACCAGCGGCAGCACTTCGTCCGTGATGAAGTCGGCGAACGCGTCCGCGCCGCCCGCGGTTGGAAAGTCTGTGGCCGTCTTGCCAGAGGCAGCGGGCGTCATGTCGTGCGTCCGGTCCTTGCCGTTCGCCACGCCGACGACGATCACCGGCGGGATCGCGCCGCGGCTCGCGAGAAAGCGAATGTTGGCGGCAGCGGCGCCGAACTGCGGACGGTCGTCCGCGTCGAGGATCACCAGCACGGGGAAGCGCGCCGCGCCGGTGGCGTACTCCTCGGGTGTCGCGATGAAGATTGTGCGCCGCTCTTTGAGTTTCGCAGAAGCGATGGCTTCGGTCTTCCAGGACGCGAGCGTGGTGTCCTGCGCGGAGAGACTGTCGGAGGCACCAGCGATTGCGGCGAGCGCGAGAGCGGGAACGAGCACCTTCATATGAAGCTCCAGACGGCGGGTAGCTGAGGACGGGAGGACGTCCACGATACCAGCGGGACGGGCTGCGTCAAGCAGCAGCGGTAGTCGCCGTGCTGGCCAGCAAGCCAACGCCGGTGCTCAGGCGTTGGCCTGCCTTTCGCCGGCCTTCTCTTCCTGCTGACGCGCGCGCAAGAACGAGCGCATCGCGGCCCGGGTCTGCGGGGTGGACTCCGAGATCCGGTAGAAATCCTGCGAGCGAACGGACTGCGTGGCGCCAAACAGGTCGGTGAACTCGACCAACTCCGGCTGCGGGAGCTGCTCGAGCCGGCGCTTGACGCACAGCGCCGTGTCGAACGCGACGACGTATGTGCACATACGCGCCTCGACCTCGAAGTAGTCGTCCAGCACCGCGCCCGGACGCAGCTCGAGCAGGTCCTTGAGACGCTGGATCATCTGCATTTGAAATACCCCGTGAGTAGTAGAAGAACCGGGTGCGGCGGGATTGGTTACCCGCACCTCGACCATCGCACCTCCGTCGCGACCGGCCTTCGTCAGGCAATGGGTGTGACGGTGATGGTTGTGCTCTGTTAAGCGACGCACCCGGCCGCATGCGGCAAAAGCCCATACATGCGGATAAGAAAAAGCCCCACCGGCGTCGCGCGCAGGTGGGGCGTCTGATCGGTGCGGGATCGTTACGTGCGATCCCCGCCGAGTAAGTGCCTCACCGCGCCAACGCACGCTTCCATGCTCCGGACGGACGGGAACCATTCCGTCTGTCGGAGCATCGCGCGAGTTGTGTATGTGTGGCGCTGCATATGAGGAACGTTGAATGAGTGCTGAAAACGTCGGGCGAGCATTCTACCAACGCACGACATATGCGTCAAAGTGTACAACCCGTTACGCATCGCCGGCGTCACAGGTTTCAGGCGTTGAGCTCAGGGCATCCTGAGCACACCGGCAAGCGCGGCGATGGCCCCGACCGCTCCCACCCAGAACACCAACGACCACCGCATGAGATC
>JANNJV010000124.1:0-28034 GCA_031395945.1 Gemmatimonadota bacterium | reverse complement strand
TTCGTGAGCAAGCGAGAAGTCGCGAGCACCATCGAGACCCTGATTGCCAAAGGAAAAAGTGACAATGTGCGCTCGGTTGAACTGATCGAGCTCACGGAAGGGAAGTGTGTCCAGATTCTGCACGTGGGGCCTTACACGGAGGAGCAGGAGAGCATTGCAAAGTTGCGCAGTTTCGCCGAACAGGCTGGACGCAGCCTTTCAGGCAAGCACCATGAGATCTACCTGTCTGATCCAAGGCGTGTGAAGCCGCCGCAGTTGAAAACCATTCTGCGCTATCCAGTCGTGTGACTCAAGCGGGAATCGCGTCAAATACGTCGCAGTACTTCTCGAGATAGAACGCCAGGCGCTTGCGCTTGTACTGCATGATCCAGCGAGGATGCTCCAACGCGTGGATGGTGGCGAAGAAGCCGTGCTCCTCATTCAACGTGCGCAGGAACCGCTGGTTGTCGCCCAGTCCGAGCACGATGGCGTGATCGCGCCGACCGCCGAGCGCGAGCTGTTGTTTGATCGCGTGGGCGATGAATGGCGTGACGGCGCGCGTCAGCGCCGACTCATCGTAATAGTTGAGGTTCTTCCCCTCGCGCGTGAATCCCAGGGGCGATACGGCTGTGAGAAAGAATCGCGAGGTGAGCCTTCGCACACCGCCGAACTTTGCTATGAAGTCGTAGATAAAGACCGATGAGAGCTCGCGCCGCCTGGGCAGGTCATTCTCGATGCCACAATACTCGGCGAGGGCGACTGGATCCGTGAAGGTCACGCCGGTTATGCCGGCGCCGAAACGGCCCGGGTTGATGCCGAGCACCAGTACCCGTGGCGCGTTGTCCGCGAAGAACTTGTCGCAGAACGCGCGAACGTAGCGGCGCGCGCGCGTGTCGCCGTACGGATTCATGACGTCGACACCCTTGGGCACCCGGGGCGCGCGCAAGGTCGTGTAGAATCGCAAGGCCCGAGTCCCGAAAGTCGTCGGCAGTGTCATGCGCTACGTGCACCGTGGTTGCGCCACGGTTCTTCACCACCGGCGCATCGGCTAATGGCCGGTGCGCTCGACGGTCTTACCGGTGAAGTTCTCGGTGGTGACGTCCTTGCCCTTCTCCAGCGACCGAACGTAGGCAACCAGCCGCCAGATGGAATGCTGGTCGATGAGGCCGCCCCAAGCCGGCATCCCATCGGGGCGGCCCTGCGCGATTGACTCATACACCTGCGCACTGGATCCGCCGAAGTGCCATCGCCCATCGATGAAGGCGGGCGCCATCGCACCGCCGCCGTCCGCGCCATGGCAGTCCACGCAGTTGTATGAAATGAACAGTCTCGCGCCCATCGCGATCGCCTCGGCGTTTCCGTCGTAGGGATTCGCGAGACGAAGCGTGTCGCGCGGCATGACCAGTCCGGCCAGCAAGTGCTGACCATGATTCACGAAGCGCACGGTGTCCGCGATCTGCTTCGGCGTGACCGTGGACGCCGACGCCTGAATGGGCGTGGGCCTGCGCGCAGCGACCACGGCGGTAGTGAGCACGCCCAGAAGGAACCCCACGATCATTCGCATTTGATCCGTCCTACAGGCTGAAGACGAAAAGCATGCCGCCCCAGCTGGTCCAGCGCGCCAGATCGGGCAACGTGGAGCCACGCTCGCGCACGTCGTACGGCAGGTTGGACGCCACGTCGCCGGCGATCAACAGGCCCATATCCCCGCCGATTCCCGCATAGATCGCGATGTACTGCTTGCCGTCGGGGCCGGTGTAGCTCACCGGATTGCCCACGACGCCCGAACCCACGCGGAACTTCCACAACTCTTCACCCGTGCGGGCGTCCGCGGCTTTGAACCAACCGTCGAGCGTCCCGTAGAACACCACGCCGCCGCCGGTCGCCAGCGCGCCGCCCCACACTGGATACGGCTCCTTGATCCCCCAGACCTTCCTGCCCGTGGTTGCGTCCCACGCCATGAACTCGCCCCGGTAGCCGCCGGGTCCACCGGTCTCCGGCGCCATGGCGCCGATGTACGGTGTGCCAGCGATATACGTGACTTCGCGCGTCTCCCAGTCCATGCACAAGTTGTTCGTGGGGACGTAGAACAACCCGGTCGCGGGCGAGAACGCGGCGGGCTGCTGATTCTTTCCGCCCTCGAGCGACGGACAAATGTTCAGCACCTTGGTTGGGCCGCCGGTCATCTTCTCAGGGTTCACCTTCGGGCGGCCCGTCGCCATGTCCACACCGGACGACCAGTTCATCGGGACGTAGGGCTTGGCCAGCAGCACTTCCCCGGTCGCGCGATCGATGGTGTACGCGAAGCCGTTACGATCGAAATGCACAAGGACTTTTCGCGTGGCGCCGTTGATGGGCAGGTCCACGAGAATGTTCTCGTTCACCGCGTCGTAGTCCCACATGTCGTGCGGTGTCACCTGGAACGCCCACACTGCTTCGCCGGTGTCCGCGTCACGGGCGAGGATGGCGGCGGTCCATTTGTTGTCACCGGGGCGCTTGTTCACGTTCCACGGACCGGGATTGCTGGTGCCGTAGTAGACGAGATTGAGCGCGGGATCATAGGAGAGCCAGCCCCACACCACGCCGCCACCGATCTTCCAGGACTCGCCCGGCCACGACGTCATCCCCAGGTCGGTGCCCCGGTCGTGGGCATAGAACGGCTTGAAACGCGGGCCGATCTTGATGTCGCGGTCCGGTCCAATGTTGTACGCGCGCCAGACTTCCCGGCCGCTGGTGGCGTCCAGAGCGGCGATCCATCCCCGCACGCCCATTTCGCCACCGCTCGATCCCACGATGACTTTGTTCTTCACGACGATCGGCGCCATGGTGATGGTTTCGCCGCGCTTGATGTCTCCCATGCGCGTGCGCCACAGCTGCCGCCCACTGCTGGCGTCCACCGCGACAGTGTGTCCGTCGAGCAGATTGTAGAAAAGCTTGCCGTCGGCGAACGCTGCACCGCGATTCACTACGTCGCAACACGCGATGCCGGTGGCCGCCTGGTCGTTCTCGGGGCGAAACTTCCAGCGCAGCGGCGCGCCCGGCACCGTGAGGTCCAGCGCGTAGGCCACGTTGGGGTAGGGTGTGACGAGGTACATCGTGTTGTTCACGACGAGCGGTTGTCCCTCGTGTCCGCGCAACACGCCCGTCGAGAAGGTCCAGGCTGCGCGCAGGTTCTTCGCGTTCTGCGGCGTGATCTCCGCCAGCTCGCTGTAGCGGGAGTTGGAGTAATCCGCGCCCGGCATGGGCCATTCATGGGCCGGCCCCGTGCGCGGCGCGGCGATCCGCGTGCCGCTGACCGTGTTCGGGCCGCCACCCGCTGACGTTGCGACATCATTCGCTGGCTGGCAGGCCGACGCGACGAGCAGCAGCATCACCGTCCCCGGAAACCGCATCATGGCTTCTTGTAGTCCTGCGCGGCGACCACGCGCCAGCGATTCCCGCCGCCCATGCGCACCCAGGTGTCGGTGTACCGGTAGCGCACCTCGAACGGTCCGCGGGGGCCGCGGCCACTCAGGACCAACCAGCCCGTCGCCACCGCGGTGGTGCCGTACACGCGGACCACAAGATCCTCGTTGCGCCCGGCCGTGACGGTATCGGTACTCTTGGTCACTTCCCGAATCAACTGCGCCTTGGTGTAGACGCGATCATCCTCGGTGTATACGAAGTTCGGGGCCAGCAGTCGGTCGAACGCGGCCGAATCGCGTTTGATGACGGCGGCGATCCACGATTCCTCGAGCTGCGTGATCTGTCGCTTGGGGCCAACCACTCCCTGCGCGGATGCGCTCGCCGGCAGCGCGCAGAACACAGCGGCGAACAGCAGTGACCATCGGGTGGGGTGCATTGGTTCTTCTCCTGTCGGACTGGCAAGCCGGGCAGCAATTCCAGCGCCACGAAGCATGCGGCCCCAGCGCCCGCCGCGCTATCGCCCGAAGCGACGCTCCAGGCCTTCGATCACCGACGGAATGAATCCACCGAACGCGCCGTTGCTCATGACCAGCAGCAAGTCATTGGGACGGGCGTCCTCCGACACCCGCGCGATGAGCGTCGGGACCTCGAGCGCGGAGTCTGCGATCACTCCGCGCTCGTTGAGTTCCTTCACGATCTGCAAGACGTTGAGCTGCTGATCCAGCGGCACCTTGTCGTGCGGCTCAGGTTCACGGATCGTCGCCAGGTCGGCGCACGCCAGCGCGCTCACGTACTCGGTCTGGTGAATGTTGCGGCGGCTGGTGTTCGAGCGTGGCTCGAACACGGCCCACAAGCGGCGTTCCGGGTAGCGCTGCCGGATGCCCTCGATGGTCTCCCGCACCGCGGTGGGGTGATGTGCGAAGTCGTCGATGACCATGACGCCCCCGACCTCGGCGCGGATCTCCTGCCGGCGCTTGACACCCTTGAACGTCGCGAACCCGCGTGCCACCTGCTCGTGGGTCAGGCCAAGCGACCGCGCCAACGCGTAGACGCCCGCCGCGTTCTCGATGTTGTGATAGCCGGACATCGGCAGCAGCATTTCCTTCGTGATCCGTGTGGGCGTGTGTATCCGAAAGCGGGAGCCGTCCGCCGAGAAGCGCTCCTCATCCGCGCGATAGTCCGCCTTGCCGTTCACCGCGTACGTGACGACCTTCGCGCGCGCGGCGGCCTTGGCGATTTCCACCGCCCGCGGATACGAGGCGCTCACGGCCAGCACTCCGTCGCCTGGCATGGTAGCCGCGAATTTCTCGAAAGCGGCTTCGTAGTGCGGCAGGTCGCGATAGATGTCGGCGTGATCGAATTCGACGCTGGTCAACATGGCGGTCTTCGCGCGATAGTGCAGGAACTTGGGTCCCTTGTCGAAGTACGCCGTGTCGTACTCGTCGCCCTCGACCACGACGTGCGGGCCTTTCCCGAGCCGGAAATTGGCCCCGGCGTTCACCGTCACGCCGCCCACCAGGAAACTCGGATCGAGTCCGGCTTCGACGAGCACGTGCGCCATCAGCGCCGACGTCGTCGTCTTGCCGTGCGTGCCCACGATGACGACGCTGTGCTTGCCCGCGAGGATCAACGACCCGAACGCGGCAGGAAAGCTCATTTGCGGCACGCCACGCTCACGCACCGCGGTGGCTTCCGGGTTCACGCGGCGGATGACGTTGCCGATGATGACGAGATCGGCGCGCGCGCGGTCGATGTTCTCCGGCGAATACGGCGTGAAGACCTCGATGCCCCACTCGCGCAGCATGTCGCTCATGGGCGGGTAGACGTTCTCGTCACTGCCGGTGACGTCGTACCCGGCCGCCTTGAGCATTCCTGCGAACGCGCCCATGCCGGTGCCCCCCACGCCCACCAGATGGACGCGGCGCACCGAACCGGGCGCGATGTCGTTCAGAACATTTCCATTGTCGTCGGACATGCCAGAAAAGCTAGTGATGCCGTCAGCTGGAGTAGTACGCTGCGTTCTCCTCGATGTATCCCGTGGAGAGGTCGCACCCGTACGCGGTTGCCGTGGCGTCACCCACGCCCAGATCCACGACCACGTCCACGCTGTCGGTCGACAGGGCCGCGCGCACGACGTTGTCGTCGAAGGCCAGGCGCGTGCCCTGCTTGACGACCTGGAATCCGTTGACCGACGCCGAGGTGGCTCCGGGATCGATGGTGCAGTCGAGGCACTTCCCAATCGCCATGAGGAGGCGGCCGACATTCGGATCTGCGCCGTTGACCATGGTCTTGATCAGGGGCGAGTTGACGACGGTTTTCGCCATGCGTCGAGCGTCGGGCTCATCCTTGGCGCCCCGGACAATGACGCGAAGCAGCCGCGTCGCCCCTTCGCCGTCGCGCGCCAGCATCTCCGTCATCCGCACGCTGCCCTCGGTGAGAGCGGCCGCGAACGCGGCTTCGTCCACGGGGCCCGCCAGGCCATTCGCGAGGATGGCGCACGTATCCGAGGTGCTCGTGTCGCTGTCCACGGAGAGCATGTTGAACGACACGTGCACGGCACGCGTGAGCAGTCGCCGCAGCGTCGCCACATCGAACGCGGCGTCCGTAAAGATGTAGGCCAGCATCGTGGCCATGTTGGGCTGGATCATGCCGGACCCCTTGGCGATCCAGGTGATGGTCGCCTCGCCGACGCTGGCAGACATCGCCTTGGGATGCGTGTCCGTCGTCATGATCCCCTCGGCGCCCACCAACGGATTCTCCTGGAGTTCCGCGGACATTCCGCGAAGGCCGCGCTCGATCTTCTCGATGGGCAGCGGAATGCCGATCACTCCGGTGGAGCTCACGAGCATGCGGTCAGCCGTGGTGCCGATCTCGCTCGCGGCTGCCGTGGCCATGCGACGCGCGTGCTCCAACCCCGCGTCGCCGGTGGCGACGTTGCTCACCTTGCTGTTCACGACGATCCCGCGCAGGGTACCGCCCTTGATGGTCTCGCGGCCAAGGATCACGGGCGCGCCGGGAAACCGATTGCGCGTGAACACCGCGGCCGCCGCGGCGTCCACCTCGGTCACAAAGAGCGCCAGGTCCTTCGCGTCCGGCTTGAGGCCGACGTTTCGGCTGGCGCAGCGAAATCCGCGGGGGAACCTGGGTGACTCATGAAACCGCAAGCGTTGCTCCCTCCTCGCGCCGGGCGCGAATGCCGATGACCGTTCCCGCGATGGCGTCGTGCAGCATGTGAACCGCGATTGCGATGAACAACGTGCCAGTGAGAGCCACGACAATCTGGTCGCGAAGGCCCATCAGCGCTGCGATCCCAGCGGACTTCCAGCCCTGAAAGAGGTGCACCACACCGAAGAGCGCGGCGCCCACGAGAGCCGCGATCCACCACGAATCCACCAGCGACGCCACGAGGGTGAACAACACGCCCCGGTATGCCAGCTCTTCCGCGACGCCCGCGGCCACGCACAAGAGATAGAAAACGCCAAACTCGCGCGGGGTGCGCGGGGCGATCAGTCGCGTGCGCTCGTGCGCGATCGAGTCACTTACGCGGTTGTGCCACAACAAGGGTATGAACGGCAGCACCCCCAGCGCTAGCGCCGCCAGCCCGATGCCGATGTGCGCAGCGCCGGGACGATAGTCAACCAACAGCCGGAAGCGCTGCTCGCGCGCTACCAGCCACACAAGCGCGAGCAGCACCACGTGCGTCGTGATCGCGCTCAAATAGATCCGTGACCGTGGCATCGAGCGTGGTTCCGCTGACATCGCACCGTGCTGCCGGAGCGCAGCCAACGGCAGCAGCACGCAGAGCACCAGCAGATACAGCCATGAGGCGGGACCCAGGCGCACCTGGGCGGGGTCCAACAGAAATGGCATGGCCCAAACTAGTGACGAACGCGGCGGGACGCGTACTTTACTCCAGCCGTCGGACTCCTTAACCCGAGCAGACCATCATGACCCTCCGTCCCTTCGCCCGAATGGTCGCTGTCGCCGTCGCCGCGACCGTCGTCAGCCTGCCGCTCGCCGCACAGATTCCGCAGAAGTTCGAGAACCTGCAGGTGCTGCCGAAGGACATCCCGCGCGATACGCTGGTGGCGATCATGCGCGGATTCACCTTTGCGCTCGGCGTGCGCTGCCAGTTCTGCCACGTGGAGCGCGAGCCCGCCGCGGGTGCCGGCGGCGGTGGCGGCGGCCTGAACTTCAACTTCGCGCTGGACGACAAGGACCACAAGAAGGCCGCGCGCGTCATGCTTCGCATGATGGACAGCATCAACACCCGCTACCTGGCCGGCATTCCGAATCGCGACGATCCACCAACGAGCGTGACGTGCATCACCTGTCATCGCGGCCTGAGCAAGCCGGGCACGATCGAGACGGTCCTGCTGGGGACCCATGCGCGTCTCGGCGCGGACAGCGCCATTGCGCGCTACCGGATGCTTCGCAACGAGATGGCGGCGGGCCGGTACGATTTCCGCGAGCAACCAGTGGCCGAGGTGGCGCAGAAGTTGTCCGCCATGGGGAAGCACGACGACGCGATCAAGCTGTTGCAGATGAACCAGGAGTTCTATCCGAACTCGGTCAACATCGACATGCAGCTGGCCGAGATCTACCTGACGAAGGGGGATCGGGACGCGGGCATCGCGCGGCTGCGTGCCGTGCTCGCAAAGAATCCCAACGACCGCCGCGCGGCGGCGCGGCTGCAGCAGCTGGGCGTCCAGCCGTAGCCGGAATCCGATTTGGCTGACGTACCAGCAACGCCGCCGTCCTCGGAGCTCGACGCCTTGGGCGCTCGCCTCCAGGCGGCGCTCGGCGACGGGTATGCGGTCGAGGGGCGGCTGGGCGCTGGCGGGTTCGCGGTCGTGTTTCTGGTGCGCGACGTTCACCTGAAACGCAAGCTCGCGGTGAAGGTGCTGTCGCCGGACTTGATCGCGTCGCACTCGGTGCTGGAACGCTTCCGGCGCGAAGCGGAAACGGTCGCTCAGTTGTCGCACCCGCACATCGTGCCGTTGCACTTCATCGGGCAGAAGGACGACCTCGTGTACCTGGTCATGGAGGCGATCGACGGCGGCAGTCTCGCGGAGCGGCTGCAACGGGAACAGCAGCTTCCCATCGAGGACGCCGCGCGCATCTTCGGCGAAGTGGCGAGCGCCCTGGCACATGCGCACAAGCGCGGCGTCATCCATCGCGACATCAAGCCGCAGAACGTCCTGCTCGACGCTGAGAGCGGGCGCGCGCTGGTCACCGATTTCGGCATCGCGCGTACCGCGGAAGGCGGGTCGCTCACCGCCACCGGAATGGTGGTGGGGACGCCCGCGTATCTCAGTCCGGAGCAAGTGACCGGCGAGGCGTCGGATCATCGCGCTGACATCTATGCGCTGGGCGCCATGATGTACGAGATGCTCGCGGGGCAGCCGCCGTTCACCGGGCCCACGCCCACCGCCGTGCTGATGAAACGCTTGGGCGGACCGCCGGAGCCGCTGCGGTCCATTCGGCGCGACGTTCCTCCCGCGCTTGAGGAACTGGTGGACGCCTGCCTCGCGACCGACCCGAACGAACGCATTCAGAATGCGGCAGACATTGCGCGCGCGCTGACGGGGCACTCGCCGGTGACCGGCGGCCACACGACCAGTACGCGCAAGCAGTTGTCGAAGGCGGTAAAGCGGAACAAGTCACACGCCCCCACCATTGCGGTGGCGGCGGCGCTCGTCATCATCGGCGCCGCGGTGGCTGCCTATGTCATGGCGACGCGTGGAGCGGGTCCCTCAGCGGCGGCAGCACGCACGCGGGTGGATTCCGGGATGGTCGACATTCCCGCAGCCAACTACACGATTGGCAGCAACACAGGCCCGCCAAGCGCCCGCCCTGCGCATCAGGTTGCGGTGGCCGCCTTCGGCATTGGCGCGCGCGAAGTGACGGTGGGCGAGTATCAGCGGTACCTCGACGCGCGTCAGCTTCCGGCGCCCTGGAGCGTGAAGCCGCTCGAGAGTCTACCGGTGACCGGTGTACAGTTCGCCGAAGCCATGAACTATTGCGCGTGGCGGCATCCCAACGGCGGGCGGTTGCCGCGTGAGGAAGAATGGGAAGCCGCGGCGCGCGGCACGGCGGCGCGGCTGTATCCCTGGGGCGACGCGTGGGATTCGACGGCGGCCAATACGGGGTCGCGACGTCGTGGGCCGCTTTCCCCGGGCAGCTTTCCGCGCGGCCGGTCACCGGAAGGCGTCGAGGACCTGATCGGCAACGTGTGGGAGTGGACGGCGTCGCCGTTCCGGGCATCCTACGCCGACTCGTCGTCGGCCGCCGGCGCGACACCGACCTACGTCATTCGCGGCGGTGCGTATAACGCCTACGATGAAGTCGCGACGTCGACATTCCGCGGCCGCGCGCCACCGGCAACCGCGCGCGAGAATCTGCTGTCCACCGGGTTCCGCTGCGCGATGACGCCGCGCTAGCTGTCAGGTACTGTTGCCGAGCGCCGCGAGACTCTTCCGCGCGCGATCCACCAGCGGTTGCAGTTCTGGCACCGCGGTGGACCACACGTCGATGAATCGCTGGTACCAGGTGCGTGCTTCGTCGCGCTGTCCGGATGCAGCGGCAAGATCGGCGCGCAGGAGCATGGCGCGCGGCGCGAAGAATACGGGCGGTAGCTGGCCGCTGTTCTGTGGGAAATAGGAAGAGGTTGGCATCGCCACGTCGAGCTGGAAGCGCAATGACCGGAGCGCTGCGGCAGAGTCGCGCAGCACCAGGTACGCGTCCGCGGCGATGACCGAGAAGCCGGAGTCAGAGACGCCCGCCGCGGACATGGTCGCGCCGAGCGAGTCGAGCGCCAGCGCAGCACGGCGGAGCCTTGCCGAGTCGCCCAGCGCAAGCGCAATGGCGGGTCCCAGTTTGAGGTCACGCATCGTGGTGTCGATGGCGGGCCACGATGCTCGGGGAGCACGCAACATGAACGCCAGCGACGGTCCAATGGATCGCGTCGCGGCCACGGAGCCGCGGGCCATGCTTTGCTGAAAAGCCGCCTGTTCCACGGCAGCCAGGCTGTCGGGCGCGATGCCCGTGAGCGTGGCTCGGACCGCGAGCCGCGTATACGACAGCACGAATCCCGGCGCGGTGCGCAAGTTCACGTTCAACAGGGAGTCAAACTCCGCGATCCTGCCGAACGCGGGTCCGTATCCCGCGATGGCGTTACCAAAGGTGAACGACGTTCCGGGAAGGACGCTACCATGTGTGCGAGCGGAGTCGTAAATCCGGATGCCTTCCGCTCCGCGGCCGAGTTTGTACGCGATCTCGATGCGCTCGAGCACCATCCGCAGTTCTTCCTGAAGTGTTCCTTGCGTCTTGATCAGCGCGAGTTCGGCTTCGGCCTCGCGCACGCGGCCCTGCAGCACCATGATGCGCGCCAGTGCGCGATGTGGCTGTGGCTCGACGGGAGCCGACTGCACCCACCGTTCGGCGTATGCCTGCGCGAGATCGAGATTACGCCGGCGCGAACGCGTTTGCACGTAGGCTTCGGCTTGCGCGCGCAACTTCGCGGTGTCGGTGGCGAGTTGCACCGGCGTCACCACGAGTGTGTCGGCCGGACGTATGAGAAACGCGCCATAGAACACGCAACGCCCCGCAGGGCTCGACTGGTGGCACACGTTCGGATGCCGCTCCGACGTGAGCCCGTCGATGATGTGCTGATAGGCCAGGTGGTACGTGGGATCGAGCTGCAGCACGCGCTCGAACGCCCGGATCGAGCGCTGCCAATCAGCGCGGAACCGCAGTCGCGTCGTGTCGCCGTCGACCGTCTCGATGGTCGGATCGTGATAGAGACACTCGCCGACGCCATACCACGCTTCGACGTCGGTGGAGTCGGCCCTGACCAGTGCGGCATAGGTCTCGCACGCCTTGGTCCAGTCGCCGTTGCTCTGCTGCAACTGCCCCGCGATCAGCGAACGCTCGCGCGCGGGGAGTCCCGCGGACAGACGATTCGCCGCTTCTGCGTGCGTCTTGCGGGTGGCATCGTTGGGATTCTCCCACCCAATGACGATGGACTGCTTGTAGTGGGCGAGCGCGAATGACGAGTCGAGTCGCAATGCTTCGTCGAAGCGCTGGTGCGCGGCCCTCAGATCGTATCGGTTGAGCGCTTCGACGCCAGACACGTATTCCTGATAAGCGTCCATGCGCGTGGTGCCCAGCCCGCCGAGATTGGCGCCTTGCGGCGGCGCCACGTTGAGGATCCTCCGCGCGAGCTTGCTGAAGAGCGACATGACAGAATCGGCGACCGCCGTTTCCTCGCGGACGGAGCGCAGGCGCTGGCCACTCCTGACGTCGAAGACCTTGGCCGTAACTGTGGTACGGCTGCCGAGCTTGAGCACGTCACCCATGACAAGCCGGCCGGCGCCAGCGCGTTTCGCGACGGCGAGACCAGCGTTCAACGAGAGCGACTGATCGGTCTTGGCTTCGGGCACATCGCGCATGATGTCGGCGACGCGTTCGTCGTCGATGACACGGATGTCGCGCCAGCGCGACATGTCCAGGTAGAGCAGGTTGACGCTTGCGCCGCGCAGCCAATCCACATCCGGAGTCTTCGCGAGATTGTCGAACGGAACCACGATCCAGGTGCGGTCGTCGAGCGGCGGGTTCACGCGTCGCGGCGTCGGGGCCACCGTCTGTGAACGGCAGGGCGGAGGTGACCCATCTGGACACTGGGCTTCCGCGCGCATAGCCGCGACTACCAGGCAGGCAACTGAGAAAACCTGCCGGCGCAGGCGGGCGCGAGCGATCATGGTCCGGTCTCTGGGGGGCACACGCACAACCTTATGATTGGTACCGATGCCCGCAAGCCATTTCAATGGTTGGTCCGGATGCCCGCAAGCCATTTCACCTACGTTCGCTGATGGCCTTTGGTGACCGTCAGCACCCGGCTGGCGTTCGATCTGATCTTTCGTCCAGGCCACGAATCGCACCTGAAATAGGTCCGACTCCATTCGTGAGGATTCAGGTGACATCGACGTACGCAGCACGTGGGTCGAGCGATGCATCCGAGCGGGACGAACTACTCTTCGGAACGAATCCGAATTGATCCGAATGGTTCCTGCGTAAGACAGAGTTCCTCTCGGTTGGTCCCAGACCATTCGGATTTATTCGGCTTTATTCGGATCTGCTGTTGCTCGCGCGCAATACCCGCCGCTCTCTACGAAAGCGCATACAGCCGGGCGGCATTCCCGCCGAGGATCTTCGCCCTGTCGGCCTCCGACACGTCCAGTCCGCGGAGTGACGAGAGCATCGCGGGGATGGACCCGATCTGGTGCGGGTAATCCGATCCGGCGAGCACCCGATCGACGCCGGCAAAATTGATCGCGAGCTGGAGCGCGTGGCCATCAAAATTCACGGTGTCGTAGTGCCAGGTCTTCAGGTATTCGCTGGGAAGTCGCTTGATGTTTGCCCTGCATTCCTTGAATGCGTGATAGCCCCGATCCAGTCGCTCGGCGAGATACGGAATTGCACCCCCGAGATGACCCAGTACCCACTTGATGCGCGGGAACCGTTCCGGGACGCCGCTGAACACGAGGTGCGCCGCGGCGAGCGTGGTATCCATGAGAAAGCCGACGAGCGGCATGAGCCAGTATTCCGTCATGGCCTCGACGCCGACAGGACTTGTCGGATGTATGTGCAGCACCGCACCCGTCGCGTCGGCATACTCGTATATCGGCCAGAAGCGCTTGTCGGCCAGCGCGATGCCATTGACGTTACTGAAGAGCATCGCGCCGGGGAGCCGTAATTGTTCGACCGCGCGCCGTAGCTCCTTCAGCGATGCCGCCGGGTCGTTGAGGGGTAAGGTCGCAAGCGCCGTGAATCGCGGGCCGCGTTCCGTGATGATCTGCGCGAAAGCATCGTTCACGAGCGTCGCAAGTGTGGCGGCGTACGCCGACGACTCCACGTGCGTCCCCGGCGTCGTGAGCGAGATAACCTGGGTGTCCACACCTTCCTTCTCGAGCACACCCTGCCGATACGCGATGTCGCGATGCCCCGCGACCGCGACGTTGTAGTCACCGGGATAATGGATGTGCGGATTCCCCTTCGAGTCGGTCGTCACTCTCACCACGCTTTTGCCGGATCGGAGCGCGTCGAGGTACTCGGGCGGATAGAAGTGGTTGTGGACGTCGATGACGGTCATTTCTCAGACGGGTGGGAAGGGCGCGCGTTGGCCGACGCGCGGCGGCGAATCCAGATCCAGTAGACGGGTAGTCCTGCGATCACGAGCGCGAGACCGGTGAGGCTCTCCATCGGCTCTTTGACGATCTGATGCACCACGATCGCCAGCGATGAAAGAACGAAGACACCGGCGAGCACCCGATATCCTCTCACCCGATACGTGGGCCGGTAGTCGGAACGTTGACGCAACACGTACAGACTCGCGGCCATGAGGGCGAAGAATATCCACTCGGTGTACACCACACGGGTGAACAGCGCCCGATACGTCCCCGTCAGCACCAGCACCGACGACCACACGGCCTGCGCGACGATCGCCACGTGCGGCGTGCGGTAGGTGGCATGCACCGCGCCCGCCGACTGGAACAGCAGCCCGTCCCGCGCCATGGCGAGATACACCCGCGGCCCCGCGAGGATGATTCCCGTCATGCCACCCAACGCGGAAAGGATCACGAGCACCGACATGGCGTCGCCGCCTCCCGAGCCGAGCACCGCGTCTGCAAACTCCGCTGCGACCCGATTGGATCGCACGACGGTCTCCAGCGGAAGGACCGCAAGATAGGCCCAGTTGATCGCGATGTACGCCACCGTCACGACGACCGTGCCGATGGTCAGCGCGCGCGGAATGGTGCGTGCCGGATCCGTGGTCTCGTCGGCCGCGTACGTCACCATGTGCCATCCGCCGTACGCGAAGAGGCCGGCGACGATCGCGGGAATCAACGTGCCGGCAGACATGCGCGCCGGCTGAACCACAACCGATGGGCTCACGCCGGCGCTCGTTGCCAGGAATGCCACGCCGAGCACCACGATGAGCAGCACCGCGAGGAGTTTGATGCCGGTGAAGAACGTCTGCGCCGCGCTGGCCTGCCGCACACCGAAGTAGTTCACGGCGGACAGGACCAGGATCGAACCCACCGCCGCGGCGCGGGCGCCCGTATCTCCCAGCTCGACGAAATGACCGAGATACCGCGCGAAGACGGTGGCGATGGCGGCGATGATGCCGCTGTGCATGCTCCAGAACATCGCCCAGCCCCACAGGTACGCGAGCGCGGGCGTGTACGCCTCCTTGAGGAACACGTAAACGCCGCCGGTGTGCGGAAACGCCGACGCCAGCTCAGCGGTGATCAGGGCACCGATGAGCGTGAGCGCGCCCGCGAACGCCCAGATCAGCAGCACGCCGCCCGCGGTCGGGACGGCACCCGAGACCAGCGACGGTTGCACGAAGATCGACGCGCCGATGATCGTGCCCACCACCATCGCGGTAGCGCGACCCAGCCCGATGGCGCGGACGAATTGTGTTGGTGATGCCACCGGTATCTGTGAGACGGCCTGAGTTCGACGCGGACGGACAAGTTGGCGCCGCGACCGCCCGTATGGCAACCACCAGGCACGCCGAATTGTCTCAACGTTACGGGTGTATTCGGGGTATCATGAAAGAGGGCCTCCGCGCCCCGGCCCCGCCGCCACCGGGCCTCCAGCACCCGCACTGGACCAGATGCCGACGTCGCTCGAACGCGTGTTCCAATTGCTGTTCAAGTATCGCCCTGCCGTATTCGCTGAGGGGGAGCTTGCATTTGGCGTGGCTGGTCCGCTCGCCATTGGACTGATGGCCGCCGCGGTTGCGCTCGGCGCGGCCCTGTTGACGTATCGGCGCGTGGGCGCGCACAGCTCGCGCCGCGACCGCTGGGTACTGGCGGCGCTGCGCGCCTCGGTGCTGCTGGTGGTGCTCGCGTGCCTGTTTCGGCCAATGCTGCTGCTGTCGGCGCCGGTGCCCCAGCGCAACTTTGTCGGCGTGCTGATTGACGATTCGAGAAGCATGCAGATCGCCGACGGCCGGGTCACACGCGGCGACGTGGTACGCGCGGCGCTGGGCACCGGTGACAGCTCCTTGGTGGCGGCATTGCGCGAACGGTTCCAGGTGCGCCTGTTCCGGTTCGGGTCGTCGCTGCAGCGCATGGACGACCCGGCCGCGCTCGGCTTCAACGCGTCGGAAACACGCGTCGGCGATGCCATCGCCGGGGCGCGCCAGGAGCTGGACGCGGTTCCGCTGTCCGGGCTCGTGGTGCTGAGTGACGGCGCGGACAATGCCAGCAGCGCGGTCGCTGACGAGCTGCAGTCGCTGCGCGCGCGATCTGTTCCGGTGTTCACGGTCGGCATCGGCGCCGAGCGGTTCGAGCGTGATGCGGAGATCGAACGCGTCGAGTTGCCCAGGCAGGTGCTCGAGGGGACCTCCTTCGTGGCGAATGTCGTGATCCGCCAGCGCGGCTTTGAAGGCATGCGCGTCCCGCTGGTGGTGGAGGAGGACGGCAAGGTGATCACGCAGGAGGAGATCGAACTTCCCCCGGACGGCGCCGCGGCCCCCGTGCGGGTGACCGTGACCGTACGCAACGCCGGCGCACGGACGCTGCGTTTTCACATTCCGTTGCAGCCGAACGAGCAGGTGACCCGGAACAACGAGCGGCGCGCGCTCGTGGATGTGCGGCACCGTCGTGAGAAGATTCTTTATGTCGAAGGGGAGCCCCGCCACGAAGTGCGGTTCATCCGCGATGCCGTGGAGGCCGACTCCAACCTCCAGGTGGTGCTCCTGCAGCGGACCGCCGAAAACAAGTACCTGCGGCTCAACGTGGATGGCCCCACCGAGCTCGCCGGCGGATTCCCGACCACACGCGCGGAGCTGTTCCGCTACCGGGCCATCGTGTTGGGCAGCATCGAGGCCAGCGCGTTCACGCCAGACCAGCTGCGCATGCTCTCTGATTTCGTGAGCGTCCGCGGAGGCGGGATGCTCTTCCTGGGCGGCAGGCGCGCGTTCGGTGAAGGCGGGTACGCGGGCACTCCGCTGGCCGATATCCTGCCGATGTTCGTGGACGGCGACGCAGTGTCCGATTCACTCACGCCCTTCAACGAGCTGCACGTGCGCGTCACGCCAGCCGGCCTCAGTCACCCGGTGACGCAGCACGCTGCTCCCACTCGTCGTCGCGCGCGCGCCGACAGTTCGCCCATCGTTCGCGTGCCGGTCACCAGTGTCAATCGTGTGACGCGCCTGAAGCCCGGCGCCATCACGTTGCTGGAGGGGTCCGCCGGACGCTATCGCCAGCCGGTGCTGATCTACCAGCGGTACGGCCGCGGCCTGTCTGTGGCGCTGCCGGTGCAGGACTCGTGGCTCTGGTACATGCACGCCGATGTCGCCGTCGGGGACGCGGCTTATCGGACGCTGTGGCGGCAGCTGCTGCGCTGGATCACCAGCGACACACCCGATCAGATCAAGGTGTCGACGTCGGTGGACCGCATCCGGCCCGGCGGTGACGTCGCCATTCGCGCCGAGGTCTCGGACAGCAGCTTCGTGCGTCGCAATGACGCGCGCCTTGTGGCGCGCGTGTTTTCGCCAAGCGGAAAGGTGGCGGAGGTGCCGATGGAGTGGGTCGTGGATCGCGACGGCGAGTATCACGCGAACTACACCTCCGATGAACCGGGCGTCCACACGGTGCGCGTCACGGCCACCGGCGGACGTCCGGGCGCGCAGGCCCTGGAAGATTCAACCTTCGTGGCGGTGGCGGACCTCGGTGCCGAGTTCTACGGCGCGGAAATGCACCGCCCACTGCTGCAGCGCATCGCGGATGAAACGGGTGGCCGATTCTACACGCCCGCGACCATGAGCCGGCTACCCGAGGACATCGCGCTCAACAAGCGCGGCGTCACGGTGATCAACCAGATGGACCTGTGGGACATGCCCGCGATTCTCGTGCTGCTCATCGGCTTGCTCGGCGCGGAATGGGCGTACCGGCGCCACCGGGGTCTCGCATGAGTCCGAACCGCCACTGCGTTGGAGGCTTGAAGTTGGACGTTGGATGTTTGACGTGGCTTGGACGTCTCACGTCAAACGTCGCACGTCGAACTTCCCACGCCGTTGTCGTTGGGGCGTTGGCCGCGTCCGCGGCTGGCGCGCAGACCCAGCTCGTCATCGTGAGCGGCATCGGCGGCGACCCGAAGTACACCCAGGCATTCGGTCAGCTCAGTTCCTCGCTCGCAGAGGCGGCGCACGCGCGCGCTGGACTGCCTGACAGCGCGATCACGTGGCTGGGCGAGACGGCCTCGGCCAAGTCCCGATGGTATCGCGGCGCGTCCACGCGCGAGAATCTCGAGCGGACGCTCGCCCGGTTGCAGTCGGCCAAGCACGATGCCCCGCTGGTGCTGATCCTCATCGGCCACGGCAGCGGCGAGGGAGCGGAGACGCGCATCAGTTTGCCCGGCCCCGACGTGACCGCGGCGGGTTTCGCGCAATTGCTGTCGCGATTCGGCAACCGCCAGGTGGCCTTTCTCAACCTGGCCAGCGGCAGCGGTGACATGCTGTCCGTCGTCTCGGCGCCGAACCGCGTGGTGATGAGCGCCACCAAGAGCGCATTCGAGCGGAACGAATCGCAATTCGCGAGGTATTTCGTGGACGCGCTGGCGCTGGACGGCGCGGACATCGACAAGGACGGACGCATCTCCTTGCTGGAAGCGTTCAAGTTCGCTGATGCCGAGACCAAACGGTTCTATGAGAACGAGGGCCGCCTGGCCACGGAGCACGCGCAGATGTCCGACGAGAGTCAACTCGCCGGGCGGTTCTTCCTGAGTGCCGGGGCGGCGACCGGCGGGGCGGCGAGCGCGGCGCTCAACGCCCTGTACGCCGAACGCAATACGCTGGACGAACAAATCCAGGTGCTCAAGAAGCGCAAGTCGGCCATGACCGCGGATGCCTACGACGGGGAGCTGGAGCGCCTGCTCGTGATGCTGGCGCGGAAGTCGGCGGAGATCCGCGCGTTGGAGAAGGGGTCGTGAAGCGCAGCATGGTGTTCTGCTTTGCGCTCCTGACCGCGGTGCATCCGCTGCGTGCACAGGCCGTGGACAGCGTCACGGCGCGCCTGGAGAGGGCGATTGTGCTCTTTCAGAGCGGGAAGCGTGCCGAGGCCACGCGCGCGTTTCGCGAGTTCATCGAGACCTACAGTGCTCGGGGTGGCACGCTCACCACGCGCGAACTGATTTCGGTCGCCATTGCCGTCACCTACCTGGGCGCAGACGATCCGCAGTACTACAAGGACGCCATGGCGGCCTACGATCGCGCCATTGCCGCGGATCCCACGAACATGGAAGCGCGGGTGAAGCTCGCCGAACTGTTTCTGGACAAGTACAACAGCGGGGAAGCCAAACGCACGATCGCGGCCGCGCTGTCGCGCAATGGCGATTATGTCCCCGCGCTGGTGGTCGAGGCGCGTCGCCGAGACTTTGACGGCGAGCGTGGCGCCGATTCGGTTCTCACGCGTGCCCTCAAGCTCGAGCCGGCAAATGTGCCGGGCCTGGTGTTGCGCGCGCGCTTTCTGGCGGATGTGGAAGACTTCGCCGGTGCGCGTCGCGAGATCGAGCGGGCGTTGCGCGTGAACGCGAACGACGCCGAGGCGCTGGCGTTCAGCATGGCCATCGCATTGGTAAGCGGCGACTCCGCGGGGCACGCATCCAGCGCGCGTCGCTACGCGTCGCTCTATCCGGGAAACGCCGGCGCCTACGTCGACGTCGCGGAGTTGCTCGCGCGCGTGCGCCAGTACGCCGGTGCCGCCGAGTGGGCGCGCAGAGGCACCCTGGTGGACCGCACCAACTGGCAGGCGCACAGCGTGCTGGGACTCAACTTGCTGCGCCTGGGGCAGATCGCGGCGGCGCGACGAAGTCTCGAGACGTCGTTTACGGGCGACCCGTACAACGTCTGGGTGAAGAACACGCTCGATCTGCTGGACACGTTCGATGAGTACGACGAGATCACGCGCGGCCGGTTCACGTTCATGATCGACACCGCCGAGTCGCGGGTCATGTCGCTGTATCTTGGCGAGCTGGCCGATCGCGCGTTCACCACGTTTGCGGCGCGGTACGGATACGCTCCCACGTCGCCCATCCGCGTGGAAGTGTATCGCAGCCACGCCGACTTCTCGGTGCGCACCGTGGGCCTGGCCGGACTTGGCGCGCTGGGCGTGAGCTTCGGCAATACCATCGCGTTCGATTCACCCGCCGCCAAGGACGCCGGCCCGTTCAACTGGGCGTCGACCGCCTGGCACGAGATTGCGCACACGTTCACGCTGGGCGCTTCGAACATGCGCGTGCCCAGGTGGTTCTCGGAGGGGCTGTCGGTATTCGAGGAGCGCCGCGGCCGGCGGGGTTGGGGACAGAACGTGAGCCCCGCGTTCCTGCAGGCATACATCGACGGCAAGCTGCATCCCGCGAGCCGCTTGAATGACGGCTTCGTGCGGCCCACGTATCCCCAACAGGTCATCTTCTCGTACTACCAGGCATCGCTGGTGTGCGAGTTCATCGTGCGGGACTTTGGCGAGCGCGCGCTGATGGAAATGCTCCAGGGTTATCGCTCGGGTCTGGGGACGGAGCAGGTGGTGCGGCGGGTATTGCGCCTGGATTTGCCTGCGTTCGACAAGCGCTTCGATACGTATGTCCGCGATCGGTTCAGCACGGCTATCGCCGCTGTTCGCGACCGCAGCTATCAGCGTGAGGTCGCCGACGGCCGCGCGTTTTTGCAGCGGGGAGACGCCGAGGCTGCCGTTGTGGCGCTCCAACGGGCGCGGGCAAAGTTCCCCGACTACGGCGGCGCCGACGGCGCGTATCCGCATCTGGCACGCGCCCTCCTGGCGCGCAATGACCGGGCGGGCGCCGTCGAGGCGCTCTCGACGATGGTGGCCCTCGGCGACGTGCCCTACGAGACGCATCTGAGCCTCGTCGACCTGCTGCAGCAGGCCGGCGATACGGCGCGCGCCGCGGACGCCCTCGAGAGCGCCATGTTCATGAACCCATTCGACATCGCGCAACACGAACGGCTCGCGATGCTGTTCGCGCGCTCGGGCGACAAGCGCAAGGTGGTTCGCGAGCGCCGGGCCGTCGTGGCGCTCAATCCGGTGGACAAGGCGCAAGCGTTCTACGATCTCGCCATCGCCTACCGCGATGCCGGCGATGTCACTGACGCGCGACGCAGCGTGTTGCGTGCGCTCGAGGAGGCTCCGCACTTTCAGCGCGCCCAGGAACTGCTCCTGGCGCTGCAGGCGCGAAAGCCATGACACCGAGAGCCTGGATTCTGCTGGCGATGCTCGCATTGTCGGCCGCTCCGGCGGCGGCGCAACGCGAGTCCCGCGGTGGCGGGCGTCGCGCGTTTGGCGGCGATCCCAACGAGTTCTACGTGCCGCCGGACTGGAAGCAGAACATTCCCTACGACGGCCGCTTCACGTTCGCGCGCATCAAGTATCGTGGATACGCGCACTGGAATGGACGCGAAGGGCCCGGCTGGTCACACGATTATCCGCGGGCAGAAGAGCATTTCATGCGCATCATCAGTGAGATCACCTCGATGCGCCCATTCGTCGTCTCGCCGCTGGCCATCGGCGGCAACATCTTCGCGCTCGATGATCCGGAGCTGTTCAAGTACCCGGTGGCCTACTTCTCCGAACCCGGTGGCTGGTTCCCGACGGACGCCGAGGTGCTGGGTCTCCGCAACTACCTGCTCAAGGGCGGCTTCATCATTTTCGACGACTTCGACGGCGGCTCAATGAACGAGGATTGGGGGCACTTCACGGAAGTGATGCAGCGCGTGCTCCCGACGCACCGGCCGGTGGAGCTGGCGGAGGACCATCCGATCTTCGACGCATTCTTCAAGATCGACCTGCGGCTGATGGAGCGTGGCGGATTCGGGTACCGGCAGAAGCCGCAATACTTCGCCTACTTCCAGGACAACGACCCACGGAAACGCATCATCGCGATCGTGAACTTCAACAACGACATCGGCGAGTATTGGCAGTGGTCCGATCGCGGATTCTCGCCCGTGCCGTCGAACGAAGCGTACAAGCTCGGCGTGAACTACCTCATCTACGCACTCACCCACTGATGACTCTCACTATTCCGGAATCCGCGACGCACACCAACGACGACGACCTCGTCCTCGCCGAGCGCCTGAAACGCGGCTATGACGACATCCGCAAGGAGATCGCGAAGCTCATCGTCGGTCAGGATGAGGTGGTGGAGCTGGTGCTCCTCTCGTTGTTCACGGGCGGCAACAGCCTCATCGTGGGCGTGCCGGGTCTCGCCAAGACGCTCCTGATCAACACCGTCTCCCAGGTGCTGGATCTCAAGTTTTCGCGCATCCAGTTCACGCCGGACCTGATGCCCAGCGATATCACCGGCACGGAGATCATCCAGGAGGACCACAAGACGGGCCAGCGCCGCATGCAGTTCGCGCCGGGTCCCATCTTCGCGAACGTGGTGCTCGCGGATGAGATCAACCGCACACCACCCAAGACGCAGGCCGCATTGCTCGAGGCCATGCAGGAGCATCGCGTGACGGTGCAGGGGCAGACCTACCCCTTGGCCGAGCCGTTCTTCGTGTTCGCCACGCAGAATCCCATCGAGCTCGAAGGCACGTACCCGCTGCCAGAAGCACAGATCGACCGGTTCATGTTCGAGATCGTCATCGACTATCTCAGCGAAGACCAGGAGGTGAACGTGGTCCGATCCACCACGTCCATCCAGAAGCATCGTTTCGAGCGTGCGGTGTCCGGCGACGATATGGTCGCATTTCAGCAGCTCGTGCGGCGCGTGCCCGCGGCGGAGCCGGTGGCCCGGTATGCCGTAAACCTGGCGCGCGCCAGCCGTCCCGGCCCCAACGCCCCGGACTTCGTGAAGGAATGGGTCTCCTACGGAGCCAGCGTGCGGGCGCCGCAACACCTCATCCTTGGCGGCAAGGCACGCGCGCTCATGAAGGGCAGGTTCCATGTGAGCTTCGAGGACATCCGTGCCCTGGCGAAGCCCATCATGCGCCACCGCATCATCAGGAACTTTCACGCGGAGTCCGAACGCGTGACCACGGACAAGATCGTGGATCAGCTGCTCGAGTTCGTTCCCGTGCCCAAGTCGGGAATGTAGAATGCCCGGCCCCATCGTCGCGCCCGGCGCCCAGCTACTCGACCCGAACGTCCTCGCGCGGATCGGGAATCTCGAGATGCGAGCCAGGGGAGTCGTCGAGGGGTTCATCCAGGGACTGCATCGCGCACCCAACCTGGGCGCCTCCACGGATTTCGCCGAGCATCGGCCGTACATGCCGGGCGACGATGTGCGCCGCGTGGACTGGCGCCTGTTCGCTCGCACCGACCGCCATTATGTGAAGGAGTTCGAGGCGGACACCAATACCAACTTTGTCGTCCTGCTGGACGTCTCCCGCTCGATGGCGTACGGCAACAAGATGCAGTACGCCTGTACGCTGGCCGCGTGCCTCTCGTATTTCTCCAGCCTGCAACGCGATCGCGTGGGCCTGGCCACTTTTGCGGACCGGATCGTCGACTACGTGCCGCCGTCCGCCAAGCACCTCCGCCTGGTGCTCTACGCGCTGGACAACGCCGAACGCAGCGTGCCGAAACAGCCGTCCGCGATCGCCACGCGGTACCGGCAGCTCTTTCAGCGGATGTCCGACAGCGTTCGCCGGCGCAGCATGGTGGCGATCATCTCGGACCTCTACGAGGAGCCGGACGACGTGGTCGCCGCGGTGAACACGCTCCGCGGCCGCGGCAACGACCTCATGGTGCTGCACGTGCTCGATCCTCGCGAGCGGGAATTCCCCTTCGATCAAGCAACGAACTTCGTGGATCTGGAGTCCGGTGAGCAGATGCCCGTGATTCCCGAGTACCTGCGCGACGAGTACCAGAAGCTGATGGCTCAGCACGTCGAGACGCTGGCAAAGCGACTGGGCGGACACGGCGTGGACTACGCGCAGTTCGATACCAGCCAGCCAATGGACCGGGCGCTCTTCAAGTTCCTCGGTGCGCGTAATCGCTTCGAGCGGTCGAGAAGGGTGGGCTGATGGGTCTGCTCGCGCCGGCATTTCTCGCGGGTCTCATGGCTCTGGCCATCCCCGTCCTGATCCACATGATTCATCGCGAACGACGCGAGACGGTCGCGTTTCCATCGCTCATGTTCCTGCGGAAGATTCCGTACCGGTCGGTACGGCGTCAGAAGTTGCGTCATTTGCTGCTGCTGGCCATTCGCTGCCTGGCGGTCGCCATCATCGTCTGGGCGTTCGCGCGACCGTTCCTCCAGCGCCGGATGGCCGCGGCACCCGTCTCGTCCGACGCGCGCGAAGTCGTGGTGGTGCTGGACCGGTCCTATAGCATGGCGCACGGCGGCCGGTGGGCGCGCGCCACCGCGGCGGCACGGACGCTGGCGGGACAGGTGCGTTCGGTCGACCGGATCTCCGTCGTGGCGTTCGGCGCGAGCGCCGCGCAGATCGTGGCGCCCACCAGCGAGGCATCGCGTGTGGAGCGCGCGATGCTGGCGGCGAAGCCTGGGAGTGAACCCACCCGCTACGCCTCAGGCCTGCGGATGGCTTCGCAGATTCTCTCGGCGTCGGATCTCCCGAGAAAGGAGATCGTCCTGATTTCCGATTTTCACCGCTCTGGCTTCGCCGCCAACGACGACGTGGCCCTGCCAGACGGCGCGGCCGTTCGCACGATCGACGTGTCGCGGCAGGAGCGCGCGGACGTGGCGGTCGCCGGCGTGTCGGTGTCGCGCGCGCAGACGGGTGAGCGGGTGCGAGCGACGGTGACGGCGCGGGCCACGAATCTTGGCGATGAGCCTCGAACGGTGGGCGCGACCCTCGAGTTGACCGGTCGCGCGGTGGAGTCGCGCACGGTGACCATACCGGCGCGCGGCGCAGCCCAGGTGGTGTTCGCGACCGCCCCGGTGTCAGCGGTCATTACGCGAGCCGCCGTGCGCATCACCGCCGATTCACAACCCAGCAACGACGCGTTCTTCTTCACGATCGCGGAAGACGCGGGCGCGTCGGCCCTCGTGGTGGAACCGTCGCGCCCGCGGGCGAATCAGAGCCTGTTCCTCGCCCGTGCGCTCTCCGTCGCGGACGATCCCGCGGTGCGCGTGGACGTCAGGTCGTCGGATGCAATCACGTCCGCGGATCTGCGTGGGCGATCGCTCGTCGTGCTGAACGAGTCGGATCTTCCTGCCGGATCCCTGGGCGCGCAGTTGCGCGCCCAGGTGCGTGCAGGGGCTTTGTTGCTCGTCGTTCCGGGCGAACGCGGGACGCTTGGCACCGCGCCCGAATGGCGCGCCGTGATGCCAGCGGACATCGGCGCGACGAGCGAGCGCTCCGCCGGCGGGCGCTGGGCGTCCGTGGACTTCAGCAACGCGCTCTTCGAACCATTCCGAACGTCCCGGGCCGACTTCTCCTCGGTGTCCGTGTCGCGCTACCGGTTGCTCACGCCGGTGGCGGACAGCGCGCAGATCATAGCGCGTCTGGATGACGGCGCCCCGCTGCTCGTCGAGCGTGCGTTTGGCGCTGGACGTATTCTCGTGTGGGCCGGCACGCTGGACGCACAGTGGAGCGATCTGCCCTTCCATCCGCTCTGGGTGCCGCTGGTGCATCAAGTGGCGCGCCGATCCATGTCGGGCAGGGAATCGCGTGCGTGGTTCACGTCGCCGCACGCGCTCAATCTCGCGACCGAGGGTTCGGTGACCGTCGAGTCGCCGTCGGGTGAACGTGTCCGGCTCTGGGCGGATTCCCAGCAGACAACGGTCGAGTTGCGCGAACGCGGCTTTTACGAGGTGCGAGGCGGCGCAACCGCGATTGGAGCCGGCCGTCCCATCGCGGTGAATGTGGACCTCGTCGAATCGGATCTGTCGCACATGGATCCGGCTGAGCTCGTGGCGGCCCTCACCGAGAATGACGAACGTGGCGCCGGACCGTCCGCGCGCGCACCTTTCCAAGGCACCGCGCAGGAATTGGAACGCCGGCAGGCCATCTGGTGGTATCTCTTGCTGGCTGCCCTGCTTCTCCTGGCGGCCGAGACCTTGTTCTCCAACCGGCTCTCGAGGAAATCGCTCGAGCAGCACGCAACAGGAGCGTCCTGATGCACGACGCGATGGATTCGAGCGTAGCACAGGTCTTTGGGGTCGTCGACAGCGTGCGCCGACGCTGGAAGTGGACGCGTGTCCTGCGCGGCGCGGCCTTCGTGCTCACGGGAACGTTGGTCGCCCTGGTGGCGGCGTCGCTGCTGCTCGAAGCGACGAATTATGCCGTGGGAGTCGTGATCGCGGCTCGCATCGCGGTCGCGGTGGTAGCGATCGGTCTTGCTGCTTGGCTCGTCGTGCTGCCAATGCGCCCGCGGCCAGGGGCGGCGCAGGTGGCACTCTATATGGAGGAGCACGAGCCATCGCTCGAGGGTGCGCTCGTATCGGCCATCGAGGTCACGCCAACCGGCGCCGGGGCGCGGCCCATGTCGTCGTCCATCGCGGAGCGCGTTCGCGGCATGGCGCTGGAACGCTCGCACGCCATCGGCGACGGACGCCGCGTGGATGCCGGCACCAGCCGGCAGGCGTTTGCATCGCTCGCCGGCGCGGCAGCGATGCTGTTGCTGGTGTTGACCCTCGGCCCAGAGTCATTGAAGTACGGCATGGGCGCGCTGCTCTCCCCCTGGGAAAGCGCGGAGACGGTGAATCCGTTCCGGCTCGACGTCCAGCCTGGCGACGCCACGGTCGCGCGCGGTGCCAGCGTCGTGATCACTGCGCTGCCGGTCGGCTATCAGCCGGGAAGCGCCGAAGTGTGGGCGCGCACCGGCGACACAGCCTCGTGGCGACGCATCGCGATGACCGGCGACAGCTCGGCGCGCTTCAGCGCCCGCCTCCTCGATGTGTCCGCGGCCACCGAGTACCTCGTGGAAACAAACGGTCTCCGCTCCCGGGTGTTTCGGTTGAACGTCGCGGACCTTCCGTATGCCAAGCGCCTCGATCTCGAGTATCGCTTCCCGGCGTACACCGGGCTGCCCGTGCAGCGTGTAGACAGCGTGGGTGACATCGCGGCCCTCGCCGGCACGATGGTGCGGGTGCGCGTGACGCCCACCGTGCCCACCACCGGCGGTCGTCTGGTCGTTGAAGGCGGCGACACACTGCAACTCGCGCCCAGCTCGGACGGAACGCTCTTCGCGCTGCTGCGCGTAAAAAAGCCGGGCTTCTATCGAGTGGAGCTCGAGGGCGCTCGCGGTGATCTGCTCACCGCCTCGCTGAACTATGCCATCGATGTACTGCCCGATCGTCCGCCATCGGTTCGCTTCACCAAGCCCGGACGCGACACCAAGGTGCTCGCGGTGGACGAGGTATACACCGAGGCCAGCGCCGAAGATGACTACGGCGTTGCGACGCTGGAGATCGTGTACTCGGTCAACGGCGCTGACGAGAAGGTCGCGCCGCTCCACACGGCGTCGCGGGCCATCAAGGAGATCGCCGCCGGACACACCTTCATGCTCGAGGACTACGCGCTCGAGCCCGGGGACGTCGTGTCGTACTACGCCCGCGCAACCGACAATGACGCGGTGAGCGGCGCAAAAACGGTGACGTCGGACATCTATTTCCTCCAGGTGCGCCCGTACGCCCAGGAATACCGGCAGGAACAGGGCGGCGGAGGAGGGGGTGGCGGCGGCGGTGGCGGTGGCGACAACCCAGGTCAGCTCTCTCAGCGGCAGCGCGACATCATCGCGGCCACGTTCAACACCTCCCGCGACAGCGCGACGGCCGTGAAACGGACACTCGAAGAGGACATGGCCACGCTGCGTCTCGCGCAGCAGCGGCTCCGCGAAGATGTGCAACAGCTTGCCACGCGTCTCGTGCAACGCGGCGTCGCGTCCGGCGATTCGAACTTCGCGAAGATCGCGGAGATTCTTCCCGCGGCCGCTGCGGCGATGGATACCGCGGAAAAAACGCTCGCCGACAATCGCCTGCGCGCGGCGCTCCAGCCGGAACAGCGCGCCTTGCAACAACTGCAGCGCGCCGAAGCCGTGTACCGCAACGTCCGCGTCGCCATGGATCAGCAAGGCGGCGGCGGTGGCGGAGGTGGTAGCGGGCAGCAAGCCGAGGATCTCGCGGACCTGTTCGAGTTGCAGCAGGAGCGGATGCGCAACCAGTACGAGACCGTGCAGCGGGGCGAGGAGGACGCGCAGCAGCAGGCCAATCAAGAGGTGGACGCAACCGCGGAACGTCTGAAGCAGCTCGCTGCGCGTCTCCAGCAGGAGAATGAGCGCGCCCGCCGCAAAGCGGACAGCCTGGGCGGTGCGAGAGGTGCCTCGGGCGCAAGTGAAGGCTCCGCGCAACGACAACTGGCGCAGGAGGCCGAGCAGGCGGCGCGGCAGCTCGAGCGGTTGGCGCGCGAGCGCGAGTCGCAAAGCCTCGCCGATGCCGCGCGGCGCCTGAACGAGTCGGCGGACGCCATGCGTCGCGCCGCCGCGAATGGCGGGCAGCGTGGGGCAAGCGAGTCCCAGGCTGCGCTCGATCGGCTGCGTGACGCGCGCCGGTTGCTGGACCAGGAGCGCGACAACCGCGTGCAACGCGCCGTGAACGAAGCCGCGGAAAGCGCGCGCCGGCTCGCGGACGAGCAGCGCCGCGTCAGCGAC
>JANNJV010000087.1:0-2037 GCA_031395945.1 Gemmatimonadota bacterium | reverse complement strand
GTCCCGCGATCCGGCGGCAACAGCTTGATCGCGACGTCCCGATCCAGCTTTTCGTCCCGCGCGGCATAGACAACGCCCATGCCGCCGCGCCCGAGTTCGGCGCCCCCGCCGCGACAACCTCGATGGCCGCATCTCCAGTTGGCACTATGGTCGGATCGGCGTTGGCGCCTTCATACACCCAGCGAGACATGTTGAGCACTAGCATCGCAGCCGACTGCGCCTTGGTCATTCCCGCCGGCGGCGTGATGTCGTTGGTCTTCTTGTCGATCCACAGCGACAACGTGTTCAGGTGCTTCACGGCTCCGGCGAAGTCGCCTGCGTTCTTCTTTGTCTTGACCGTTCCCCAGCGCGCTTCGACAGCATCCTCGAAGCCCCTGGGGAGAAAATCGTCGATGCTCTGTTGGATGAAGTCGGAGAGGGTGAGTTGCGAACCCGGTCCGGAATAGGGACGAATCGGCGACGTGGTGGCCGGACCGTCCGAGCAGGCTGCGACGGCGAGGAACGCGAACAGTGCAACGGTGAATGAGCGGAATCGCATACAAGACCCCTGTAAGGAGTTCGGGAGGGAACTGAATCGCTTTCTTATCGCCCTGCGATCAGGGCCTTAAAGGCGGGATAGTCCTGGAGATCGCGCCACCACCAGCCGGTGCGGCTGGAGAATCCTTGGCGGTGTTCGGGATTGACGGCGAGGTAATCCTTGAGACGTTCAACTGCGATGTCCTTGTCTCCCAGCATGACGCGTACCGCTGCTTCGATGGCCGATAACTCGCGCCGTGGGTCGAGCGCGGCAGAAGTGGGGCGCGCGCGCAACAGTACCCGTCGAGCGCTATCCGCGAGGCCCGCGTTCGCGAGCGCACCAGCTACGTGCATCTCGCCCTTCTTCCGAGCCAGGGGACGGCCGGCTTCCGGCGTTAGTGCGACGTATTGCTCGAGGTAGATCCAGGCGCTGTCCACGTCCACCTTGCCGTACTTCGCGCGGTACATGTACAACCGGTCCTCAACGCCCAATCGGTCATTCGGAAAGCGGCGCTTGAACTCATTCAGCCACTTCATCGCTTCGGTCCACAGTTCCTGATTGTAGGACGCGAGGAACAGCCGGCTCAAAATCGTGCGCGCCGATCGCAGATACGCGTCAGCCCGGTATGCCTGATTGGCCGCGTTGATCACCGCATTCAGGTCCGCCTTGCGGTAGTACAACGCACTCAACTCGTCCCACGCGCCCGCTTGGTCCGGGTTGATCTCGACGGCCTTCAGGAGATCCGCCTCGGCATCGGCCAGCCCGCGCTCGTTCTCCGCCGCATCCGTTACGAGGCGCTGGCTGAAGCGAAACCAGCGTAGCTTTCCGCGATACTCCAACGCGTCCGCGTTCCTGAGATCCAACGCCAGCGCGCGATCGGCGTGTGCGACTCCGCTATCCACGATGGCGGGCAGCTGCTCGGGCTCGCGTCGCAGCGCTTGTGCCTTGGTCAACGCCACGAGCGCGCGGAGTGCCGGTGGCGTCGCCCAGGCTTTGTCGGCGATCTCGGCGCCCGCGAGCACCGAGTCCGCTTCGGACAACGCAAGGAGCGCTGGGGCAGTGGCGCCGGCGATGACGAGGGAATCGGCATCCTTCGAGAGTCGCTCAGCGCGACGAACCAGCAGCCAGGCATCGGCGCTCTTGGTGGCGTTGCGCCGATCACGCAGCGTGATCATCGGTCCAATGCGCTCGCGCAGAAAGATCGCGACCTTGCCGGCGACAGAATCGGCGACGGCCAGTGTGCTGGCGCTGTCGAATTCGAAGGTGGCGCGGTCGATGACGTCGCCCGACGCCACGTCGATCATTCGGACGCGCACCCTACCACCCGCCGTCCTGGACTCGACGGAACCATGCACGATGGTGCCGACCCCAAGCGCCTTGCCCACGCTGTCGTCAGACGCCGCCGAGCCTCGGAAGGGACGTACGCCGTCGCGTGAACGGACATTGAGCACCGAGACGGCTCCCAGCTTTTCGATCAGCGACTCCGTGAGGCCGTCCGCCACATCGCGCAACGCACCGCC
>JANNJV010000074.1:0-1912 GCA_031395945.1 Gemmatimonadota bacterium | reverse complement strand
TGCATCGGGTTCAGCACCTGCGTCACGCGCACCATCGAGCTCACCCACCGGCTCCGAACGTCAGCGGGCTCTCACGAGCGTTACCTCGTCATCGAGGTATTCGGACGCTACGCCGGTTTCACCGCGCTCCTGCCCACCATGGCTGGCGCTGCGGACCGCTGCGTGATCCCCGAGCATCCCGCCGACGTGGACAAGTTGGCCGAGCTCATGACGTATGACCGCAATCGCAATCCGAGCCGCTATTCCGTGGCGCTCGTGTCGGAAGGCGCGCACCTGCAGTCGCACGAAGGCATGAGCTTCGAGGGCGAGGAGACCGACATGTTCGGCCACCGCAAACTGGGCGGCATCGGCGACAAGGTTGCCGCAGCGTTGAAAGAATACTCGCCGAAGTACAACAACGGACGTCGCATCGACGTCGTCAATCAGCGGCTGGGCTACCTGGTCCGATCCGGCGACCCTGATGCGCTGGACTCCATCGTACCGATGGCCTTCGGGAATCTCGCGCTCGATCTCATTCTGAAAGGTCAGTACGGCCGGCTGGTCAGCATCCACCGTGGCGTGTACGACAGCGTTCCCATTCAGAGCGTCACGTCGGAGAAGAAAGTCGTGGACGTGGCACGCTACTATAACGTCGACCGCCTACGACCGATCTACGAGTTCGAGGGCGCCCCGCTGTTCATCAGTGCCGCGGCCGCAAGCCGATAGCAATCACGGCGCGCGGGCCAGCTGCCAGAGCGCGAAGCGTACGGCGAGGTCGGTGGTGCTCCATAGTTGCACGTCGGATCCGGTGCCGTAGCGCATCGGAGCGACGCGTCCGTCGCGCACTTCGTAGCTCCAGAGTTCGCTCTGGAAGCCGGATGCTTCAGAGGCCGCGAGTACGTCACGGATGGCCTGGTCGAGCTCTCGCGCGACGGCCGAGTCGGTTGCTGCCGCGCGCTGCCGCGCCGCGCCGAGCAGGAACAGGTTCACCTCGCGCCCCCACACGACTCGTGGACCGTGATACTGATCGCGCTCGAAGGCCTGCCATATCGCCGGCGAGGCGTACGCGTCATTCGCGACCACCGGCCCCACGCCAGCGATGAACAACCCAACCGGGTACGCGCGCAGAAACAGCCGTGCGTCCCGGAGCGCTGCCGCCGCTACGGCACCCGCCTCCTGAGCAGCAGGGCCTCCCAGGAACATCCCGGTGGCCGGGTCACTGTTGGCCACGGCTATCGGGACGCCGCTCGCGTCGAGCGCGAGCGCCAGGAACGAGAGAGAATCCCGATCCGCTCCCGTGCGGTCCAGCAGCGCCTGCCAGTAGTCGCGCTCCTGCGCCGGCAAAGCCGCGAGACGTGAACGGACACGCGCGCGAACGTCGCTGGAGTCCAGGCGCACCACAAAGTGTCGCGACGCGCCCCACCATGTGTCCACCGCGTGTCTCAGCGAACCCCGATCACGGACGAATTGGCCCAATGGCGTTTGTCCCGCGAGCGCGGGGACGACGCGCGCCAGTGAATCCGCGGAAAATCCGAGCGTCGGGAGCGCGCGAAGGATGGCGTCGATGGACTCGAGCGCGTGTGGTGCCCAGATCGCGTTGATGTCCATGGCGAAACGTCCGCCCGCGTAGCCGGCGCCGCTGTCGCGCCAACTGGCGGAGGACCAGCGTCCCGAATCGCGGGGCGCGAAGGCAACCAAATTCGTGGACACTGGCGCACGGGTGTAGTCCGCGGTCATGCGCGCGACCAGTGCCAGCTCGCGCAGCAGACCATCCAACCGCGTCTCGCCGCCGCCGGGTCTGGCACGGAGAAAATCGCGCTTTCGCGCGACCGGCACGGCGGAATCGGTGAGCCAACGGGCGACGAGGATGGGGAACTGCAGCTCGTCGTCCACCATATGGTAGTTCTCGCGAACCCGACGATGGTCGCGAAGG
>JANNJV010000067.1:0-17469 GCA_031395945.1 Gemmatimonadota bacterium | reverse complement strand
CGAAATTGTCCGACGCCGCTCTTGATCGTCGACGGCAAGCGCACGGACTGGGACGATGGACTGGATTTCAATCCCGGTGACATCGAAACGGTCGACGTGATCAAGGGCGCCGCCGCTTTCGCGAAGTATGGCGCAGCCGCGCGTGACGGCGTGGTCATGGTCACGACCCGGAAGCCGGCCAGACCGTAGTGTTCGCGCACTTCGGCAGTCGCTGAACTCGTCCCCGCGTGGCGCGCTCCACGCGCCACGCCCTGCTACTCGTATCGCAGTGCGTGCATCGGATCGATCTTCGATGCCCTGAGGGCCGGGATGTAACCGGCGCTGAGCGCCACGACCGTGAGGACGGTTGCGGCCACGGCCATCACCAACGGGTCGTGTGTCTGTAGCTGGTACAACAACGCCCGCGCGCCGCGCCCCAGGAACACAGCCGCCGCGAGGCCGACGATACCGCCGATGAGGGTCATCAGCGCCACCTGACGCAGGACCATGCCCTGGACGTTGCCGCCGCTGGCTCCCAGCGCCATGCGCACGCCAATCTCACGCGTCCGCTGCGACACCGAGTATGCCAGCACACCGTAGAGGCCTACCGCGGCGAGCAGCGTCGCCACCAGCGCGAACGACGCGGAGAGCGTGCTGATCATGCGGTCCATGAACACGTTCTCCTTCACTTGCTGTTGCATCGTCTTCAGCTCTTCCACCGGGAGATCGGCATCGAGGCGTTTCACGACCGGAGGAATGGAGCGCAAGGTCTGGATCGGATCACCAGCTGACTGCACGTAAAAATTGATGCGCCCGATGTTCCCTTCCTGTCGCCACGGATTGAAGAATTGCGGCGGGATGGTGTCTTTCACGTCGCTGTACTTGGCGTCCTGCACGAGACCGATGATCTCCATGTTCAACGCGCCGGTGTCGGACGTGGACATCCGCTTGCCAACGGCGTCGCGGCCGAGGCCGAATTTCTTCGCGAAGCTCTCGTTCACCACGGCCACGTCTGTGCGTCCCTTGTCGTCGGTCGCATTGAATTCGCGACCGGCCAGCAGCTTCATGCCGAACGTCTTGAAGTAATCGGGTCCCACGAGATTGAAGCGCGAACCGTCGTCGACGTCGGGGCCATCCTGGAACCCCTGCACGCGGACACTGTTCCCCCAGTTGCTCCCCGAGAGGAGGGGCACCATCCCCGAGGTCACTCCCGTGACGCCAGGCAGCGCCCTGAGCTCATCCTCGAGACGGATGAACAGGTTGCGGCTGCGCGTTGAGTCGTAACCGTTCCGGACGGGCGACACGGTAAACATCACGACGTTGTCGATGTTGAGACCGAGATCCACGCGACTCACGTTGGATAGGCTCTTGATGAATAGGCCGGCGAACATCAGGAGCGCCATGGAAAGCGCGATCTGCGTGGTGACCAACGAGGTACGGAATCGGGACGCCGCCCGGCCGCCGGAGAGTTTTCCGGAATTGTTGCGCAACGCCGTCACGAGGTCGGGGCGCGTGCTGTGCAGTGCGGGGAAGAGGCCAAAGATCAGACCGGTGAAGATTGACATGCCGCCCGCGAAGGCCACCGTCAACCAGTTGAGCTTGAGGTCCATGGTAGAGGAAGCCTCATCCGGCAGCATCGTCGTGATGCCGTTGAGCGTCCAATGGGCAACGAGAATGCTGACCAAGCCGCCGATCGCCGCCAGCATCACCGACTCGGTGAGCAGTTGCGTGAGCAGCTGCCGGCGTGACGCCCCCAGCGAGAGCCTCACCGCCATCTCCATGGTGCGACTCGCCGCGCGCGCCAGCAGCAGGTTCGCGATGTTGGCGCACGCGATGAGCAGCACGATGCCCGTAACGGCAAAGAGCAGCATGACCGGCGTGCCCGCTTCGCGGTGCACGGAGCTCTGGCCGCGACGTCCGTCCTCGACCTTCACTTCCTTGGACTTGAAGCGCGCCAGCGTTGGCGCGCTCATGCCTTCCTGGAGCGGAACCTCGACGTCGTTGAGAATCGGCTTGTACACCGCGTTGATCGCGCTTTTCGCCTGATCGATGCTGACGCCATCCTTCAGCCGTGCGAACGCATACACCCAGTAGGAGCGGCGATTCTCGAAGCCGCGCCATCCGGGACTCATGAGCGCGCGCATGGAGATGGGGACGAACACGGCGGGCCTCGCGCCCAGCGTCGTTCCCTCGAACTCCCTGGGCGCGATGCCCACGATGGTCATGCGTTGTCCATTGACGAGAATGGACTTGTTCAGGACCGCAGGGTCCGACCCGAGGCGCGTTTCCCAGAAGTTGTGGCTCAGCACCGTGACGAAGTGCGCGCCGATGGTCTGGTCATCGGCCGGACCAAGCAGGCGTCCGCGCGCAGGTTGCAGGCCGAGCACGGGAAAGTACTGCCCGGACACCATCACGCCCTCGGTGTTCAGCGTCTGTCCTTCGTAGCTGATGTTGACGCCGAAGAGCAAGTGTCCCGCGATGCCGCCGAACTGCGCGGGTGACTTCTCCAGGTCCCGGAACATGGGGTAGCTCCAGATCGACTGGCAGTCGCCCGCCTGATTGCACGAGTTGGAGCCGTTCATGACTCCGGGCGCCGTGATGTTCACCAAACGCTCTGGCTGAAACACCGGGAGCGGCCGCCGCAGCATCTCGTCGAAGATCGAGAAAATGGCGGCATTGGCGCCGATACCCAGAGCCAGCGACAGTGCCGCGACGGTCGTCACGAAGGGTGTCTTGAACAGCGTACGAAAGGCGAGCTTCACATTGCGCATGAGTCGGGGCGCTCTTGGGATGGCGAAGGAGGTATCCGGGGCTATACACTAGACAGCAGCGGACGACGTTCGGTTTGCTCATGCTCCCAACGGACGCCATGGCGCACAAGTTTCCAGCGAGTTTGGCCGGACAGTAGTGGATCGTTCCACCCTCAGGATCGCCGCCCGGACCCTGCGCCGGCACAAGGGGTTTGCAGTCGTCGCCGTGCTGTCCATCGCGGTGGCCATCGCGCTCAACACCGTGATGTACAGCCTGATGGACGCGATGCTCGACCCGCGCATCAGCGCACGTCAGCCGGACCACATCTACGGGCTCGCGTACTACGGGGATCGACTTCGCCGTCTGGGCCCCGATGACGTCGGCAAGGCGGTGGCGGCACGCTTTCCGAGCTTCGAGGGACTGACGGGGAGCCGCTGGTACGAATCCAGTTGGAGGGCGGAGCCGTTGCTCGAGAACCGCAGCCGCTACATGCGCGCTCGGCCGATGGTGGTTCGCCCGAATTATTTCGAGTTTCTCGGAACGCAGCCTCTGGAAGGACGCACGTTCCTGCCGCGCGATGAAGGGACGCAAACGGTCGTGATCAGCGACCGCCTCGCGCGAAAATTGTTTCCCGACGAATCGCCTGTGGGTCGTTCTCTGTTGGTGGACGGCAATGGCTTCACGGTGATCGGGGTCGTCACGCGAAACGCGACGTTCGGTCCCCTATCCTCGGATGCGTGGATCCTGCGCCAGGATGGCCAGTCGGTGATGGTCAGCCTCATGCGGTTCAGGGAAAAAATCGACCCGCACAGCATCGCCGATCAGCTCAAGGACGTCGCGGCGCAACTGGCGCTCGCCGCGGGAGAGACACCGGGAGAGACCGCGTTCCGGGGGCGCGCGTTCGTCAGCCGGAACCGCGTGTTGAGCAGTTTTCACTACGCACTGATCGGAGCCGTGATCGCGGTATTGGTCGTGGCATGCGCCAACCTGGCCAATCTTCAGCTCGCCCGCGGGCTGTCGCGCAATCGCGAACTGGCGCTGCGTTCGGCGGTGGGTGCGTCGCGACGGCATCTCATTCAGCATCTCGTGCTGGAAAGCGCCATCCTCGCGATCATCGGCCTGGTGGTGGGCCTGCTGCTGACGACGTGGGGCGTCGACATCGTGAGGACGGCTGTCCCGCCCGCGATCGAGGACTACGTCATCGAGCCGCAGACGAGCTGGAAGATGTTCGCCTTCGCGTCGCTCGCGGCGCTGGTGTGTCTGTTCCTCGTGGGCCTCATTCCGGCGCTGCACATCTCGCGCGTGGACCCGGACACGCTGCTGAAGTCGAGTAGCGGTACGGGCGCGAACCGAGCGCACCGCAGGCGGTACGGCATGATGGTGGTGGCGCAGATCGGATTCGCGCTCCCGATTCTCATTGGCGCCATCGTGGTCCTGAAGGCCGCCTGGACCATGCACAGCCGCGATTGGCTCGTCCGCGAGGTGTACGGCTACGACCCGTCACCGCTGGTCACGGCCAACGTCCCGATCATTGCGAATCCCGGCGCCGATGTCACCCTCCGCATGGCCGACGTCGCCGCCGAGTTGACGACCCGGGCGAAGTTCATCCCCGGAGTGACCGAGGCCGCCGCCTATTTCTCCAGTGAGCCCGAGGGCAAGTCCGTCACCGTGGACGACGCCAGCGGCTACCTGCGCCAGGAGATGGCGCACCTGTGGAGCTTTTACATCGTCTCGCCTTCGTATGTGCGAACGACGGGAAAATCCATCACAAGCGGTCGCGATTTTGGCGAAACGGAGTTCGACGGCACCGCCGTACTCATGGACGCACGCACAGCCAGGTATCTCTGGGGGAACGAGAATCCGCTTGGCCGGGCCATCAAATTCGGCGACGCGAAGTCGCGAGCGCCGTTCCATCGCGTCGTGGGCATCATCGGCGATCTGCGCGACACGTTTGCGATTCGCCGGAGAGACCCGAACGCCAACTTTCGCCTCAACCAGGTCTTCCGGGTCATCACGCCGGCCGACAGCCTGGTGGTGCGCGCGAGATTGTGGCCGGCAAAACCGACCGCTTCCGTGGCGCAACGCATGCTCGCCGGCCGCGCCAGTATTTCGCTGTATGCGCGCGCCCAAGGCAACACGGAGTTGGCCGCCGTACGCTTGCAACGCACCCTGCGAAGTTTCCGAACCGGCGGCGAAGCCCCGACTGCGGTGACGCTCCTCGATCAGGCTGGCATCTCAGAGGGCAGGATCCGGCAGGATTTTGTCGGCTCACTGTTCAGCACCTTCGCCTTTCTGGGCATCGCGCTGGTGGCGCTCGGCGTCTACGGCATCGTGTCGCACTCCATCGCCGAACGGCGACGGGAACTTGCCGTCCGCATCTCGCTTGGCGCCACCATGCGGGACATCCTGCGCGCCGTGCTTCGCGAGGGCAACGCGATCATCCTGTCTGGCATCGCGCTGGGGCTCGGCTTCACGTACTTCACGGTGGGATGGCTGGGCCAGTTCTTCATGACGGAGTACGACGGCAATGATTCGGTGTTGTTTGCCTTCATCGCCGCTGGGTTGTTCGCGCTCGCGGCGTTGGCGGCATTCATCCCCGCCCTGCGCGCCACGAAGATCGATCCCGTTGATGCGCTGCGGCACGAGTAGCTTCTCCCCCATGAACACGCGCGCATTGTTGTTCATGGTTGTGCTCGCCCTGGCCTGCAACGAGCCGCGGCCACAAGGGCTGGACAAGCCGGGCAGCCGCCGCGGCACAAAGGCCATCGATCGCACAGACACATCCCTCCCCATGGACATCCGGCCCTCGTTTGTACCGCCGGCCTCGTGGGAGCACGTGCGACTTCCCAGCGGCGTCGAGTTCAGTCAACCACAGGGGTTCACCGTTGTGAACGCGCCGGCCGTCAAGTGTGATGCAGACACGCCTCCAGCGGACTCCGCGATCCTCCACACCGAGTTGGCCGATCGCTGGCCCTTGACGCTTGCCATGCGCCGTGGCGATCTGTCGCGTCTTGCCTATGTAAATGGCTTTACGCTGGATTCCACCGACGTTGCCGCACACGGCCAAAAGGCAGGAGACTCGACCAGGGTTCGCCGGGGTGAAGGATGGATCCTCTTGAGCGGACGCGCATCGACAAGCGTGTTGTTCGCCGCCATTCGCGCGCCGGCCGGCTGCTATCTCGCCTGGGCCGCGCGCGGGAGTGACATCAGCATCGACACCCTGGGCCTGGTGCTCGGTACCGTGAAGTTCGGCGTGCCATCCCCTGCATCATCCACGCAGTAACGACCCAAACGTTCCGGGAGACGATCATGGCGTCGCAGCCTCCGCAACAGCCGATGGACAACAGTCGAAAGCTCAAAGTGCTCTACTGGATTGCCGCTGCGGCGATGGCCGTGGCCGGCGTTTTGGAACTCATCGAGAAGCCGGATTACCTCAAGGCGACGAGCCGGCTCGCCCTCCTGGTCGTGCTCATCATGCTGGCCACGGCACGCCCGGCGGAGACCAGGGCGAAGAAGATGCTCATCTATGCGCTGCTTATACTCGCCATCGGCTTGTTTGTGGCCCGTCTTTTCGCGCGCTAGCGGCGCCTTTCCAACTTCGCCGTAACGCTCGGCTGGTTCATGCGTATATAATGAAGAAGGCACAGTGGCTCTCATTCACGCTCGCTACCCAGGACGATGGACGAGAAACAGCTACAGAAGCTCATCAAGAAGAACGCGGCCAAGGCGGCCAAGCTCGCCAAGGGTCGTGATGGCCGGCAGTTCGACAAGACCCTTCCGCCTTCGCAGGAGGAGGATCACGACATCGAGCGGTCACACTTCTTCAAGGAAATGAAGAAGCGGGAGTTCTGAGGTCCGATGAAGCGTGTTCTTGTCGTCCGGCCGTTCCGTTGGGCGATCCTTCTCTCGCTTCTCGTCCTGCCGTCCGCGGCCCATGCGCAACGGGTGACGGATCAGCTCGCGTGGCTCAGCGGCTGTTGGGAACGTCGGACGCCCACAAGCGTCACGCAGGAACAGTGGTCGTCACCCGCCGGCGGAATGCTTCATGGCTTCAGCAGGATCATCCGGCGGGACACGGTGGTGGAATACGAGTTCGTTCGCATCTACGCCGCTGGAGATACGCTGGTCTACGACGCACAACCGGCGCGTCAGCCGCGCACCGAGTTCCGCGCGGTGGCTCCCTTCCAACCCGAGATCGTGTTCGCGAACCCGGCGCACGACTTCCCGCAGCGCATCGTCTACCGCAGCGGCGGGCCGGACTCCCTGTTCGCGCGCATTGAAGGACTCCGCGGCGGGCAGCTGCGCGCGGTCACCTATCCCTATGCGCGGGTAAAGTGTTCGTGAGCGTATCCGGACACCGAGCCTAGCGACCGCCCCACTCCTCGAGATGGTCGAGCAGGTAGTCCAGCGACATGACATGTCTCGACTTGTCGCGGTCGCGTCGAAAGACCACGTGTGCCCATCCCTGCATGCCCACAGGCGTGTACACCTCACGATCAAGCTCCAGACGTTCGCCGCTGATGGCGTGTCCCAGCACGCGCTCGTAGCGCGAGCGCGGGAGCACGCGCTCGGGAAACAGATCGTCCCATTGGCAGAGCCGACCCACACTGTCGTACTCCGGCGGCCGATCGTCGAGCTCCAGCAGCGAGGGGGCGCGGCCCTTCATGACGCTGCCGATCAGGCGCAGCGTGAAGGGATCTGAGAATCGCTGAATGGACGGCCAGAAAAACTTCGTGATGCGTCCCGCGATCTCGCGCAACGACAGTGTTTCGGCGCCCGTGGTCTTCCACATCGGCTCGTCGATGTCCTGGATGAACGGATTCTCGGGATAGCACGTGTATTTCGCGGACCATCCCTTCCGCGAGCTGTGCGGCACCGGCTTCACGTCACGGATCATCGGCAGGTCGCGAACGAACGCGTCGAGCTCGTGCAGTTCGTACGTGGGCCAGTTCATCACTTCCTTGATGATCCCGACGCAGAGTGTACCCGTCGCGATCATCAGCGCTGCGTCCGGAGTGAAGTCCGCCGTTACCTCTACGCGATTGCCGCGCGGGCGAACGCCGATGCCGGTGGAGCGCCGATTCGCCGCCAGCAGCATGACGGGGACGGGCAGGATATACGTGAGCAGCAACGCGAGCTTCTGCACCGTGCAGCTGGGCGTGCGCTGCTTCTGCCCCGGAGTGAACGAAACGTTGTAATGCGTGCTGAATCCAGCGAGCTCCACGTCGTTGCCGTGCTGCTGCTCCCAGGCATCCAGCTCGCTGCGCAGGTAGCGGATGTTCTCCCACAACGACCGTCCCGCACGCGCGGCGCAGCCGCGCTCGATCTCGATCATCCCCGTCGCGATCTCGATCACGCCGGTGTCAAAGTACAGTGCACCGCCCGTGGGCAAGTGGTACGACCGACCGACGCGATGCATCATGGGGTCGCGCACGATATTGGTCGGCGACTTGAAGACGTCCTCGGGCTTCACCATCTGTCCGTCGAGCATGACGGTAAATTCGGACTCCATGCCGATGGCCCCCAGCGAGACCGGCGTCGCGGGAAGCTCCTGGCGCTCCTCGGCTCGAGGGCGCTTCCGACGTCGAACACGCAACGTCATAACGGCTCGACGTCGGCTTTGGGGTTGTACGCCTCGAACGGCGCACCGCGCGGCACGGCGATGACATAGCCGAAGTCGAGATGCAGATGATCGTCGGTGAACCCCGGCCTGGTGCCGAACGGCCGCACGTAGATCCCTGGCATCGACTTGTATGCGATGCCGGCGTAGTACTCGAGCGACTCACGCTCATCGAGCATCGTGTCGCCCACCTTGTAGATGTTCACCGCCGTGCCCCACGCATGCGGGGTCGCATGCACCGTGAGCGCGTGGCCGGGCGAGCGATATCCTCCGTTCGCGGCGATGTGGACGTACTCGCGAACGGCCGCGCGAAACTGCTCCAGCCCCAGCGCCATGAGGGTGATGGCGCACGGCACGTAACGCGGAAACATCCGCAGCGGCGGCGCTTCATGCACATCCGTGTGCATGAATTCCCAGAGCGCGAAATGCTCGGACAGTTGCAGGTTCACTGCGACGTCCCACGAGGGGACCTCGTAGAAGTAGCGCGGCAGCGCGTGCGCCTGGCCCTGGCTATCGGCCAGTACTCCGCCCGGCATGAGCGCGTCCCGGTACCGCTTTTCCAGGCGGCGGCCGTCCACGATGCGGAGCGGGATGCTGGATGCACCCATCGCGCCGTACTCAGTGCGCGCGGTCTCAGTCATCGTCGTCATACTGGCCACTCGTCAGGTGCTCGTGCACCAGATATGATGCCGCCGCGATCGAGGGCGACCGGCCGGTTGTTTCCGGCTCCCATTCCGTGAGCACGGCCACCACGTACGGCTTGCGCCTGGGCAGGTAGACGATTCCCGCATCGTGCGCGATCGTCGAGATCTCTCCCGTCTTGTGCGCGACCCGCGCATTGGCGGGCAGGCCTGCGGGGATGCCGCTCCGGAACTCCTGATCGTGGAGAATGTCGAGCATGTCGCGTGAAAGTTCCGGCGTGAATGCGCGTTCCTCGGCGATGAGCCGGAGAAGATGAACCAATCCGTCGGCGGTGACGCGATTGTTGATGCCGTGCTCGAACGCGCGCTCGTCCTCCACACCGCGCCGCAGATCGATCCCGGACAATTGGGATTCCTCCAGGACGCGCTGCAGGAACTCGATGCCAAGAAGGTCGAGCAGCAGGTTCGTCGCCAGGTTGCTGCTACGGATGATCATGTTCCGCGCCAGCTCACTGATCCGCAAAGTCTTGCCAATGGCAGCCTGGACTTCGGAATCGGCATCGCGCTCGGAGAGGATGCGGTACGTACTGCCGTCGTACGCGCTGCGGAACCGGTTACGTACGTGCAGCCGTGACTGCCGGACCAACGTCCCGTTGTGCACCGCCGCAAATGTACCGAGCAGAACCGCCAGCTTGATGGTGCTCGCCGCATGAAACCAGCGGTCGGCGCGATACCGGAAGTCGAAGTTCGTTTCGAGATCGTACACCGCGACTGCGATTGCCCGGGCGCGGGAACGTTCTTCCAGCTCCATGAGCTTCGTTCTGAGGGAGCTCGCCGAGTCAGTGGTCGGCAAACGTGCGGGAGTGGACATTGGCGGGCTGGAGCAGAGCAATGACGGTGCCGCAGGTCAAACAGCCACGGCGTGTGATGCTTGAGGTGCGACGTTTGAAGTTGGACGTCTAACCTCAAGCTTCCAACCTCTAACGTCAAACGCTGTTGCACGGACGGGCTCGACAGAAGTCGTTGCGTAGCAACGTCCTTTACAGGGTTGCTAGACTATCTGTATGCCCGATGAGATCAAGAAGTCCAAGGAGGAGTGGCAGTCGCAGCTCACTCCCGAACAGTTCCGCGTCGCTCGCGAGAAAGGCACCGAGCGCGCGTTTACTGGGCAGTACTGGGACAATAAGAAACCAGGTGTCTACCGATGCATTGGCTGTGGTGAGCCGCTGTTCGCGTCGGACACCAAGTTCGAGTCCGGCACGGGATGGCCAAGCTTCACCCAACCCATGCCTGGCGCGAGTGTGGCGACCGAGGAGGACCGCACCCTGGGGATGCGGCGCGTTGAAGTGCATTGCAGGAAATGCGGCTCGCACCTGGGCCACGTGTTCGACGACGGTCCCGGACCCGAGAAACAGCGCTACTGCATCAACTCATGCTCGCTGAACTTCGAGGAGAAAAAGTGACCGAGCTCGCCACGTTTGGTGGTGGGTGCTTCTGGTGTCTCGACGCCGCCTATCGACAACTGCGCGGCGTCGAAAAGGTCGTGAGCGGTTACTCGGGTGGAAAGCGCCCGAACCCGACCTACGAACAGGTGTGCGCGGGCGTGACCGGACACGCCGAAGTGATTCAGATCACCTTCGATCCGAACATCATTTCGTATCGCGATCTCCTGGGGGTGCTCTTCACGATGCACGATCCCACTACCCTCAACCGCCAGGGGAACGACATCGGCACGCAGTACCGCTCCGTCATTCTCTACCACTCGCCCGAGCAGCAGCAGGCGGTGAAAGACGTACTGGCGGAGCTGCAGGCGAACGGAGTGTGGGATGATCCCATTGTCACCGAGGTCACGCCCTTCTCCGTGTTCTATGCCGCGGAGGGATACCACCAGGACTACTTCAACAAGAATCCCAACCAGCCCTATTGCTCGGCGGTGGTGGCTCCAAAAGTCTCGAAGTTCCGGAAGGCGTATTTCGACCGGCTCGTAAAGGCGTGAGACCCGCGCTGGTAGGGCTGCTGCTCGCATCGTGCGCGGGCGTGGCCGTGGCTCAAACGCCGCGACGTAGCCAGCGGGCGGAGATCGTGCAGATGGTCGGCGACACCGAGATCCGCGCGATGTACATCCGTCCCGTCGCGCGCGGACGCGCGATATTCGGCGCGCTGGTGCCCTATGGCCGCATGTGGACCCCCAGCGCCGACTCGGCGATGCGGATCTCCTTCAGCACTGACGTGCAGGTTCAGGGGAACGCCCTGGCCGCGGGGAGCTACAGTGTCTGGGTCATTCCGGATTCGACGCAGTGGACCATCATCTTCAACAGCAACGCGAGCGCGTTTCACTTGCGGCATCGGGAAGGTGATGACGTGTTGCGGGTACGCACGCCGGTCGATTCACTGCCCCATGTCGAAACGTTGTCGCTCGGATTTCCCGTGGTCGATGGAAAAATGGCCGTGGTGCAAATACAGTGGGGCACGACTGCCGTTTCGCTTCGCGTGATCGCACCCGAATAGTCCGGCGCGAATTTGGCCGGCGGGGGCGGCCCGCCAGCTAGCGGCGTTGTTCGTCGACGCGCTGCTCGACGCGAACGTTCATCATCCCATGGTCCGCGCGATCCAGCAGGCGCATCAAGATTTCCTCTGCCTCACGCGAGGCCCAGCCGAGGGAGAATGGCACTGGCGCGGACTTGAGTGCCGAAGCCCTGAGCCGCTCCGCGATGCGTCGGGTGCGTGCCACATCGGCGCCGCCCAGCATGATGACGAATTCGTCTCCGCCCAGCCGTACCACGCGTTCTTCCGCGCGCACATGGCGCATGAGGAACCGAGCCATGCGGACGAGCACGCGGTCGCCAGCTTGGTGGCCGTGCTCGTCGTTGTATCGCTTGAAGTGATCGATGTCGATGAAGATGCACCCCCAGCGGGCCGACGGGTCCGCGCGAAACTTCGCATCGATCTGGTCCAGGTAGCGCCGATTGAGGCACCCGGTGAGCGCGTCGTGCGTGCTCATCTCGATGAGCTCGCGCTCCAGACGCTTGCGGGCGGTGATGTCCACCAGCACCCCGTGGCAGAACCGTTCGCCCGTCTGGCCGTCCGTCAGGACATAGGAGGTGTCCAGCACCCAGCGCGATTCGCCGTCGGGGCGGCGGATCTCGAACTCGAATTCCTTCACCCTTCCGTCCCGCTCGAGCATGCGCATCTCAAGCTCGCGCTGCTTCGGATCGACGAACAGGTCGTAGGCGCTGAGCCCCGCGAAGTCCTGCAGCGACTCCACGCCAAACATCTTCAGGAACGCCGGGTTGGCGTCCAGAATGCGGCCGTCCGGAGTAGTGATGTAGATGCCTTCCTCGAGATTCCTGGCGAACTCCCGCAGGCTTTCGGCGTCGTTCAGCGTACGGTAGCGGGAACGCGGCGGCTCGCGTGACGCGTCGAGCGCCATGCCTCGGGAAGCCATCGGGTTACTCGATCGTGGGCTCATGTGTCTGCTTAGTACTACCCCAAGAAAAACGCGGCGGTTGTGCACCACGTCACGAAGTTGGGCCGCAAGCATTTGTTTACTTTTGTCACCCCAATGGCGTCTCCTGACGCCTGTACCTGCAATCAAACGCTGGCGCAACCCGGAGCCATAAGCGATTGTTTGAAAGGCCTTTGGATGGTCCAGGGTTCCGCTACGATCATGAGGAGCCATGAGTCTTTTTAGCCGCCGCGAGACGTCGCCCATACCGACCACAAACTTCTCGGTGTTCGACTCGCACATTTCCATCACTGGCGATCTGGAGACCGACGGCGCGTTGCGCATCGACGGACGGCTGGAAGGCTCGATTCATCGTGCGGACTTGATCGTGGTGGGCGAAGGGGCGTCGGTGGTGGGCGACATCACAGCGCGGGAAGTGATCGTGGGAGGCGCCGTTACGGGGAACATCTTCGCCGCGCAGCGTACGGAACTGCTGTCCTCTGGCATCGTGGCGGGCGACATCCGTTCCGCGGCGATTCTGGTTCAGGAAGGGGGCGTGGTGCAGGGCCGCCTGTATATCCATCCCATCAGCGGCGCCGCCGCCGATTCGTCCAGCGGATCGCCCCCGCGCCTCGCCAGCGGCGAAACAGAAAGCGGCAGGCTGTCTCCAGCGCTGCTGGGCAAGTAGGAACAACCGACCGCCGTCCGGATCCGACGGCCCGGCGCTACGGCCGCTCCACCTCGAGCCGCAGCTTTCCGCGTTCGTAGCCAAGACGCGTGAACTTCACGAGCGTTCCAGTCACCGTCGCGGCGTCCACGGAATCTTCGGGAGTGCCAATCGGCAGGATGGCCAGGCGACGCGTGCTGTCCACGGACGTGATCGTCGCCGTACCCACACCACCCGCGGCTATCAGCCGAGCCGGCGTCGTGATCATGAACGATTTGTCCGGCAGCATTCTGAAGTTGTCGCCTTTCAGGTTCACCTGAAGGTTGCCGGTGACGCTCACGGTGATCACCGCCGTCACGGTGTCCTCCGCGAAGATCTCTACGCCGTACTCGCGCGTGGCCTCCGGAGCCGGGACCGCGCACCCGACGAGAACCAAAAGGCAGAGCGTTTGACACTGTCGATGCATGGTGAAGGCAAACGTAATTCCGCGTCCAATCGCCTGGCGAGATCTGCCTCTCTCACTTTGCTGGAGAGCGGCGCAAGCGAGCGGCGTTGCGCCTGCCGAACACCAGATAGATCGCCAGCCCGAGCGCCAGCCAGATGGCCAGGCGCGCCCAGGTGGCCAGCGGCAGCCCGACCATCAGGTAGACGCAGACCAGCGCGCCAGCCAGTGGTATCCACGGCACGAACGGGACGCGGAAAGGACGAGGAATGTCTGGATCGGTGCGACGCAGCATGAGCACGCCGGCACACACGATGGCGAATGCCAGCAGGGTTCCCATGCTCACGAGCTGGGAGAGCACCCCCAGCGGCAGCGTCGCGGCCGCAATTGCCACCGCGCCTCCCGTCACCATCGTGGTCACGTGGGGCGTGCGAAAGCGTGGGTGCACCTTGGCAGCCCACGCCGGCAGCAATCCGTCGCGCGCCATGGAATAGAACACGCGGGGCTGCGCCATGAGGTTTACTAGCATGACGCTGAACAATCCCGCGAGCGCGCCGATCTTGATGATCGGGCCAAGCCAGGTGAGCCCCGTGGCATCGATACCCACGCTGATGGGACTCGCGACGTTCAGGGTGCGGTAGTCCACGATACCGGTCAGCACCAACGCAACGGCGATGTAGATCACCGTGCAGATCACCAGCGAGTACAGGATGCCGCGCGGCATGTCACGTTGCGGGTTCCTGGCCTCCTGCGCCGCGGTGGACACCGCGTCGAATCCGATGTAGGCGAAAAAAATGATTCCGGCGCCGCGCAACACGCCGCTCCATCCGAACTCGCCAAAGGTCCCGGTGTTCGGTGGCACCAGCGGGTGCCAGAGCTCGGGTTTGATGAAGAAGCTCCCCGCCACGACGAAGACGGCAAGCACGGCCAGCTTGACGATCACTATGATGGTGTTCGTGCGCGCTGATTCCTTCACGCCCACCACGAGGAGTCCGGTGATGACCAGCACGACCAACGCCGCGGGAAGGTTGAAGGGCGGCGACGTCAGCGCCGGCGGCACCACGATACCCATGTCGGCCAATAGCGATACCGCGGTGGCGCCCCAGCCCAGGGCGACGGTGGATGACGCCAGTGCGTACTCGAGGATGAGGTCCCATCCGATGATCCAGGCCATCACCTCGCCGAGCGTGGCGTACGCGTACGTATACGCCGAGCCGGCGACCGGGATCATGCTCGCCAACTCGGCGTAACACAGCCCCGCGAGCGCGCAGGCGAAGCCGGCCAGGAGCATCGAGAGCACGAGGGCGGGCCCGGTGTTCTGCGCGGCGACCTGCCCGGTGAGGACGAAGATGCCGGCGCCGATGATGGCGCCGATGCCGAGCAGGATGAGCGCGCCGGGCCCCAGCGCCCGCCGCAGGTGGCTGGATTCGGAATCGGCGACGAGTTGGGCGATGGTTTTCCGTGGCATCGGCGTGGGTGTTGTATGTAGTTATGTATTACTATTTGTATGCAATTTCGGTGAATTTATGGCGTCCCCTGATGTGCGCAAGGTTGGCGACGCATCGCCCGCTCGTCCGCTCTATTTTTCGCGCTATGCCCGCTCGTCCCCGGAAAAAGGCCGCATCCCGCAGCGCCGGCTCGCTCGCCGGCGCTCCGCACGGATCGCGTCCCGACCAGGTGTACGTCCGCCTCCGGGATCTCATCGTCCAGGGATCACTGGCGCCCGGCACGCGCATCGTCGAAACCGAGATTGCGACGCGGCTGGGCGTGAGCCGCACGCCGGTCCGCGAGGCGCTCCAGCGGCTGCAGCAGGAAGGGTTCGTGATGGGCGCGCCGGGCGCACAGCAGTCGCGGCTGACCGTCGCGCCGCTCACGCGGGACGACGTGCAGGAGCTGCTGGCCATTACCGGCGCGCTCGAAGGACTGGGCGCCCGCCACGCGGCGACGCTCGACCCCACGGAGCGCCGCGCGCTGGTCAAGGACCTTCGCGCACTGAACCAGGAGTTCGCCCGCGCTGCGCGCGCCGCGCCGGTCGATCACGGCCGCCTGTACGAAGCGGACGAGCGGCTGCATCGGCGGATCGTGCAGGCCGGGGTGGGCCCGCGCCTGCTGGCGTTGCACGACGCGGTGAAGCCCCAGGCCGAGCGCTACATCCGCATGTACATCTCCATGCTCACCGGCGACATCAAGTCGTCAGTGGACGAACATGACGCGATGATCGATGCCATCGACGAGGGCCGCGACAGCGATGCGCAGGAGGCGGTAGAGCTCAACTGGCGCCACGCCGCCGACCGGCTCTCGCGCGTCATCGAAGTCGCGGGCGAGCGGGGCAGTTGGTAGCCCGGCCTACTTCAAGCCCGCCAAGGCCTTTTTCGCCTCGGCCTGTCCGGCGTTGAGCTTCAGCGATTCCTCGTAGGCCGATCGCGCCAGCTCCTTTCGCCCCGTCTTCTCGTAGATCTGGCCGAGCCGGAAGTGCACGTTGGAGAAGCTCTGGGTCGTCGTCTCCGCGGGCGCGTTCGCAAGAAAGAGTTTCAGCTCGCGTTCTCCGCGCTCCATCTCCATGCCGCTGACCGCCGACACGATTCCCCAGCGCGCGCGCGCGACGGCCTCGTCAGGCTTTCTGCCGAGCAGCCGGTCGTAGGTCGCGAGCGATTCGGCCCATCGCTGGCGGCTCCGATAGAGACCTGCCAGCTCGAAGTACCCGGCCGTGCTGTCGGGCGCAATCGCGATGGCGGCCTCGTACTCGCGAATGGCGAGCGTGTCGTTTTTCTGCCGCAGGGCGATGCGGGCAGCCGCGAGGTGTCCGCGCATGGGATTCAGCCGTCCGATCGCCGCTGCCTGTTCGCGCGCCATCTCCATGCTCCCACCCATGATGCCTGGGGCGATGCTATAGAAGTCCAAGAGGCCGAACCGGGCGTCCAGCATCTGGGGATCAAGGGCGACCGCCCGCTCGAACTCTGACTTCACCCGCCGCGCCAGAAACGGCTGGCGAAACTTACTGGCCTTCTGCGCTTCATCCCCGAGAGCGGCGCCCAGCCAGAAGTGGTACAGCGCATTCCTGTCGTCCAGCTTCACGGCTTTCTCGAACCAATCCACGGCCTCGCCGGACTTGTCCTGCGCGTCAGCGATTCGGCCCATGTAGTACAGCGCAACCGCGTCGTTCTTGTTCCTTGAGAGCTGGGCCTGAAACGCAGAGCGCGCCTCGTCGAAGCGGCGCGCCTCGAACAGCTGTTGCGGAGTAGCGGGGACGGATGGCGTTTGTGCGGCGACAGAGGCAACCGCGAGCAGGAGGGGCAGGAGGGGCAGGAGGGCCAGGCGCATATGACCTTGGGGAAGTGACAACGGGTTAGATACCGCCAACTAGTAAGTGGTTTCTTCTTCCTCGATCTCTGACCTCAGCTTGAGGTAGCTCTCATACCGCGGCCGGCTCAACTCCCCCGCGTCCACAGCCTTCCGGACTGCACACCCGGGCTCTCGGGTGTGGGCACAGTCGGCAAACTTGCAGGTCTCCCTCGCCTCGCGGAATTCGGGGAAGCAGCGGTCTAACTCGCGAATGGGGAACTCCCACAATCCGATCTCGCGGAGGCCTGGCGAATCCACTACCGCGCCTCCGGCATCGCCAGGCAACGGATGGAGGAATGCCCCTACCGTGGTATGGCGCCCCTTGTTCACCGATTCGCTGATCTCGGACACGCGCAGACCCAGCCCCGGAAAGAGCGCGTTGAGCAGCGACGATTTGCCTACTCCGGACGGGCCGCTGACGATGGACACATTGCCCGACAGCTCCGCCTCGACCGCCGCGAGTCCCAGCTGCTGCTTCACGCTCGTGGAGTGCACGGGGTATCCCGCACGCCCGTAGTCCGCGAACCGCGCGCGCGCGCTGGGCTCACCCACCAGCTCGACCTTGTTGATGATGATGCGCGC
>JANNJV010000542.1:0-12205 GCA_031395945.1 Gemmatimonadota bacterium | reverse complement strand
GGCCCGTCCGTCATCATCATCAGCGATCGCACAGCGAGGGACCTGTGGCCGAACCAGGATCCGCTTGGAAAGCGCGTGAGCTTGCAAGGCGAGAGTGGCCCATATCTCACCGTCGTCGGTGTTGTGTCCGACGTGATGTTGGGCGGGCCAACCGAGTCGGACCGCGCCATCGTTTATGTCCCGCAGTTGCAGTATCCGGGGACGAAAGCACTGACGATGCTCGTGCGTACGAGCGGCGAACCCGGACCGCTTGCGGTAGGGTTACGTCGCGAGATCCAGGCGATGGATCCCAACCTGCCGTTATGGGACATGCGCACCCTCGAGGAACACAAGCAGCTCAAGCTCGCCGACCGCATGAACGGCGCTATGATCCTCGGCGCCTTCGGCGGGCTGGCGCTGCTACTGGCGTCCATCGGCGTATACGGCGTAATGGCCTTCTCCGTGATTCAGCGCACCAAGGAGATCGGCATTCGCATCGCGCTCGGCGCCCGGCGTCACGATGTAATCTCCTTGTTCGTGGGTCGCGGCATGCGCGTCACGCTCATTGGAATCACCATCGGCGTAGCACTCTCGCTCGGTGTCTCACGGCTGCTTCAGGGGTTGCTCTTCGGGCTCTCGCCCACGGACGCAGGAACGTTCATGGGTGTGGCGGCGCTGCTGACTGTTGTCGCGCTGCTGGCCTGCTGGATTCCGGCACGCCGTGCAGCCCGGGTAGACCCGATGCAGGCGCTGCGGTACGAGTAGTCGTTCCGCCGCGCAGGCGCCGCCTCTACGTTTGCTGCCATGCTTGACGCGGAACGGAGTGGGGTGACCGACGCGAACGCGGCGCCCGCGCCGGCGATCCTGATCGCGGACGATCAGCCGGACGTTCTCGAAGCCCTTCGGCTGCTGCTCAAGAGCGAAGGACTGGACGCGCACGCCGTGAATTCTCCCGGTGCCGTGTTGCACGCGCTCGAGCGCCGCGATTTCGACGCGCTGCTGCTCGACATGAACTACACCCGGGATACCACGTCCGGCCGTGAAGGACTCGAGTTGCTGGACCAGCTCCAGGTGCTGGAGCCGACCCTGCCCATTATCGTGATGACCGCGTGGGGCAGCGTGGGCGGCGCCGTCGAGTCGCTGCGACGCGGGGCGCGCGACTACATCGAGAAGCCGTGGGACAACAGCCGGCTGCTCTCGGTGCTGCGCACGCAAATCGAGCTGGGACGCGCCCTCCGTCGCGCCCAGCGACTCGAGACCGAGAACCGTTTGCTGCGGCAACCCGGGCTGCCGAAAATCATCGCGGAATCCCCGCGCATGCGCCCGGTACTGCAGCTCATGGAGCGGGTGGGCCCGTCCGACGCCAATGTGCTGCTGTCCGGCGAGCACGGCACGGGCAAGGAACTCGTGGCGCAGTGGCTGCACGCGGTGTCGCCGCGCGCGCCGCGATCCTTCATCGCCGTCAACATGGGCGGCCTCTCGGAAGGGGTGTTCGAGAGCGAGCTGTTTGGACATGTCCGCGGCGCCTTCACCGACGCCAAAGCCGACCGCGTCGGACGGTTCGAACTGGCGGATGGCGGAACGCTGTTTCTCGACGAGATCGGGAACCTGGGAATGGCGCAACAGGCAAAGCTGCTCCGAGTGCTGCAGACCAGCGAAGTGGAGCGCGTTGGATCGTCCAAGGCCAGGAAGGTGGATGTCCGCCTCATCGCCGCCACGAACGTGAGTCTCAACGACGAGGTGACCGCGGGACGTTTTCGCGAAGACTTGCTCTTTCGACTCAACACCATCGAGCTCCACCTTCCTCCGCTGCGCGAGCGCCGAGAGGACATTGCGCCGTTAGCCATGCACTTTCTCCGCTTGCACGCGGGCCGCTATCGCAAGACCCTCAAGGCCTTCGACGCCGCCGCCATGCAGCATCTGCTGGAGCACCCGTGGCCCGGTAACATCCGGGAGCTGGGGCATTCCGTGGAGCGGGCTGTCCTCCTGGCGAACGGCGACATCATCCGCGCTCCCGACCTTGCGCTCCGCGTTCCCACGACCGCCAGCGCAAGACTTGAAGACCTTCCCCTGGAGGACGTCGAGCGCCTGCTGATCCGCAAAGCACTGGATCGCCACTCGGGAAACGTGAGTCAGGCCGCCAAGGCGCTTGGCTTGTCGCGCAGCGCGCTCTATCGCCGGATTGCGGCGTATGGAATTTGAGAAGGACCTCCAGCAGGGTCACGGCGGTCACGAGCGCAAGGTATTTCGCCTCGCCCTGATCGGCGGGCTGCCGGCCGTGGTCATCAGCATTGGTCTGCTGATCCACGGCAATTACAGTGGCAAAGTGCAGTGGACGTTCGGCGTCCTCATAGTTGCCACTTGGCTCATCGTCGCCGCGCTGTTGCGTGAGAGCGTGGTGAGACCACTGCAGACGCTGTCCAACCTGCTCGGCGCGCTGCGCGAGGGCGACTACTCCATTCGCGCGCGCGGCGCGGACCGGGAAGACGCGCTGGGCCTCGCTTTCCTCGAGGCCAACGTGCTCGGTGAGACGCTGCGCGCCCAACGACTGGGCGCCATGGAAGCGTCGACCTTGCTGCGGGCCGTGATGGCCGAGATCGACGTCGCCGTCTACGCGTTCGACGAGACCCATCGACTGCGCCTGGTAAATCGTGCCGGCGCGCGTGTGCTCGACCAGCCGCCCGAACGCGTGTTGGGGAAGACAGCGGATCAGTTGGGCCTCGCTGAGTCGCTGCGCGGCGAATCTCCTCGCGCGATGGACATGGCGTTGCCCGGTGCGCGCGGCCGATGGGAAGTGAGGCGCTCTGCGTTCCGCCAGGACGGCAAGCCTCACACGCTGCTCGTCCTCGCGGATCTCAGCAAGACGTTGCGCGAGGAAGAGCTCAAGGCGTGGCAACGCCTGGTCAGAGTGCTCAGCCACGAGATCAATAATTCGCTGGCTCCCATCAAATCGTTGGCGGGAAGCCTGCAAGCGGTGCTGGATCGCCAGCCGCGGCCCGTGGACGCGGACGACGACATGCGGCGCGGCCTCACGGTCATCGCTGGTCGCGCGGACGCGCTTGTGCGATTCATGTCGTCATACGCCAGGCTCGCGCGGCTTCCGACCCCAAAGCGTCAGCCGCTGAACGTGGCGGCGTGGCTGCGTCGCGTCGCCGCGCTCGAGACGCGGCTTCCCATTCGCGTCGATGGCGGTCCCGAGATCGCCATTCGCGCCGATGGCGATCAACTCGATCAACTGCTGATCAACCTGGTGCGCAACGCCGTGGACGCGTCTCTACAAACGCATGGAGGCGTGACACTCGGCTGGTTGCGCCACAACGGCATGCTCGAGGTGCGTGTGGAAGACGACGGACCCGGCATCGAAAGCGGCGCCAACCTCTTCGTCCCATTCTTTACCACCAAGCCCGAGGGCTCAGGAATCGGCCTGGTGCTCTCGCGTCAGATCGCCGAGGCGCATGGGGGCACGCTGTCGCTGGAAAACCGCCCGGGAGCGCCTGGAGCCGTGGCCCTCGTGCGCTTGCCCATCGGGTAACTCAGTCGGGTAGGATCTGCCCGCGGATCTCGCCGCTCTGATTGGCGGACGTCCTGAGACTCACGTACAGGCGGCCATTCCCCAGCAGCTTCTTGAGTGAATCGCCATTGACGGTAGGGGTGACCGGCAACGTGAGATCGAGCTCGCCGCTCCCTGAATCGGTGGGATCCCGTTCAAGCACACCGTTGGGAACAGCCGCGAGGTCCACGAGGATGCCGGCGATACCGTTCGCGTCGGCGGGTCCATTGATCTCGGCTCCGATCACCGCGCCGGAAAGTCCGCTCCACGTGATGGTATACGAGAGTTTGCCGTTGGTGGGATGGAGCGCGGCCGTGAATCGACCGGTGGCGCTGGTGCTCACGGACGTCGGCTTCACGCTCGCACCGTTCAACGTGGCGGTATAGCGCGTGGGGCCAAGTACCTCAGTGAAACTCTCACAGCCCATCGCGAACGCGGCGCAGGCGCAGAGCACCACCGCGTTGTTTCGTGTCGGCATCAGGGAAATGTGAAGATCTGCTCCGGAACCGCCGAGAGGCGTGCCCAGCGGATGCGCGGCGGTTCGAACCAGAAACCGCGAGCGGGCTCGCGAACGGTGAAACGTAACTCAGGCCGACCGCCGTCGGCACGCGTAAATGGCACGGCGAGCTCCGCGCGAATGGTGCGTTGCGAGCGTGCCGGCACCGCTGCCAGCAGCGCCACGCCCGCGCTGCCGCGAACCGGCGTGCTGACACCGAAGGGAACGTCGCCGGCCCACATCCGACCCGCCTCGGTAAATGCCGCGACACCTAACGCGGCGCGCGAACCCTGATATCGCGCCACGTCGAAACGCTGCTCGAGGCGCGCCAGCAACCGCTGCGATCCTGCCTCGAGCGACCGCGCGTATCCGCGAAGTCCGCCGCGGCGGTCGCCCAACTCGATCTGATACGGAACCAGGGTCCGCCAACCCCCTGCCCCTTCCACCGCGAGCTCGGAGACCCAGCGACTTCGCGGCTGGAAATACCAGGCCGCACGGCCGCTCGCGATCATGTTGGCCCAGTCCCCGGTCTCGAGATTCAGACGCGATTCCACCTCGGCGCGCGCCCCGACAAAATTGCGGCGTGATCGACCGGCGATGTAGGCATCCAGCGACGCAAACGACTCGCGCAACGGCCGCCCGCTCCAGGGCTGGACGCCGAGCATCCCGCCAACCTGCGTTCCCGTGGCGACATCCTGTTCCACCGCGAGCGCGTCGAGCCCCTTCATCCGGCTGTAGCTGAGCGTTCGAATGGCCAGCACCCCAGCCGCGTGCGTCGCGTCATACACCGGGTAGCGGCGAACACCTGCGGTATCGACCGTCGGCATGAGCCGGCGGGAAAGACTATCGACGACAAAGAACGCGTGACGCGGAACGATGCGTTCTCCCAGGAACATCCCGCCCACGAGAATCAGACGACGGGGCGGACCAATCCGCACCACGCCGCCCACGTTCCACATCCAGCGATCGACAGGTTGCAGCAGCTCGCTGCGGTCGGGCCGCCGAAGGTGTACGTAGTCCTTGAGCGTGGCGTAGCCGCTATGCCAGGCAATGTGCTGCAGGTCGGTGTAGAACGGATGGCTCAGGGACGTGTTGAGGTACTCGCCGATGGGCCGGCGCATTCCCTCCAACGTCAGGTCGTAGGGACGTCCCAGCAGCTGTTTGTGGGACAGTTTGCCGCCGAATCCCTGGCGCAGGCCCCGCGCGCGCTCCCACCGTCCCTCCACGTGCATGCCTATACCCAGGAAGTTCATGGTGCCAAGATTCGCCGCCCGGACATTGGCGCCCTGCAACCGCGCTCCAATCACGAGTGGTACTTCGTCCACGGTGGACACGGCCACGCGTATGCTATCGCCTTCGCGCGTCGTCGTGACCGTCGCGTCCGAAAGAAACGGTTGGGCGCGCAACAATCGCTCAGACTCGCTCCGCCTGAACTCGGTGCATCCCTGCCCCGGATCCAGCGTTACAAAACGGCGCACCAGCCCTTCGGAGGTGGTCGTATGGTGCAAACCGACCGAACGGGCGACCTTTCTCCACCAGCCCATGGCACCCCGAAAGCTCGGGCGGCTAGTTGCTACGTCCACGGTACCGACGTCCAACCCGTCGCACCGAATTTTGGTGGTGTCCGCCGCCTGCGCGGACAGGCCACGCCACGGGAGCAGGACCAGGGTTGCAAGGACGAGTGCGCTCCGGCACCACCCGGTTAGGTGCCAAGCCATGAATAGAGGTCGCAAGGCCGTTTTGAGGGGGCAAAGGATGTGCCCGTTGACCGACACTCCGCCGTTACATGACTGTAACAGGGTCGCGCTGCTTGTCTTATCAAACGGCGACCATCTTGTCGCTCGTGCAACGACTTCGTGGTGAAATCGGAGTGAAGCCCATGCCTGAGCGCGCGGCGCAGCCTGGAGATCGAATCCTCGTCGTGGACGACGAGCCCGACATCATCGCGCTCGTAGCCTACCACCTTGCCCGTTCAGGGTATCGCGTGTCCACGGCGTCAACGGGCACGGAAGCCCTCCAGGCGGTGCGCGACGAGCAGCCCGCGCTCGTGGTCCTGGATCTCATGCTACCGGAGCTTTCCGGTTTCCAGGTGCTGGAGCGACTGCGCGCTGATCGGGCGTTTGCTGACCTCCCGGTGCTCATGCTGACAGCGCGCCGTGAGGAGCCGGACCGCGTCCAGGGACTATCGCTCGGCGCGGATGACTATCTGGTCAAGCCGTTCAGCCCGCAGGAACTTGTCCTCCGCGTACGCAACATCCTGCGCCGCAGCCGCACGAAAGCCGCCGAGCGACGCAATGTCGTTGATGTTGGCGCGGTGGCGATCGACAAGGATGCGCACACCGTGTCCATGAACGGGGAACCCATCGATCTCACGGCGACCGAGTACAAGTTGCTCCTCACCCTCGCAGACCGCCGCGGTCGCGTCCAGAGCCGCGCGCAACTGCTCGAGATCGTGTGGGAATCCGCGCCCGATATTCAGACCCGCACCGTGGATATGCACGTGCAGCGCTTGCGCGCCAAACTGGGACCGTCTGGTGAACTGATCGAGACGGTTCGCGGCTTCGGCTATCGGCTGCGCCGCGCTGGCGAACACGACCGATGATGCCGGCGTGAGGCTCGCGCAGCGGCTGCTGCTGGGTGCTGTACTGATCGTCAGCGTCTTCCTGATCGTCGCCGTTGCGCTGAGCGGCCAACGCCTGCGCAATCAACTCCAGCAACTCACCACGGCTCAACTGGCCACCCAGGCCGCGCTCGTGGCGCAGCAGTGGCGCGTGGGAACGCCGCCGGATGCCCTCGCCGACTCTGCCGGTGCGGCGTTGCATCAACGGGTGACCCTGGTGGATTCGTCCGGGCGCGTCCTTGGCGACAGTGAGTTCAACGGTGCGGCGCTCGCGGCGCTGCAGAACCACAATGATCGGCCGGAAATCCTCGCCGCGCGACGCACGGGCCAGGGATCATCCCAGCGGGTGAGCGCGTCGGAGGGCGATACGGAGCTCTACGTCGCGGTGCCAGCCGGCGCCGGGCGAGTCGCGAGGGTGTCAATCAGTACCGTGCAGCTCGATGCCATCGTGGCGCGGGCGCAGCGTGACGTCGTGATTTCGGCGATCGTCGCCCTGATCATCGCCTTGGCATTTGCGGCAGTGTTCTCCAGACAGATCTCGAGACCCGTGATCGAGTTGCGCGACGTTGCCAGCGCGATCGCGGCGGGCGACCTCTCACGCCGGCCCCCGCTGTCGGCCCCCGGCGAAGTGGGGGAGCTTGCAACGGCCGTCCAGCGCATGGCCGAACAGCTCGGGAGCCGCCTGCACGCGCTCGAAGCCGAGGATGAGTTTCTTGCCGCCCTGGTCGAGGCGCTGGATGAAGGCGTGGTCGCGGTCGACCGGCATCGGCGGGTGATTCGTATCAATCGCAGCGCACGGCAGCTACTCAGTGTCCATGCCGCAATCCCGTTCGCGCTGGATCTGCTGCCCCGCGACCGAGTTCTGCAGGACGCGGTATCCGAGGCGCTGGACGGTGGCGTCGTGGATCGTGTCGAAGCGCAATTGGGCAACCGGACGCTCGCCCTCACGGCCCGCCCCTTGGGCGTAGGCGGCGCGGTACTGGCGCTGTTCGATCTCACGGGAACCAGACGGCTGGAGACGGTACGCCGGGATTTCGTGGCGAACGTCAGTCACGAGCTCAAGACACCGCTCACCGCCATTCGAGGATTCGCCGAAACCCTGGCAAATGAGCTTTCGGCCGACGCACAACATGCGCAGTTCGCGGCCACCATCCGTGCCAACGCCGAGCGCATGCAGCAGCTGATCGACGACCTGTTGGACTTGTCGCGCATCGAGTCCGGCGGATGGACGCCGACGCCGGTCCTGGTGGATCTCGCTGCGGCCGCGGCAGAAGCCACCGCGCCGTATCGGGAGGAAGTGTTGCGGCGTGGATCGTCCATCCACGTCAGCATCGGCAAAGCCGCTGAGACGCTGCAGGCCGATCCCATCGCCATCCGGCAGGCATTGGGAAACCTCGTGGAAAACGCAGTGCGACACACTCCAGCCGGCGGGACCATTACGGTTTTTTCACGCCGGGAGAACGGCAGCCTTGCCCTTGGTGTTCGCGACACCGGCACGGGCATTCCGCCAGAGCATCTCCCGCGAATTTTCGAGCGTTTCTATCGCGTAGACCCGGCGCGGTCGCGTGCGGCCGGAGGAACGGGCCTGGGCCTCGCCATCGCCAAGCACCTCGTGGAAGCGCATGGCGGCCACGTCACTGCGGAGAGCCGTCTGGGTCAGGGCACCACGGTGACGCTCACCTTTCCCAAAGCCATCAAGCGGGCGTAGGGCGGACCAGGCTCGCGCGTTTGACTCCTGTGCACGCGCCGGAGTCGCAGGTTCCACCGCGGACGGTCCACTTGTGGGACCCGCGACCTCCGGGCGCTCTTCCAACGTTTCGCACGGGCAGTCCGCGACGAGGAGCGCAGCGTGATTCGCGGCGGCGAGCCCTAGCTCAAGCCGCGCGGCGCGCGAGCCCAAGCCGCGCTGGCGCGCGAGCCGGCGATCGCCGCGTCAGAAATCGTTGTTGTACGAGAAGATCTTGAATCGTCCATTGCGCTCGTAGATGCCGCTGAACAGTCGCAGCGAGACCGTATCGCCGCCCTGCGCCAAGCGCTGCACGCAATCATCCCACAAGACATTCTCGCCTTCCGTCTGTGCAGGAGCCTTGCAGTCGTTCCGGATGAAGCGAACCGGTTTCCCGCCGTAACGGTGGAGCAGGCGCGTCACTCCCTTTTGGCTCTGTTGCACGTGAAAGAACCAGGCGAGTGCCGGCTCCTGCTTGGTTGGCGCCCGGGTGAACGGACTGCCCGGGTAATAGAGGTAGGCGAACTCGCGTCGCGACATCACGAGCTTCCGCAGATCATTGGTGTCGGAGCCCGCGACGCTCCGTGCCAGACGCGCGACCACTTGCTCCATGGACGGCTCGGAATTCTCGAGATCTGCGACCGCCACAACATCCTTGCGGAACAGCACGAGCGCAGAGTCCAGGGAGTACGGTGCGCCTCCCTCACCGGCCGGTGCCGACGACGGCCGCCGGGTTTCCACGGCGGGCGCGTCACGGCAACCAACCATCACGCCGAAAGCGACGGCGAACCAGAACGTTCGCCGCATCCCTTCGTGCGGCTTACTCAGTTTCGGGCGTAGCTGGTCCAATCCTGCCACCACTTCGCGCCTGACGGATCGGCGGCGCCCAGATAGGCCGTACCGGTCACGAACGTTCCGCCCTTGGTCGATAGCGATCCGGTGAAGGCGCCGGTGCCACCAGTTCTCGGAGGCGAGTTGGTGGGCAGGCTCCAATCCAATGCTGCGGCGTTGGCTGGTGTCGCCGGCAACGCGGTGAAGATCGACGCGGCGGTCACCGTACCGGCTGCGGTCGTGAGAGCATTCGCAGTGACGTCTATGGTGAATCGGCCCGTGCCGCCCTCGAACAGGGGAGCGTTGGTGCCGGCGGTGGTTCCCGTTTCGGCGACGTAGATGTTCCGCGCCACTGCGAGGTTGTCGGTGAAGCGTTGCTGCGTATCCGTGTCACGCAGGCTGATCGCAGCTCGGGGCCACCGCGCCACGATGCCATTCACGTAGAATCCGGCCGTTCCGCGGCGCAGCACCATGCCCACGCCACCCGTCGTGGACGCTACGTCGTTGTTTGCCCCCGTGCCGACCATCGTGAAATTGGCGTACAGCGGAGAGTTGAAGGGCGTCGAGTTGAAGCCCGCGCTGCAGCCCGAACCGGACGCCGAACCACAACCGTCGACCTCGAAGCCCTGCGGATCGGCTGAAAGGACGCCCGATCCTGCGCGCTGCGGCAGGATCACCGACTGAAACGCAATGAGGTACTGGTTGCGCCCCACGTATCCCTCAGCGGAGTCGAAGTGATCGTCACCCGCCTCGTATGACACGAGGTATTTGGAATCCACCGCTCCTCCGAACCACTCGAAGGAGTCGTCCAGGCCGGCCAACGCCTCGAGATACTCGAGCGTTGTCCCGCTTCCGACCGCCGCGAAGGTAAAGGAGTTCAGCTCCTGGTTCGCCGCTACGCCGAAACCGGCAAACTCGACGCGCACGTAGCGAAGCGTGCCGCTGTTGTCCGCGTTGTTGTTGCCGCCGCTGTAGTTGACCGCGTAGTTCGCCGTGCTGGAGCCCGTTCCTTCCAGCTCCACGGTGCCCGTGCGGTTGATGATTCCGCTTCCCACGAGAATCAGTCCGCCCCAGTCCCCGGGTTTGCGGGAGCCCACGGCCTGATCGGACGTCATGACAATAGGGGCCACTGCAGTCCCGTTGGCCTCGATGCGTGCGCCCGGGAGAATGAACAGCGCCGAGCCGGTCGTGCCCTTGATGACGGTTCCCGGCTGAATCGTGAGCACGGTGCCAGTGCCCGTGACATGCACGTAACTGGACAGCGTGTACACGGTGTCCGAGAACAGTGTGCGGCTCGTGGTGACATCCGCGGACAGGGTGGCCGCGCAGCTCGCGGGCGTGACGTCGCAGGGATTCGGCACGGGATCCGTCGTGTCCGAGCATGCGGCCAGCGCGACGAGGCCGAGCGAGAGCGGCAGGTAACGCAGTGCGGTCAGGTTCATGGCATCGATGCGAAAGGGTGATACAATGGAGTGTGAGATGACGTGATTTACCGGCGCACGGCTTTGGTTCGGATACCGTCTCGTCACGAGGGCGTCACGATGCTCGGCCACTCAGCGCTGCCAGGTCATCCCGAGCGAAAGAGCGCGACCGGCCCGATAGAACTCACGTTGCACGGTGCCCTGCGTCACCTCGTACGGCGCGTCGAGAAGATTTCGCGCATCCAGTTTTCCGGAGAGCCCGCGCGTCACGGGGAACCGAACAGACAGATCGACGACGTGCCGCGCTTCCTCGTAGACGCTGGGGAGCGGCAGCAGACTCGCGGCGAAGATGCGTCGGCCAATGACGTTGTAGAGCGCCGTGGCGGAGAGCCGGTCCTGACGCGCGGCATAGGTCAGACCCGCGTTCACCACGTATGGCGCCTGTCCCACCATGGCACGTTCTTCCTGCACCGATCCCGCCCCAACCGAACCGATGTCGATGGTACTGCGCATTACCGTGAGGTTGGAGAATGCCGTCCAGGGCGCCAGCGCACGGGCGATGAAGTCGAGATTCTTGCGAAGCTCGAGCTCCCCGCCCACGCTCGTGGCGCTCTTCGCGTTCTCGAACGTCGTGATGCGCGTGCCGGACGTGCCGCGGTACACACGTTCGATGGGCTTGTCGAAGTGCTTGGCGAACACCGCCAGGCTCACCACTTCGCCCGACGACGGGTACAGCTCCCACCGCATGTCGGCGTTCTGAATCAGCGTGCGCCGCAGGTTGATGTTGCCTCGGAACTGCTCGCCGCCCACTACGTCTCGGCTGCCAATAGGAACGACTTCACGATATTCAGGTCGCGCCAGTGTTTGCGACGCGGACAGGCGCAGCGCCTGGCGGTCCGTCAGCGTGATGTTGAGGGCCAGGGATGGAAGCACGTCGTTGTAGACGGGCTGCACCACTTCCGGTGTCCCGAACGCCGGCTGGGCTTCGATGCGCAGGCGCTGCATCTCGAACCGACTGCCGCCAATCACACGGATACGATCCGTCAGCTGATACTCCGCCATGGCGTACCCGGCGGCGACGACGTCGCTGGCGGCGTACGAGCCGGCCTGCGAGAGCGACGTGATGCGGAAGAGATCTGCGATGGAATCGGTGAAACGCGACCCGAAGATGTCCTCGGGTGCCAGCTCGCGCTCCGCGCGCGGCAGGCTGGTCTGCAAGCTGTACGAATCCACGCGAGAGTCGCGGCTGGTATAACGGCCCAGCGCGCCGAACTTGACGAGATTGTCGGCGTTTTTCCCTATGCGAACCGTGTAGTCCGCCGCCGTGTTGAGGTTGTACTCGGAGAGATCGGCGAACGTGCGAACGGCGCCTTCGCTGCTTCCAAAGAGGAAGGGAGCGGCATTCGGGTCGTCCTGCGCGTAGACCACCTCCGATCGGTCGGGCTCCGTACGCGTTACGCGCGAGCCGGTCGCCGTCCACTGCAGGCGCTGGCGATCGTTCAGCTCATGCTCACCGCCAAGCTGGGACGAGATGACGGCGCGCTGCACGTAGCGCAGCCGCGTGATCAGAAACGGCACCGCG
>JANNJV010000522.1:0-8157 GCA_031395945.1 Gemmatimonadota bacterium | reverse complement strand
TTTGCTGCCGCGCTGGACGCAATGCCCGAACAGCGACGGTGCCAGTGGCTGGATCTGCGCGTTTTGGCCCTGCCGCGCGCAGGCGACGCACTTTCGCAGGCAACCTGTACCGAGCGCGCGGCGATCGCGAACCGCCTCTGGACACTGAGCCAGCCGCTCTGGATGACCCCTGGCAACGACCTGCGCACCGAACACTTCGCGCGGCTCACCATGGCCCTCGTGCTGTCCGAGTCCGCCAATGCGCACAACCTGGCCTGGGGTGATGACAGCCAGCAGTTGTTGTTGCGATACGGGTGGGCAGAATGGTTCACGCGTAGCGAGAGCACCGGGCTATACGCGTCGTTCAGTGTGACAGGCCACGATCGCGAGCCGAGCTATTACTTCTTTCCAGACGTGCCCGCGACGGCCGCGACGCCCTGGCTCAGCGCAACATCGTGGCATCTTCGCAAGACGCTGGCGCCCACGCGGTATGCGCCGCGACACATCGAGCGGTTGACTTCCCTGGCACATCAGGTCGCGCGGTTTCCTCGCGGAGACTCGCTGCTGCTGGCGGCCTCATACCGCATCGATGACACGGCGCTCGTGCGGGATTCGATCGACGCCGCGATGGTGTGGCTCCACGACGGTGCGCTGCGAACGAGTGCGCACGCTGGGCGCGATCGGATGCTGGCGACCGTCCCGAACGACACCATCGTCATGAGTCTCGAGGTACTGGGACGCGGTGGCAAACGCGCCGCGCGCTCGCGCTTTGCGCTGGCGCCCCTGCCCTGCAATGACGGTTGGTGTCTCTCCGACCTGTTGCTGATCGATCCGTCGCGCGCGGACGGCGCGCTCGATCCTGAATCCGCGTTGGCGATGGCGCCACCGGTGGCCTCGTTCGCCGCGGGATCGCCCATTGGCGTTTTCTGGGAGCTTCAGAGCCCCGCGACCGTGCATCCCCTTTGGCTGAGCCTCACCATAACCCCGACGCAGCGTCAGCCTCGTGCGCAGGGCGGCCTCCCGTTTGGGGCTGGGACGCAACGCCAGCGCTGTGCGACTCCGATGGCAGGCCGTGCCGCGAGAGCGCCAAGGTCAGGCGGTGACGCTGCGTCTGCCTCGGGGCGCCCGCGGCACCTATCGCGTACTGCTCACCGCGGAAGCGCCTGGGGTTCGCGCACTCGCAGCGTCCCGCGAGGTCGAGCTCACACCGTAGATCACTCGTCCGGCGGTAGGGTGTGCGCGGACAACCGGCGTCGCTTCTTCGCGTCCAGTACGGACCGCACCTCGTGCGCCAGCGCAGTCGCCGTAAACGGCTTTTGCAGCAACCGTTGACCACGCTCGAGCAGGCCGCGTCGCAGAATGTCATCGTCGGTGTAGCCGGACATGAAAAGCACCTCAGTGTCGGGCCGGCTCACGGTGAGCCGTTCGGCAAGCAGCCTGCCGCCGAGCTCGGGCATCACGACATCGCTCACCAACAGGTCGATGACGCCTGCGTAGTCATTTGCCATGCGCATGGCGTCTTCGCCGTTGATGGCTTCGATCACAGTGTAGCCCTGCGATTCGAGCACCCGCCGGGCCAGGCGTCGCACGCTGTCTTCATCCTCGACGAGCAGGATGGTCTCGCCCGCTGACGATGGCGGCCGCCGCTCCATGACGCCGATGACTCGTGTCTCCTGCTCCTGGGCTCTGGGGAGGTATACCGTAAATGTGGTTCCCGATCCCGGCTCGCTTTCCACCGTGATTGCGCCGCCCGTCTGCTTGACGATGCCATATACGGTGGACAGACCGAGCCCTGTTCCCCGGCCAAGCTCTTTGGTGGTGAAAAACGGCTCAAAGGCTCGCATCATCGTTTCAGCGGTCATGCCCATGCCCGAATCGCTCACCGTGAGTTGCACGTACTCCCCGGGCCGCAGCGTGGGATGTCTGGCGCAGAGCGCTTCATCGACGACGGCGTTGCGTACTTCCACACGGAGACGTCCGCCCTGGGGCATGGCATCGCGCGCGTTGACGACGAGGTTGATCAGTACCTGTTCGATTTCTCCTTCATCGGCCAGTACCGCATTCACTGCACCTATCGCCTGCGTCTCGAAATCCACGTCCTCACCGATGAGTCGGCGGAGCATCGGCTCCACGCCTGTGACGATGCGTGTGAGATCGAGGACCTGCGGCTGCACCACCTGCTTGCGGCTGAACGTGAGCAGTTGCCTGGTGAGCGCCGCCGCGCGCGCCACCGCGCGGGCTATCTCCTCGATATCAACGCGCATGTCGTCGCTGTCCTTCATCTGCAACAACAGGAGGTCGGTGTGGACGTTGATGACCGTGAGCAAGTTGTTGAAGTCGTGGGCGACGCCGCCGGCAAGCTGCCCGATGGCCTCCATTTTTTGCGCCTGCCGAAGCTGGTCTTCGCGTTCGCGCAGCACGTGCTCGGCGCGACGTCGCTCGGCGGCGCTGGACACCAGCTGCGCGACGGAGCGGACGAAATCGGAATCCTCGGTGTCGAGCCGGATGCCGCCCGATGAGTCCTCTGGGGCGCGGAATGCCGCGAGATCGGCGAGCCCGTGCCGCCGCAGTAGATCCAGGGCCGCGTCCGCAGGCACGCGCAGCGTCTCGGATACCGCGCTCACAGCGCGCCGGGTCAGGTCGTCGACATCCGGATCACGCAACGCCAAGGCGCCCAATCCGGCCAGTGCGGCGTGTTGCGCGGCGCGGTGGCGAAGCGCGGCTTCAGCTTCATGTCGCTCGGTGATGTCAGTGGTGACCGACAGCGCCGCCACGATCTCTCCGCTGGCGTCACGCAGTGGAACGGCGCGATGCTCCACGCGCCGGCGGCGGCCATGACACCCGATGACCTCGATGACGATCGTGGCTTCGCCGCCGGCGAACACCTTCTCATTCACAGCCCGCAGGAAATGCCGATCGGGGAGTGCGATGAACGGCGCGATGGGTTGGCCCATCAAATCGGCATAGTCATCCACCTCCAGCAGGTCGAGTCCGGCGGGATTCGTGTCCAGGACGTTGCCCTCGGCATCCAGCAGCATGACGCACCCAGGCTCGGTATTGAGGATCGCGCGAAAACGCTCCTCTTTCTGGCGAATCTCCTGGGTGGCCATGCGCAGCTCACTGATGTCGCTGGCGAAAAAGGCCATTCCCGCGCCAAAGGGTATGGCGTGAATGTCAAAGCTCGTCGACGCGGAGCCCACGAATTGAAGCCGCCCAGTGCGGCGCCCGCGCATGACTTCGCGCAGTTCCTTCTCGAACCGCGTGCCAACCAGCGTGGGCGTCAGCTCCCAGACTTCTTTGCCGACAATGTCACCCGCAGGAAGCGCGATCAGCCGCTCAAAGGCGCGATTGACGTACGAGTAACGCCAAGTCTCGTCGAGAATGGCAATCGCTTCGGGGCCGTCGTCCACGAGCGCGCGGAGTTCATCAGAACTCGGCGCGATGTCAGCTTTCACCGGTTGATTCGCGGCGGACGTTGGCATCGGACGAAAGGGGATTGCATTGACCTTTGTTTGCTGCGCGGCGTCCAAGTTGCGCGACGGAACCCGAGGAAGCTAGCCGTCCTAGTCGCGCCGCATCCGCAGAGCCCGCAGGACGCGCTCCGCTTGTTCTCTCCAGAACATTCCCCGGTCCAGATGTCCGTAGCGCTCATAGTTGAGCTGGCCTGCGTGGGGAGGCTCGGTAAACACATACCTGGGCGCCGGCCGGAAGCGCTCGAACTCGGTGCTGAACTGCTCCAAGACTTCTCGTTGCGTGGTGAAGGCGTCGAAGATCTTGCGTTTCAGGTCGCTTTCCGCAGCGCTTAGCTTGACGACGCGTTGATCACGATCGGCATGCTCGTGCGGCAGAAACTGTTGTACGACTTTCTCGCCGTCGCGAGCGTGATACGACGTGAACTCGAGAATCGCCGGTGGGGTGACGCGCTCACGCTGTAGCACGCCGCACGCGAGGTGCACTGCGAACGCGGTTGCATCGTGGTCCGTGTGGCCACCCTCGTACGGGTGCGTGAGCACGACGTTCGGACGCAGCGAATCAATCAACTCGGTGAGCCGAAGGCACAGCTCCGCCAATCTCAGGGTGACCTCGCCGTCGGCAAAATCGAGCGAGATCAATCGCTCGAGGGGAAGACCGGCAATCGCCATGGCGGCGTGGAGCTCGCGTCGACGCGCTTCGGCATACTCCTCCGAGGTGTTGAACCCATGTCGCCGCGCGCATTCGGGGTTCCGGGGCGCGCCGTCCGTGACATCGACGACGTACGTGTCGCCCAGTTGACGCAGACGCGCGCCCGCGCCGATCGATTCGTCATCGGGATGCGCCACCACGATCAGCGTGGTCAGCGCGCGTGTGGCAGAAGCGTTGCCCGAAACAAGGCGGTCGAGCAGATCGGTCTTGATCGAGCGTGGTAGTCGGTACCGCATCGCCTTCCGCTTGATGATGGCGAAGGGCCCGGTCTCTCCAAACACACTCTCGCTCCAGGTGAGCACCGACTGCACCGGCCCACGCAAGGATGCTTCCCCCAGCGTCCGGATTTCCTTGTTGATTGCGTCCGCCCAGCGCGCGACAGTTGGCAACGACGCGAACGTGGACGTTGGAGACGCGACCTTCGAGTCGGGAACGCCCTTCGCGACAGGCTCGCTGAGCGGCCGAGGAACTTCACTCATCAGAGTTCGGAGCCTCCTCGAGGTCCGTTCTGCAGCCGGACCGTTCGACATTCCATCTCACCGCCCTGAGCAGCCTGTGGGAAAACACTTTGATGAGCGCGTGTAAATGCCCACCTACTGCAGAAGCAATAGGCATGCCCGTATACGTTTATGCGGCAACGCTTTGCGGCTATTTGGACCTGCCTTAAGTTCACGCTTTCCACACCAAGTGTTTCTTGGTCGCCAGCCACACGATCACTGCGACCAGAATTGTGAGGGTCGCGCTCCTCATGGTCGCAAGCTGCCAGCTGCTGGTGAACGCATCCCCAACGCCGGCCAGCCACATCACGTGCTCGATACCGAGCATGAGAATGACGTAGGCGAACAGCGCGTTCTGGCCGATGAGCGCCAGCGGGCGGAGAAAACGCCGGCCCGCTTGAAACGTGTCCGCGACGATGAGCAGTCCACCCAGAGCCGCAGTCGATGCACCTGACATGAGGAGGAGGAACCCGAGAGTCTGCGGATCCTTCTTGATCCCGCCTTCCAGCGGCTCCACCAGCATACCTACCGCCAACCACAGGGCAGCCCAGGCGAAAAGCCGCGTCAGTACCCGATCACGTTCCGTCGTTGGCTTCCCTGCCAGCAACATCAGGATGGCAGACACTGCCACAACGACAACGGTGGTTGCGAGAGGGTAGCGTCGCTCATAGAGACCCACGCAGAGGATCACCGGGAAGCTCAGGGCGATGGCGGAAAGCGCCGCCAATCGGCTCGACGACCATCCGGACGGCTCGGCGGAATCACCTCGTCCACGCATCCATCGCCAGATCAATTCGCCTGCGATGGTGCCCGGGATTACGATGAGGAGCAGATCGAGATACCAAGGCTGGTAGAACCACGGAATCGGGCTGGCGTTCCAGATGTCGCCGAAAGTGGGTGCTGCCGGTGCAATGAACCGACCCGCCACAATGACGCCGAAGATGAGCAGGCGCGCCACCAGGTTCATGCGCGTGAAGAGCCAGACCAGCGTGCCCGCGACGGTGGTAAAGGCCAGCGCGGCCATGATGAAATCACGCCGCTCTGACGCGAAGCGCTGTCCGTACAGCCACGGGATGACAAACAGCACGGCGATGACCCCCGCCCATCCCACGTTGCGCAGCGTCCGCCTCACTGCGTCACTCCATTGTCTTGGCGGTTGAACAAAAAGCGCGAAGGAGACCAGGAGTCCGATGATCGCGACGATGTTGCCGCGCTTGGTGTAGTCGTTGGTCCAATACGGATTGACGTGCCCGATGATCAGCGCAAGCAGCAGCAGGTAGAATCCGCGGCGCAATGATGACCAGATGATGTCCGGGTAGGGTTTGCCCCTCGCGAGCCGTGCATTCATCGCGATGGGGATCGCTGCAGCCATCGTGAAGACGAACATCGCGAACAGCAAGTCCTGCCAGGTGAGTCCTGCCACGTCCACATAGGCGCGCGTCGCCGACGGCGGCACCTGCGTGTGATACATCCACTTCGCGAACGGCCCGGCGGGAGGAATCGTGAATGTAAAATTCATCGCCAGGAGCAGTAGCCCCCGGAATGCATCCAAACCGAAGACGCGCTCGGCAGGCGCGACGCTTACGGTGGGCGTCGCAGCAGACGGACTGGCGAGCGGCCCAGCGACAGAGGTGTCGGTTCCGCCAGGGAGCGGCCGGTCGAACCCCGCCAGACGCTCGGCGTCGCCGGTAGGCGGAGCGTGAATGACGATCGCGGCATCTTCATTTGTGGCGGAGCTCACGGTCTGAGGATCTCCTTGGAAAGGCCGGCGCCGTCAATTGCGGGACGGCGAAACCAGAGCGACGGCGCGGACCACCTGCGGCCGCGTGCCGCGGCTCCAGTCAGGCTCACGCCCACCGAGAAACGAACGCTCATCGGAGACTCGGTGACCGTGGCGAACACCACTTGTCCGCTGCCCTGGAGCGCGGTCCCCGGGACGCTGAACGTCACCGTGCTGCCTGGAGCGATTGGACGCTCGAGGATGAGTCGCGCACCGGTATCGCTGATCTCCTCGAGCAAGCCTCCGACATCCTCTGCGGGACCCGCCTCGCTGGCGGCCACGCGCACGTTGGCCGCGAGTTGCACGCTCACGCGGCGCCCACCGCGAGCGTTGTGCATCAATTCGTTGGTCCAGGCAAACAAGTCCAGTGACTGCCGATAGCGCTTGCGCCACATCGGCACCGAATACTGCGTGCAGTGCATCTCGATGGCGTCGCGATCCTCGACCGGCATCGCTCCGAACTGCACGCCATGATTGTGCACCTGGCCGTGCACCGTTTGAGCGGTTTCCACGTGCACCACGGTCGCGTCGGCAAGCACCGACCGGTTGAACAGCGGCAGTGTGACGCGCAGCTGGGTGTCCTTGGGGAACAGCGTGGTACTTCGGAACGCGAGACCCGATGGATTGATGTTGGCTACCGAGGCGAGCTGATCGACGGCGGCCGCGTCCGCGAGGGACCGCAGGCGCACGGGCATGTTCTCGAAGAAGCGGTGGTCGGCGCGTTGCTGCTTCATCCTCAGACACATGCGGACCACGTGGATGGCGAAATGGATGTTCCATAGCGCCCACAGCGCGGTCGCGGCAAAGGCGAGGGCAAAGTTGTTGGTTCGGTAAGTGACCCATCCCTGCGCATGCGCCAGCGGCGCCCACACGATTGCGATGGCGGAGACCGCCATGACGAACGCCTGTGGGGCGTAGGTGCGGAATGGAACGTCGCTCACTCCCTTGGGCGTCACGTTGAACTTGAGCGGCTTGTTTCTGATGAGCGCCGAGAGGGAGATGATGTACGTGAAGAACTTTGCCATCATGTAGCGCTCGGAGATGAACAGGTAGCCTGTTCCTCGCGCCAACAGCTCGAACGCCACGACCGAGATCAGCAGGTATGGCAGGAGCAGCGCCAGCAGCGTCGTTCCCTCCGCATTGACGGGCACCGCGCCGGTGAAGAGGAAAATCACCGGCGCCATGTAGAAGATCGCCTTCTGCAAGCCGTCGATGGGATACAGGTTGGCCGCGATGTACGACACACGCTGCTGCCAGGTAAGCCCGGGCAGAAATGCGGGATTGCGCTTGCGCAGCATCTGCATGGATCCCTGCGCCCAACGCTGGCGCTGGACATGAAACGCGGTGGCGGACCCGGGCGACAGGCCGAACGCTATGGCCTGCGGGTGATACACGGACTTCCAGCCGCGGGTGTGCAGCGCCAACGACGTTTCCATGTCCTCGATGATCGTCTGCGACTGGAATCCGCCGATGTCCTCCAACGCCGAGCGGCGCAACATTCCTCCACAGCCACAGAAGAACGACGCGTTGTGGGAGTCTTTCCCCGGCTGAAGCAGCGAGTAGAAAATCCGGTTCTCTTCCCACAGTTCGCGGCGATCGTCATCGACCACATGCGTGAAGGAGTCGGTATTGTAGAAGTCCTGCGGGGTCTGAACGAAGGCGACCTTGGGGTCGTTGAAGTACCCCAGGATGTGATCCACCATGTGCGGCAGCGGAAAA
>JANNJV010000521.1:0-15153 GCA_031395945.1 Gemmatimonadota bacterium | reverse complement strand
TCGAGCAGAAGAACCGCGAGGTGGAGTCGGCACGACAGGCGCTGGAGGAAAAAGCGCAGCAGCTGTCGCTCAGCTCGAAGTACAAGAGCGAATTCCTGGCGAACATGTCACACGAGCTGCGGACCCCGCTCAACTCGCTGCTCATCCTTGCCAAGCTGCTGGCGGACAACAAGGAAGGCTCGCTGTCCACGAAGCAGGTGGAGTATTCGCGGACGATTCACGCGTCGGGAACGGATCTGCTCAACCTGATCAACGACATTCTCGATCTCTCGAAGGTCGAGGCCGGAAAGATGGAGGTGCTGGTCACCGAGGTGCCCATCCCCGACATCACGACGTTCGTAGAGCGGACGTTCCAGCCGGTCGCCGATCAGAAAGGCCTCAAGTTCGAGGTGAAGGTGCAGGAAGGCACGCCAGACCCCTTGTACACGGACGGCCAGCGGCTGCAGCAAGTGCTCAAGAACCTGTTGTCCAACGCGTTCAAGTTCACCGAGCATGGCACGATCCGAATGACGCTGCGGCGGGTCGAGAAGGACCGGAAATTCGCAAGTCGCACGCTGGACGAAGCCAAGGATGTCGTGGCGTTCGAGGTGAACGACACCGGCATCGGGATTTCCAAGGACAAGCAGCAGCTCATCTTCGAGGCGTTCCAGCAGGCCGACGGCACCACGAACCGGAAGTTCGGCGGGACAGGGCTCGGGCTCACGATCAGCCGGCAGATCGCGCAGCTCCTCGGCGGCGAGATCCACGTCGATAGCGTGCCCGGCGAAGGGAGCACTTTCACGCTCTTCGTGCCGGCGCGATACGCCAATCCGGAGCCGGGACGACGTGCGCCCGGCGAGCGCACCAGCGAGATCATGTCCGTGCCCCGGCGCGTGCGGAAGAGCGAGCCGCACCTGGAGCGGTTTCGCGCGGAGCGGTCCGCGGCACACCAGTCACCAGCGCCGTCGTCCCAATCGGAGTTCCGCGGGCCGGCAATGATACCGAGCATCACAGCGTCGGCCGAGCCCACGACGTCACCGACTGCGTCGTCCGTGGTGGCCGCGGCGCCGGGGCCGACCGAGCGTGTCTCGATCAACCAGTCGTGGGAAGGGTGGACGCAGGACGATGCCTCAGACCGCAACGTCGACGTAGCGACGTACGACGAGAGCATCGAGGATCTACCGCGGCCGCAGGACTTCGATGACGATCGCGAGACTTTGGATCCCGGCGACCGGGTGGTGCTCATCATCGAGAACGACCAGAGCTTCGCGAAGATCCTGCTGGACATGGCGCGCGAAAAGGGCTTCAAGGGACTGGTTGCGCTCGACGGCGAGGCGGGCCTTCGCATCGCGCACGCATACAAGCCCGACGCCGTCACGCTCGACATCGATCTGCCTGGTGTGGATGGCTGGGCCGTGATCGACCGGATGAAACACCATCCCGATACGCGGCACATTCCCGTGCACATAATCAGCGGCGTGCGGGAACGTCAGGCGGGGTTGAAAGCCGGCGCCATCGCGTATCTCGAGAAGCCGGTGACCAGCCAGGCGCTGGACGACTCGTTCTCGCGCATTACCCAGTTCATCGACCAGCAAGTCAAGCGGCTGCTCGTCGTGGAAGACGACGAGACGCAGCGTGCATCGATGATCGAGCTCATCGAGCACGAGGACGTCGAGATCACCGCCGTGGGGTCCGCCGAGGAGGCGCTGCGGGAACTCTCGCAAAAGCACTACGACTGCATGGTGCTCGACCTGGGCCTTCGCGGCCCGACCGACGGCTTCCAGCTCCTGGAGACCGTGAAATCGGATCCCACCATGCGCGAGTTGCCGATCATCATCTACACCGGTCGCGAGCTCTCACCGGGCGACGAGACGCGTCTCCGCAAGCTCGCCGAGACGATCATTGTCAAAGACGTGAAGTCGCCTGAGCGGCTGCTGGATGAGACCGCGCTCTTCCTGCACCGCGTCGAGAAGAAGCTTCCCGAACAGAAGCGGCGCATGCTGGAGCGCCTGCACAACGCCGATGCGGTCTTCGCCGGGAAGCGCGTGCTCATCGTCGATGACGATGTGCGCAACATCTTCTCGCTGACGAGCGTGCTCGAGGACCATGGCATGGTCGTGGATTTCGTCGAGAACGGCCGCGATGCCGTCACGAAACTGGAGCAGAAGTCGGACTATGACCTGGTGCTCATGGACATCATGATGCCGGAGATGGACGGGTTCGAGACCACGCGCACCATCCGGGCAGACGACCGGTTCAAGACGCTGCCCATCATCGCGCTGACGGCAAAAGCGATGAAGGGTGACCGCGAGCGCTGCATCGCCGCGGGCGCGTCCGATTACATCACCAAACCGGTGGACACCGAGCAACTCCTGAGTCTCATGCGAGTATGGCTGTATCGCTAACACCCGGCAGCACCCTTCCCACGGTTCCGCCGGAAACGGTGGACCCGGGCCGCTCCATGCCCGGCCCCCCCGCGGGGTACAGCTCAGACCTCGAGCGCGTGGAAATCGAGCTCCTGCTGGAGGGCGTCTTCCGCCAGTACGGCTTCGACTTTCGATCATACGCGTATGCGTCGATTCGCCGTCGCCTCTGGAAACGGGTGGAAGCCGAGCAACTCCGCAATCTCTCGGAGTTGCAGGCGCTGGTGCTCCACGACCAGGACGCGATGGAGCGGCTGCTGCTCGACTTGTCGGTCAACGTCACGGCGATGTTTCGCGATCCGCTTTTCTACGTGGCGTTCCGCTCGACCATCATCCCGCTGCTGCGGACGTATCCCTTCATCCGCATCTGGCACGCCGGATGTTCGACGGGCGAAGAGGTCTACTCGGTGGCGATCATGCTCGAGGAGGCCGGCATCTACGATCGCGCTCGCATCTATGCCACCGACATCAACGACGTCGTGCTGCAGCAGGCGCGTCGCGGAATCTTTCCGTTGGAGCGAATGCAGGAGTACACGGAGAACTACATTCGGGCCGGCGGGACGCGCTCGTTCTCAGAGTACTACACTGCCAAGTATGACGGCGCGTTGTTCGATCAGCGGTTGGTGCGCAACGTGGTGTTCGCGCAGCACAATCTCGTCACCGACCGGTCGTTCGCTGAGTTCAGCGTAATCCTTTGCCGCAACGTCCTCATCTATTTCGACAAGGAGTTGCAGAACCGGGTGCACTCCCTGTTTTACGACAGCTTGGTGCGGCTTGGCGTGCTTTGCCTTGGAAGCAAGGAATCGATGAAGTTCTCCAAGTACGAGGCATGCTACGATCGGCTGGACGCCAGTGAAAAAATCTACAGAAAAGTCCGTTGACGAGCCCGCTGACGCGGCCGTCGGTTACGACATCGTCGTCGTTGGCACCTCGTGGGGGGGGCTGGCCGCGCTTCGCGCCCTCGTCGCGACGCTACCGCCTGGCTACGACATCCCTACGGCAATCGTGCAGCACCGGCATCGCGACTCGGACGGCCTGCTTGCGCGGTTCCTGCAGGAGCATACTCAGCTGCAGGTCTGCGAAATCGAAGACAAACAGCCCCTCGAGGGCGGCCGAATCTTTGTGGCACCAGCCAACTACCACATGCTCGTGGAGCAAGGCCACTTCTCGCTCTCGACTGAAGCGCCGGTACGGTACAGCCGGCCCTCCATCGACGTGGCGCTCACGAGTGCTGCGGACTCGTATGGACATCGCGCGGTGGGTATCGTGCTGACCGGCGCCAACGCAGACGGCGCCGAGGGACTGCGTCGCATTGCCGACAGCGGGGGGCTGGCGGTGGTGCAGGATCCCGATTCCGCCGAGGTTGCGACCATGCCGCGTGCCGCCCTGACCGCGGTTCCCAAGGCGCGTGTGTTCGCGCTGGACCGTCTCGGGGCATTCCTGGCGACGTTGCCGCCGGCACGCGCGCAGGGCCCGGGGAGCGCTGGGAGCGCATGACCGCCGCCGCGCAATCCACTCCACGGTCGGTGATCACGTTCCGCGATCAGGTCGAGATCCTGATCGTCGACGATCGTCCCGAAAACCTCCTGGCGCTGGAAGCCATCCTGGAGCCGCTGGGCCAGAAACTGGTTCGGGCGCACTCCGGCGAGGAAGCGCTGCGCATGCTGCTGCGGCACGACTTCGCCGTCGTCCTGCTCGACGTACAGATGCCCGGCATGAACGGCTTCGAGACGGCGCAGATGATCAAGTCGCGGGAACGCACCCGCCACATCCCGATCATCTTCCTGACCGCGATCAGCAAGGAGGAGGACTACGTCTTCCGCGGGTATCAGGTGGGCGCCGTGGACTACATGTCCAAGCCGTTCCAGCCGGATGTGCTACGCGCGAAAGTGGCCGTGTTCGTAGACCTGCACATCAAGCAGAAGCGGCTGGCGGAACAGGAAAGCATGCTGCGCGAAGGCGAGCGCCGGATGACGGAGCTTCGCCACATGCGCGAGATGCTCCAGTCCGAGGCGCGATTTCGCGAGATCGTCAGCACGGCGATGGACGCCATCGTGCTATTCGACGAGCAGGATAAGATCACGCTGTTCAACGGCGCGGCAGAACGGATGTTCAAGTGCGCTGCAGCCAAGGCGGTCGGCCGTTCCATCGCGGAGTTTTTCAAGGAAGCGGGAAGCGTCGATGAAGTGCGCAAGATCATCGACCGTGGCCGCGGCGATCGTGACGCCAATGGGACGTCCGATTCCCATGAGGTGCAGCCAGTGTCGCCGCTGACCGGAAGCCGCGAGACCGGCGAGACGTTTCCGGTCGAAGTCTCGATCTCCAGCTTCGAGGGCAAGGACGGAAAGCAGTACACGTTGATCGTGCGGGATATCTCGGAACGGGTACGGCAGGAGGAAGCCCTGCGCGACCAGGCCGTTGCCCTGGCCCGCACCATGGCCGAGTTGCAGCTAGCGAACGAGGAGCTGAACCGGCGGCAGGAGGATCTCGAGCGCGCCATGACGGCGCGAAGCCGGTTCTACGCATCCATGAGCCATGAGCTGCGCACGCCCATCAACGCGGTGCTCGGGTACAGCACGCTGCTGCTCGAGAACATCTACGGGCCTCTGAACGAGAAGCAGACCGAAGGCATTCAGCGCACGCAGCGCGCGGCCAAGCATCTGCTCGAGCTGGTGAACGATGTGCTCGATCTCTCCAAAATCGAGGCGGGAAAGATTGATCTGCGTCTCCAGCCGGTGAACTTCCCGTCGCTGGTGGAGGAGCTGTTCGTCACCGTGCGGCCGCTCGCCGACAAGTATGGAACGAAGCTCGCCATCGAGGGCGACGAGCGCGGGCCCGTCACGGTCGTCTCGGATCCTCGGCGCGTGCGCCAGGTGTTACTCAATCTGCTCTCCAACGCGATCAAGTTTGGCGGCGCGAAGCCCATCCGCGTGCACGTCCAGCGCACACCGGATGACGGCGTGTCGATCGCCGTCATCGATCAGGGAGAGGGCATTCCTGCCGAAGATCAGGAACGCATCTTCCAGGAATTCGTGCAGCTCGGCAAGACCCAGTTGCAGGAAGGAACGGGGCTCGGACTTCCCATCTCCCGCCGGCTCGCCGAGCTCCTGCACGGCGCCCTCACGCTGGAGTCTGAAGAAGGCAAGGGAAGCACGTTCCGACTCACGCTCCCGCCGAATGCCGAAATGCGAGCCACACGTGTGCCGGATCAGGAGAAGCCGCAGCGCCCGGTGGACGAGCGGCGGCGCTCCTCCATTAAGGAAGCGCAGTCCGTTTCGGCGTGAGGACGGCGAGGTGGCTGCGTCGTCGACATAGCTCACCCGCGAGCGCTATTGGACGATGATCCGTCCCGACATGCCCGCGCCGTGGATGCTGCAGAGGTACGTGAACGTCCCGGCGGTCGGGAATGTTCGCTGAAACTGGAACCCATTCGTACTCTCGGTGGCAGAGTTCGGGCCGGTCGGGAACGTGACGTTGTGACCGTTCGACGCGTTCGCGCCCCACGTCCAGGTGATCGTCGAGTTCGCGGCGACGGTGGTGCAGGACGGCGAGAATGAATTGTCCTGAACCGTCACGGCGGTGCTCGTCGACGTACAGGTGTTCCCTCCACCGCCCGGCCCACCGCCGGTGATCGGAGCACTATCGCCGCCGCACGCGACGAGGATGGCTGCAACGACCGCAACCGAAATGGAAAAGCGCATTACAGCCTCCGTGATGACACCGAACGTGCTCGCAGATCAAGATCACGCAACCGTACTAAAACTCGAATCCGGCACCGAAGGTCACATGATCGTTCACGAAGTAGCCGGCGGTGTAGCCGGTGCGGAGACGACGATACTCGAAGGCGACGAACAGCGGCCCCAGCGGTCGCACGAGCGCGTACGCGGCGCACGCGTCGTTGCGGTGGCGTGTTGACGCCGTCTGCGGATGATCGCCGCCACAACCGGCGCCAAGCCGCAGCATCGACGTCGCGCGCACATTGAGCTGCGCCCATCCGCCGGATGTCTCCAGCGGTTCATTGAGCGGCGTGAAGTTCTGTCCGATGCCGCCGCCGCCAAGGCCGCGCAACGCCTGGCCAGTGAAGAACTCGCCGCGAAGCTCCAACCGATTCGACACCGGTATCAGCGCGTCGCACGCGACCGCATGCGAACGCTCGCGATTCGCGACAGGGACCAACCAGCCCTGGTGAACGCCACATCCCACCTCGCCGGTCATGTCCGCATCTCCCCAGGCCGCGTGCACGCGTGCCTGCAGGTACGGCCGCTGCGAGCGTTCAGCGAGATCGTTGTCCGTATCGAACGCCGTGACAGGATCGCCGCTGGTGGGCGCGAGCACTGCAGCCTTGGCGCCGACGCGAAGGCGGCCTCCGGTGCCGACGCCCGCTCGCACCTGAGGTAGCCAGAGCCACAGATTACCCGCCGCGGCGAATGCCGGAGTGCCGATGGCGACGGGGCTGACCGGATTGAGTCCACTCACCAGTGGCGTCTCCTGCCCGATCATGAGCTCCGCGTGCGACCAACGAACAGTGCCGCGGGCTGTCCGAAGTCGCAGCAGCGGAAACGTGCGCCCGCCGCTCGATGGCGTCTGTCCACCGTAGAAATCGACGTCGACGTCGCCGGTGAAGACGCCGCCCAATGCCTCAGGGACGGTGACCACCAGGCCAAGTCGCGTCTGCCGGATGGCTATCCCGCCGCCGCGAATGGGAACGCCGGCGGCGGGATCGGGTTGAACAAACTGGGGATTGTCCACGTTATTGACGCGCCGGCTGTTGCCGAACGCATTCACCATAACGCGGCCGTTCACTTCCATCCGCGCACCGGATCGGGTTTGTAACCCGGATTGCGACTGTTCGGAGATCTGCACCTGCAACGCGGCGATTGCGGCTTCCGCCCGGCGCAGTCGTTCGGCCAGCGAGTCGGGCACCGTGCCCTGCGCGGACGCCATGTGCGTGGCGAGGAAACCCGCGAGCAGGCCGACGCGAACGGGTAAGATGATGCTTGACGTTCGACGCTCTGCGGCGTCAGTGTACGCGTGTATTTTCGGCATATATCTAAGGAAGGGAAGTGGGACATAACATGCGTCTGTTCCGGACAGCAGCAACATCGTTTTTTCTCGTGGCCGTGCCTGCCGGCACACTGACGTCTCAAGTCACGTCGGTGAAGGGGCAGGCGACGATCAGCGAGCGGCCCGGTGACCAGACGGATGACCTGCAGAACGTCGTCATCTATCTCGAGCCCATCGACGGTCTATCCCGCGCCGGTCAATCCGCACCGCTGCCTGCGAACAGTGTCATTGCCCTGAATTCACGGCAATTCTCCCCACGCGTCCGGGTGGTGATGGAAGGGAGCAAGGTAGAGTTTCCGAATCAGGATCCCTTCAGCCACAACGTCTTCTCGAAAATGAACGGCGGGTTCGACACGGGGACCTATGGCCGCGGCAAGGTCCGCGAGCAGACGTTTCGCGAGCCCGGGGTGTATGCGCTGTACTGCAACGTGCACCCGCGCATGACCGCGTTCGTGATCACACTCAAGACGCCATACTACACGCAGGCTGGCCTGGACGGGCGTTTCGTTCTCGACTCGGTCCCGCCGGGACGCTACACGCTGCATGCCTGGCACGATCGTACCGCCGAAGTCGTCCGCGATATCACCGTGCGGGGCGCCGGCGCCAGCCTGCGCGTCGATCTGGACGCCCGCGGTTACAAGTATGTTCAGCACAAGAACAAGTTCGGCCAGGTCTACACCAGTGCCAGCGGAGACCGATATTAGCGCATGACAATGCCGCGCCTGAGTCTCACCGCTCGCATTTTCCTCAGCTCCGCCGGCATCGTCCTTCTCGTCCTGGTGATCACACTGGCCGTGACGCAGCGCAGCGCGCAGCAGGCGGCGGAACGGTCCATCGCGCGCGGGCTCCGCACCACCCAGGAGCGCGTGGGGGAACTGCTGGGCGCCGAACGCGCCGGACTGGCCGGCCGACTACGCGCGTACGCCGCCAGTCCCGAGTTCCGCTCGAGCATCGGGACGAACGATCTGGATTTCACGCAGACCGTGGCCGAGGAAACGGGCGCGCTCTGGGTACAGCTCATCAGCCGCGAAGGGGTTCGCGTCGCCAAGAGCGACGATCAATCGGCGCCCCCAGATACCCTCACGGGCTCGAAGTTGGTGCGGACGGCGCTCGATGGCGGCGTGGGTGAGGGCTTCGGAGTGGCGGGCGATTCGAGTCTCATCGAGGTTGTCTCCGTGCCCATCGAAGGAGCCGGCGGGCGCAACCTGGGCGCCCTCATGGCCGCGAAGTACGTCTCGGACTCCATCGCGCGCGCCGTCGGCGGCCAGACGGAGAGTCAGGTGCTGTTCTTCGTGCTCGACAGCCTGAACCAGCCGCGCCTCGCCGCCGCAACGGACAATGCGCGCCGCTCCAGCGCCGTGCTCCTGGCCACGATCTCGGATCAGATGCAGCGAGACTCCAGCGACGTGATGCTCGCCAGCAGGGAGGCCACCGACACCGCGGGTGCGGTGGGCGCCCTCGAACGGCTCACACTCGAGGGAGAAACATTCGTCGGCCGTCGCGCTGCGATCACGAGCGCGTCGGGCACGCCCGTGGGCGGATTCTTCGCCTACCGGTCACTGGACCGCGAGTTGGAAGCGACCGGGTACGCGGATGTACGGCGAGCGCTGCTCGTGGCGGGCGGCGGTGGGCTGTTGCTGGCGCTGCTGATCAGCGGACTCACCGCGCGGCAGGTGGCGCGACCCGTGAGGTTGCTGGCTGATGCCACGCGACGCGCGGCCGAAGGCGACTACCAGGCCGAGATTCCAGAGGGTGGCAGCGGCGAAATCGCCACGCTGTCCGGCGCGTTCCGGCGCCTCCTTGCTGACCTGAAGGACAAGCAGGCGCTGGTGGATTTTCTCAGCGTCTCGGCGTCGGGGGCGACACGCGCCCAAGGCGTCACTGCGACCGCGCCGACCCTGCAGCTGCCTACGGGTGACATCAAGGTGCTCTCGCCGGGTCAGACGTTCGGCAATCGCTATGAGATCAAGAGCGTGCTGGGCGTGGGTGGCATGGGCATGGTCTATAAGGCGAACGACAAGGAACTCGGTGAGGTGCTGGCCATCAAGACGCTCAAGCCGGAGATGGTCGCCGCGGATTCCAACGCGCTGGAGCGCTTCAAGAGCGAAATCAGACTCGCGCGCCGCATCGCCCATCGCAACGTGGTGCGCACCTACGATCTCGGGGAGATCGGTGGGCAGTATTTCATCACGATGGAGTACGTCGAGGGAAAGTCGCTCAAGGACCTCATTCGGGAGCGCGGCCGTCTTCCTGTGTCGGCGGTGCTTCCCATCGCCAAGCAGTTGTGCAGGGCGCTGGAAGTCTCCCACGAGGAGGGCGTCATCCAACGGGACATCAAGCCGCAGAACATGGTGGTTCAGGCGGACGGCGTTTTGAAGGTGATGGATTTCGGCATAGCCCGGCTCGCTTCGCGACCGGCGGAGTCCGGCCACACGCAGGCCGGCATGGTTGTGGGCACCCCCGAGTACATGTCTCCGGAGCAACTGCTGGGTGACGAGCTGGATGCGCGCGCCGACCTGTACTCCACTGGCGTAGTTTTGTACGAATGTCTGGTTGGAAAACTCCCGCTGACAGCGGACACGCCGATCGCGCTGATCGCCAGGGTGCTGGAGGAGCAGCCGACGCCTCCTCAGGCGATGCAACCGGACATTCCGCCGGCGCTGTCAGACCTGGTGATGTGGGCCCTGGCGAAGGATCGGGACAAGCGTCCCCGCACCGCCGCGGAGCTGCACGCACGACTCGATCAGATCGTCCTGACCTGACACGAGGTCTGCCGCCGAGCTTCGATGCGCGCCTGGCGATGGACGCGCTCGGCGACGGCATCATTGTCATCGCCGCGGACTGGCGCATCCGCTACCTCAATCCGCCGTGGGAGCGCATTCTGGGTGTGCTCCTCGACGATGCGCTCGATCATGATTTCTGGGAGACCTATCGGGCGCTTGATGTGGAACCCGGCGCGTCGATGATTCGCGCCACGGCGGACGATGGTGCAACCCGCCGGTTCGACCTCGAGTACCGGCTTGGAGACGATCCGCGCAGCTATGGCATCCGCGTGGCGCGCGACGACAGCGGCTGCGTCATTCTGGCGTTGTCGCGCTCCTTCGAGATGATGAAGAACGCGCGCGACCGCGTCTTGTCGGCGCAAGACGAGGAAAATGCCGCGCTGAGAGCCTTGGCCCGCCAGACGGCGGAGGTCGCGGACACGTCCGCGTTGTTGTCGATCATCTGTACCGCGGCTAGCGCGCAGTGCGGCGGCCAGGGGGCCACAGTCATCGCCACCGGTGAGAGCGAAGGCGAGCTGCTGAGCGCCGTGGGCCTGCTCGCGCCAGCGCGTGGTCGCCAGTTCCCGCTGGCGGGCTCGCTGGCCCGCGAAGTTGTCGAGAGCAGGCAGGTCGCGATGCTGGAGGACTTCAGCGCCACGAGCCGCCCATTGATGAAGCGGCTGTCGGACATCTCGATCGGACCGGTGCTCGTGGCGCCTCTGGTCGCCCATGAAAGCGTCCTGGGCGTGCTCCTGGTGGCCCGCGACCGCAGGTCGGTGCCCTTCGCCACCCGCGACGCGCAGCGATTGAGCGTGGTGGCGGATTACGCGTCGCTGGCCGTCTGGAAATCGCAGCTGCTGGAGCAGGCGCAGGAGGCGGACCGGGCCAAGGGCCGGTTTCTGGCGACCATGTCGCACGAGCTTCGCACGCCGTTGACCGCGCTCGCCGGATATGAAGAGCTGTTGGTGGACGCCGTGCTGGGGCCTCTGTCCGATTCGCAGCGCGAAGTGCTGGAGCGCATGCACTACGTCACGCAGCATCTCAGCGCGATGATCGAAGAGGTCCTGGCGTATACGAACCTCGAGGCCGGCGGCGAAGTGGTGCGGCCCACGGACTTCCTGGCTGCAGATCTGCTCGCAGCAGCAGCCGCGGTCGTGCAGCCGCTGGCGGACCAGAAGCGAGTCGCGTTGGCCGTCGAGTCGGACTCGACCCCGATACGCATGACCGCTGATATCGACAAGGCGCGACAGATCCTTGTGAACCTTGCCGGCAACGCCATCAAGTTCACGGAACGCGGCGAGGTTCGGCTGGCGGTCAGACAGGAAGGCGACCAGGTGCGGTTCGCAGTTCAGGACACCGGCATCGGCATCGCCGCGATGGATCTGCAACGCCTCTTCCGCCCGTTCACGCAGCTGGATAGCGGGTTGACGCGGCGACATGGGGGCACGGGCCTGGGTCTGTACATCTGCCACCGCATCGCGGCACTCCTCCGCGGTCGCGTCGAAGTGGAATCGGAGTTGGGCAAGGGTTCGACCTTTACTCTCGTGCTGCCGACGGAGTAGCGCCGGCGCGATGAGGTAGTCCGCGAACGTATATTTCCTCAATGTCTTTGCCCGTCACGAGCGTATTCAACGACGGTTACATCGCCGAGTTGTACGAGCAATACCTCCGCGATCCGTCGTCCGTGGACGAGAGCTGGCGCCAGTATTTCAAGTTCGCGGCGCAGCTCGCGGGCGCGGCGCCATCCGGCTCTGCGTCCGACCCGGCCATGTTGCGCAAGGTTGCCGGCGCGGCTGGCCTCATGAGCGCCATCCAGCGTTACGGCCATTTTTGCGTGCAGATCGACCCTCTTGGCTCGCCGCCTCCGGGTGCCGCCGAGATGACGCCGGAATTCCACGGTCTTGTCGAAGCCGATCTTCGTGACGTGCCCGCAGCGGCGCTTGGCGGCACCAGCGGCACCAGCGGCACCGACGGCACCGCGGCGGATGTCGTCGCGCGCCTGCGCGAGTTGTACTGCGGCGCCATCGGGTACGAGTTCGACCACTTGCAGGAAGAGCGGGAGCGCGAGTGGTTCCGGCAAACCATCGAGTCGCGGCGGCTTACGGCGCCTCTGGATCACGACGAGAAGAAGGCGCTGCTGCGCCGCATGACGGAAGTGGATGGGCTGGAGCGGTTTCTCGGCCTCGCCTTCGTGAACGTGAAACGCTTCTCGATCGAGGGCGTGGACGCGTTGGTACCGATGATCGACGAAGCGATCGCGCGCGCGGCGGAAGCCGGCACGCGCGAAGTCGTGATCGGCATGGCCCATCGCGGCCGCCTCAATGTGCTCTCCCACGTGATGGGGAAGCCGTACGACCGGTTGTTCAAGGAATTCCTCGGCAAGCACCATCAGACCAACTCGGCCAGCGGCACTGGCGACGTCAAATACCATCTCGGCTACCGCGGCGAGCGGACGACGCCGGGAGGCCCAAGCGTCAAGCTCGAGCTGGTTCCGAATCCCAGTCACCTGGAGTTCGTGAATCCCGTGCTCCTGGGCGTCGCCCGCGCGAAACAACGCGTCGGCGGCACGACGCGTGACGAGTCGCTGGTGCTGCCGGTGGTCGTCCATGGTGACGCGTCGTTTCCGGGCGAAGGCATCGTCGCGGAAACCATGAATCTGTCGCTGCTGCGTGGCTACCGCGTGGGCGGTTCCCTGCACATCATCGCCAACAACCAGGTGGGCTTCACCACCGACCCCATGGACGCGCGCAGCACGCACTACGCGAGCGACCCGGCCAAGGGCTACGAGGTGCCGGTGCTGCACGTGAACGCCGACGATCCGGAGTCGTGCGTGCTGGCCGTGCGGATCGCCATTGCGTACCGGCAGCAATTCAAGAAGGACGTCCTCATCGATCTGGTTGGCTACCGTCGGCATGGCCACAACGAGGCGGATCAGCCCAGCTTCACCCAGCCCATGCTGTACGACGCCATCAAGTCGCATCGGTCGACGCGTGAGGTCTTCGGTGCCCGGCTGGTGCGCGATGGGGTTGTGTCGGAGGCCGACGTCATGGCCGTGGACAAGGAGTTCGCGGAGCGATTGACGCAGATCTACACCGACGTGAAAGATGTGGATCGGCAGGCGCATCCCACGGGCGAATTTGAAGCCGCGGTGGCTCCGGCCGTGGAGACCGCGGTGCGCGCGGAAACCCTGGTATCGCTCAACGAGCAATTGCTCCAATGGCCGACGTCGTTCAAGCTGCATCCCACCATTCAGCGCACGCTGCCGCGGCGTCGCGAAGCGCTGCAGACCGGCGCCATCGACTGGGGGCACGGTGAGGCGCTGGCGTTCGCGTCGCTGCTCACGGAAGGCGTGGGAATTCGCATCACCGGCCAGGACGTGGAGCGCGGCACCTTTTCGCATCGCCAGGCGGTCCTGCACGACATCGCGACGGGAGAGATCTACACGCCGCTCGCGCATCTCTCGCAGGCCAAAGCGCCGTTCGAGATCTATAACAGCGCGCTCTCGGAGACCGCCGTGATGGGGTTCGAGTACGGATTCAGCACGGCCGCGCCGAACGAGATGGTGTTGTGGGAGGCGCAGTTCGGCGACTTCGCCAACGTGGCGCAGCCCATCATCGACCAGTTCCTGCTGTCGGATCGTGCCAAGTGGGGCCAGGACTCGGGACTCGTGCTGTTGCTGCCGCACGGCTACGAGGGGCAGGGCCCGGAGCATTCCAGCGCGCGTCTCGAGCGGTTCCTGCAGCTGTGCGCGGAAGGCAATGCCGTGGTGGCGTACCCGTCCACGCCCGCGCAGTACTTTCACGTGCTGCGGCGCCACGGTCGAAACCGGCACAAACGTCCCCTCGTGCTCATGCAGCCGAAATCACTGCTCCGACTTCCGGAAGCGGCGTCGCGGCTGGAGGATCTCAGCAACGGCACGTTCCAACCGGTGCTGGACGATGCCGCCGCCGCATCGCGGAAAGACGCCGTGCGCCGCCTGGTGTTCTGTACCGGCAAGCTGTACTACGATCTGGTCGCCGCTCGCGCTGAGCAGGAGAAGGCGGGCGGCTCCAGCGGCGCTGCCATCGCGCGCGTGGAGGAACTGTATCCCTGGCCGCATGACGGCGTCGCTGCCGTCGTGGATCAATACCCGAATCTCGAGGACGTCGTCTGGGCCCAGGAAGAACCGAAGAACATGGGCGCGTGGACGTACGTCTCGCCGCGCCTGCGCACGTCCACCGGCAATCAGCTCACTGTCCGGTATCTCGGGCGGCCCGAGCGCGCGAGTCCCGCGGAGGGTTACTTCCAGTCGCACATGGAGGAGCAGCAGCGCATCGTGCATGAGGTGCTCACGCTGCCCCAGCCGGCGAAGCGGAGGGCCAAGGTCTGAAGCGCTTTCTCGCGGGAGTGTTGCTCCTTTTCGCGCCGCGACTCCATGCCCAGGAGCGCGGCGCGATTGCGCTGGGCGCGGCCGTCGCTGGGCTGGGCGTGAATTCGCGGGTGCTGATGATCGGCGCACATCCGGACGACGAGGACACGTTTCTCATCGCCTGGCTCTCGCGCGGACGGCATGTGGAGACGGCGTACCTTTCCCTGACGCGTGGCGACGGCGGGCAGAACGTGATTGGGAATGAGCTCGGCGAAGCGCTAGGTGTGGTTCGCACCGAGGAGCTCCTCGCCGCGCGGCGCGTGGACGGCGCGCAACAGTTCTTCACGCGGGCTTACGATTTCGGGTTCTCGAAGGACACGACCGACACCTACGCACACTGGTCCAGGGACAGCCTCCTCGGCGACGTCGTCCGCGTGGTCCGCGCGTTCCGCCCGCACGTGATCGTGGCGGTGTTCTCCGGCACCACGCGCGACGGCCACGGGCAGCATCAGGTGTCGGGGCTGCTGGCGCGCGAGGCCTATGACATCGCCGGCGATACGACGCGCTTCCCGGTCGC
>JANNJV010000494.1:0-5754 GCA_031395945.1 Gemmatimonadota bacterium | reverse complement strand
ACTCCAAACGCCAGCCGCACGCCGTCCTTGAAGTCCTGGATGCGCATGTCGGTAAAGGCGACGGAGATTGCGAAGCCGCTGAAGACGCCTACCGCGTCCGCGATAATCGTCAAGACCGGCACCATGATCACCGCGGCGATGAGCCGCGGCACTACGAGGAACGCGAGCGGGTCGTACGCCAGCGTCTCGAGCGCGTCAATCTGCTCGGTGACGCGCATCGTTCCGATTTCGGCGGTCATGCGGGCGCCGACGCGTCCCGCCAGCACGAGCCCGGTGAGCAGCGGACCCATTTCGAGGATGATCGTCTGCCGGGTGGCGAGCCCCACCACACTCAGGAGTACGCCCTCGAACAATTGGTACCGGGTCTGAAGCGCGATCACGCCGCCGATGAACGCGGCGACGAGCACCGCCAGTGGCACGGAATCCACGCCGATGACCCGCATCTGGCGCACGGTTTCGGGCCAGAACGTGGCGGGCTCGGAGAATCCGCGGAGCGTGTCGCGCATGAAGAATCCGCGCGCGCCAATCTGCGCGAAAAGATTGCGCGATCCCTGGTACATCTTCCGAAAGAACTTGATGCCGAACCGCTGCACCGGCGGATACGCGACCGTCGGATGCTCCTCTGTGTGCTGGTAGCGAAAGGAGTAGCTCACGTTCGTACGCGCAGCAGAAGCGCCATCCCCAGCGCCGCAAAGATCACGCTGGGCACCCACGCGGCGAGATCGGGTGGCAGCAGCCCTTTGTTGCCGATGGCTTTCGTCAGCTGCACGAGCATCAGGAACACCACCGTGACGGCGAGGCTGATGCCAACGCCGTACGCGGCGCCGCCGCGCTGTGTGCTCGTGGCAAGCGGCGCGCCGAACAGGGCGATGATGATGCACGTCACCGGGATTGCGATCTTGAGCGCCCGTTCCACGCGCAGCTGGTTGGCGTCGCTGCCGGAGCGCTCCAGCGCGCGGATATAGCGCGTGAGTTCGCGATAGCGCATTTCCTGGGGGCTGCGCGGCTTGACCATCATGTCGCCCGGCCGCTCCGGAAACCGCTTGTCGAGCATGCGGGCAAAGGCGATCGAGGTTTCAGGAGCGGAGTCGGTCACGAATTTCATCTCGCCTTTCGCGAGCATCCACCCCGGATTGGGATTCCATGTGGCGGTTTCGGCCGCGACCAGGATGGTGGGATAGTCGAGGCTCGTGCCTCGCCGCTCCATCTGCAGATCTTTCAGCGTCGCGGTCGTGGTGTTCAGCGACCCCACCTTGTACACGCGGCCGAATTCGCCTTGAAACGCGAAGTTGTACCGCATGGTGCTGCCGCGAAACTTGTCCTCTTCCAACAGGGCGTTCCGCCGGGCATTCGTGATCGGTACGATCTCGCCAAGCGCCAGGTCGAGCCCTGCCGCCAGCACGGCCCCGAAAAAAATGGGCAGCGCCATTCGGTAAAAACTGATGCCCGATGCCTTCGCCGCGGTGATCTCGGAGTGCCGCGTGAAGCCGCCGATGGAGAACACCGTCGCGAACAGCACGGCCGCCGGCAGTACCATGAACATGGATTCCGGAATCCAGTACAGATAACTGAGCGCGATATCCTTTCGCGCGAGGTTGCGCGCCAGGAAGTTCTCCAGGTTGTCGGTGAGATCGATGATCACCAGCAGCAGCGGGAAGCCCAACGCCGTCGAGAGGAAGATTTTCCAGAATTCCTTGAAGACGTAGCGGTCCAGCGGCCCGCCCACCCTGCCCATGCGGATGCTCATCTGCGCCGGCGCTCCACTGGGATGCCGAAGGAGCGGAGCCAGCCGAAGACTCTCGCGCGCGCGGCCACCACGAGCTCGCCGAAATCGCCTCCGCGCGACGTGCTCGATTCCCGTCCCATCCGGGACGCCAGCACCAGACCCACCAGGGCAAGCATGATGTTCGCGGCCCACATCGCGAGCCACGGCGGCAGAAATCCCTTGTCGGCGAGCGTCTCGCCTCCAATGAGTCCCACGTAGTACAGCCCAAAAATCGCGAAGCTTACGCCGATGACGAGGCCTACGCCGCCGCGGGGGAAGCGCAGCGCAATGGGCGCTCCGATGAGGGCGAAGATGATGCAGGCAGCGGCCAGGGAAAATTTCTTCTGAATCTCCACGTCGTATCGATTGCGCTCGCGACGCGCCTCCTCCATCCGGTATTGCGCGTCCTGAATCCGCGCGGTGATCCCGGATTCATCGGGGAGACGGACACTGTCAATCTTTGAACGAAGCGCCGCACTGATTGAATCGCGACTGCGTTCGCGTGCGGCCCCCTGCGCGCCCTGCGCCTTCGCCTCCTTCACGGTGAACCAGGCCAGCACCGTGCAGTACACCTTGCCGATGCCGGGCGCAGAGCGAGCGTGAGGCGGTTCCGGCTTGGGTGTGAGGGGGACGCCGGGCCGCTCGAGCTTGGCGATCTCGATGTCGTAGCGCCCCTGTCGCATGAGGAGATCCGCCCGCGACAGCTCCGCCTGCATCTCGCACACCGACATCTCGCGGTCGCCTTTCGAGATCGTTCCCGATTGCGTCTGCTCGTACGAACTGAACACGTTCTCGACACGCAGGCGCTCCCACGTATAGAAGAGCCGGGTGAGCTCGCCGGGATCCTTGTTCGGGACTTCGATCATGACGCCGTTGTACAGCGTCATGTCCAGGTCACGTTGATTGGGCGCGATTTGAAGTTTCCCGGTCTCCGCGATGATCGTGCGGCGCCGCAGGGGGTCCGAGAGATCCCAGATCGTGATGTCCTTCATGTCGGACGTTGCTTCGTCGATGTCGCCCGCGCGGAGATACAGTTGGCCCTCTTTCACGGAGTTGATCACCTGCTCGCGCAGGGCAAACGTCGGCTTCGTCCGGAAGATGTCGAGCTGCAGGATGGCCAGGCGATGATTGGCCCGAGGCAGCACCTGGTCGTTGAAGGCCAGCATCACAAGCGACATGCCCAGGCCGCCAAACAGCACCGGCGTCAGCACGGTACGCATGCCGACGCCGCTGGCCTTCATCGCGTTGATCTCGTTTTCTGCCGCCAGCCGGCTGAACGCGTAGAGCACGGCGACGAGCACGGCCATCGGCAGCGTCATCGCGACGGTGAAGGGCACCGATAAGCCCATGAATTCCGCGATCACACTCGCGGGGAGCCCCTTGCCAACCAGATCACCGAACCGCTTCGCGATGTACTGCAGCAGCATGAGCGACGTCAGCGCCGTCGAGGCGAAGACGAAGGGCCCGACATGCTCCTTGAGAACGTATCTGCCGATTATCTTCAAGCGATGATAGCAGCTGTGGGCGTTGGGCTGTGGGCTGTGCGCCAGAGCGTATCGGAGCCCACAGCCCAGAGCGCAAAGCCCGCCGTCAATATACCCGGCAAGTTCACTTCAGTGCCTCTCGCCGTCCGAATGCTGGGTGTCTCCCTGCTGTGCCTGTCGGCCCTGTTGGGCTGCGATTCCGTGACCCGCTTCCGCGGTGTCGGGGCGAAGACCGCATTTAATGGGGACAGCGCGCTGGCATATGCGCAGGCGCAGGTGAACTTCGGTCCCAGAGTGCCCGGCACGCAGGGACACAAAGCGGCGGGGGACTGGATTGTCGCGCAGATGCGCACACGCGCTGACACCGTCATCGTGCAGGAGTGGACGCATGTCACCGCGACCGGCCAACGCCTGCCGATGCGGAACGTGCTGGCGCGCTTTCGTCCCGACGCGCAACAACGCGTCCTCTACGTCACGCACTGGGACACCCGCCCCATTGCTGAAAGCGACCGCAACCTCGGAGCACGTCAGCGGCCAATTCCTGGCGCGAACGACGGCGCTGCCGGCGTCGGCATGTTTGTGGCGCTCGGCGACGCGCTGAAGAAGGTCCCCCCGACGGTGGGCGTGGACCTGCTCTTCGTGGACGGCGAGGACTACGGAAGCTTCGAGGACGTGGCGGACACGACGAAGAACAAGGACGTCCTGATTGGCTCACAGTACTTCGCAGCCACCATGCCGCCCTCGTATAAGCCGATCTTCGGCGTCGTCTGGGACATGATCGGTGACCGGTACCTCCAGCTGTTTCAGGAAGGACACTCCGTGAACGCAGCGCCGGAAGTGGTGTCGCGGGTCTGGGCAACCGCCAAGGAGCTGGGTTACGCCAGGCACTTTCTTCCCCAGCAGACCGGCCCCATTACCGACGATCATGTGCCGTTCATCCGGAAAGGGCTTCGCATGATCGACGTCATCGATATCGACTACTGTCTGGATGACAGCACGGGATGCGGCGGTGACGCATCCCGCAACCTGCATCATACGCACGCGGACACCATGGACAAGCTCAGCGCGACGAGCTTGCAGGTCGTCGGCGACGTTGCGCTTACGTTGCTCATGAATTGATTGGCGGGGGACGCCCGGGCGTTGCAGTAGTGAGCGATGCCCACCGCCAACGAACGCAAAGCGCTCTGGTTTCTCGCACTGGTAGCGTTGTCGGGGAGCGGGGTGCGGCTGTGGCGCGCCCAAGGCAGCGCGCCGTCGCTCGAGGACTCCGCCGGCCTCGAACGCCAGATCCAACGCGCGGAGTCTGCCGCGGTCCGACGTGGAGCGACTGCCCCGAAACGTCGTGGCCGCGCATCCGCTGAGACTCGGTCGGAACCCCCTGGAAGGATCTCGCAGTCGCCCACACCGCCGGTCGCGGTTCAGAGCGTCCCCATCGATCTCGACCATGCCAGCCAATCCGAGATCGAGAGCCTCCCGGGTATCGGACCGGCACTGGCGAAGCGCATTGTGGACTACCGGGATTCTGCCGGCACTTTCGGCGGATTGGGTGCGCTCTGCGACGTCCGGGGTGTGGGTCCGGCGCTTGTGGAAAAGCTGCGGCCGCTGGTGACTTTCACGGGTCCTCACAGTCCTCTAAGTGACGCGTGCGGCGGGGCTTCGAAGAAGGTCCGCAAGAAGCCAGTCACTCGCGGTCAGTAGCCACGCTAAGCCGTTCTTGACAGAGGGCTTACGTGGGGGCAGGTTCCGGTCTCGACCCGCTGCGCGGGACCCTCCGCCTGCCCGGCATTCACCGGTTCCGAAGTCCACGCCGCCCTCGGCGGCCGACCCCTTTTCGACCCTATGGCCGCACCCGCTGCCACCTCGATGCGCATTGGCGATCTCCTCATTCGTGAGGGTCTGATCTCCAAGGAGCAGCTCGACAAGGCGCTGCAGGAACAGAAGCAGAACGGCACGAGGGTAGGCTACAACCTGGTCAAGCTCGGTTTCGTTCAGGAAATCGAACTCACCAAGACGCTGGCCAAGCAGTACAAGATGCCGGCGGTGGACGGCGGTGGACCTCTCGAAATTCGAAGTCGATCCAAAGATCGCCAAGCTCATTCCCGGTGAGATGGCGCTGAAAAACCTCGTGCTGCCGCTGAAGCGAGATGGCCGCACGCTCACGGTGGCGATGGCCGATCCCACCAACATGGGCGTGCTGGAGGATCTCAAGTTCATCACTCGCTACGACATCTTTCCCGTCATCGCCGGCGAGTTCACGATCCGCAACGTACTCGAGAAGATTTTCGAGTCCACCGAAGCGCAGCTCGGGAACCTGCTCAAGAGCATCGAGAATACCGACGATAGCGAAGTTGAAGTCGTCGATACGAAGGAACCGAGGCGCTCGGCATGCCACGACGACTCGAAGGTGCAGCCGGTCCCGGCGTCGCTGAAGGCGGCGGTCTTCGCGGCGCTGACCGCGAGCACGATCGCCGCGCCGTGACTCGCCTGGCGGGCGACGCCCTCGAT
>JANNJV010000453.1:0-16388 GCA_031395945.1 Gemmatimonadota bacterium | reverse complement strand
GCTCGTTGCGTTGATCGACGAACTGCTCGACTCGCCGGCAGTTGGCGCGAGCTTTCTTCTTGACGGCCAGACGATCGTGCTCGAGGACTACCTCGACGTACGACCGGAAAGAGCGGCGGACATCGCGGCGGCGTTGAGGGAAGGCAGGATCGAAGCCGGCCCGTGGTTCGTCCTGGCCGACGAGCTCATTCCGGGCGCCGAGGCGCTCGTGCGCAACCTGCTGGCCGGTCGACAAACCCTGCGGTCGATGCGAGCGACCGCGCCGCTGGTGCTGTATTGTCCCGACTCGTTCGGCCATCCCGCGGCGCTCCCGGCGTTGGCGCTCGGCTTCGACATGCCCCTCGTGATCCTCTGGCGCGGGCTCGGCGGTGCGCGCGGGCCTGGCGGCGGCGTTGCATGGTGGCGCGCGCCAGACGGCGAGCGCGTGCTGCTCTACCACCTCACGCGTTCCGGCTACGAGGTGGCTTCGAGCCTTCCGTCAGACGAAACGCTGGCGCGAACACGATGGCAGTCCATTCGCGGGGAATTCGGCTCGCGGAAGAACGTGGGTGTCGAGTTGCTGCTCAATGGCGCGGACCATCATGCCCGTCAGCGGCACCTCGCCGAGGCAACCAACTCCCTCCGCGCAGCAGCCGCTCCGGACGACATCACCGCCAGTTCGCTCGGGCAGTTTGCCGGCGAGCTGACGCGCCGTGCGGCCGCGGCCGCCAACGTCCCCGAGCTTACGGGTGAGCTGCGCGATTCGTATGGATACGCGTGGACGCTGCAGGGAACACTCGCCACCCGCACGCCACAAAAGCGCAGATATGTCATGCGGGAGCGCGACCTGGTGCGGGACGTTGAACCGTGGGCAGCGCTTGCCACATTTCGGGGTGCCCCGTCGCGCAGACATCTGGCACGCGCGGCGTGGCGGCCGCTACTCCTCTGCCAGCCACATGATACGCTCTGCGGATGCAGCATCGATCAGGTTGCGCGCGCCATGGACGGCCGTCTGGAGAGTGTCGCGACGCAGGCGCAAGGACTTCGCGAAGGCGCACTGTTCGATCTCGTCGGCCACGACCCGGAGGCGGCGCGAGTGGGGCAGGCCCACTGGCGTCCGATGATCGTGGTGCGCAACCGAGCGCCGAGAGCGAGGTCGGGGGTCGCGCTCGTCGAGGTCACTATGAAGCTCGCCGACGTGCCCATCGGTATCGGGTCCAAATCGGCCTCCGACGCGTATGGCGTTGGCACAACGGCCGGGACTTTTCTCGACACGTCCATCAGCTATGAACGGACGGAGTCTCCGCGTCACTATCCGGACAACGACGCGGTCGCTCGCTTTCACGCCGCGATCTGGATCAAGGACGTGCCTGCGTACGGCGTTCTGTCGCTGCCGATGGATGCCGAGCCTGAGGTACCGCCCACGACCGAGGCGGTTGTGGCGAAGCGGCGTGAGATGTCGAACGGGCATCTCACGTTGTCCTGGGACGCCACAGGCCGGATGACGCTCACCGACGCCAACGCCCGACGCACCATCCGCAACCTTATCGAGTGGGAGTCTCGAGTGGATGTAGGCGACCTGTACACACCAGCCGTTCGAGCGGCGCGCCTCAAGCGTCGGTTGCGCGGCACCAAAGTGATTCACAGGGGGCCCACCACGGGCGTCGTGGAACAGCGCTGGGAGTTCGCCGCGCGCGGCGAGCGGGTCGATGTTCGTCTTCGCTTCGTGCTCGACGCGGGCGCTCGGTTCCTTCGGTTCGGCATTCTCGGAGACAACGCGGCGCGCGATCACCGGTTGCGGCTGAGAGTCAACTCCGACGTGGCGAGGTCGCGAACGGTCGCCGATGCCGCATTTGGTCTTGTGGAACGAGTACCGCTGAAAGTGTCGCGCGGGGACGCCAAAATTGAGATGCCTGTCCGCACCGCGCCCCTGCACCGATACGTCTCGCTCTTCAATGCGAAGCGCGGCGCAACGGTGTTCGCAGACGGCCTCACGGAGTATGAGACTGCCGATAACGGTTTTGTGGTCACCGTGCTCCGCGCCGTGGGCGAGTTGTCGAGGAACAACCTGCCCGAGCGGCCGGGGCACGCTGGTTGGCCTGAAGCCACACCCGAAGCCCAGTGCATCGGTCCATTCGACGCCGAGTTCGGCCTTATGCTCCATGGTCCGCGCTCACCGGCCACGACGGACGTTATCGAACGGGCCGCGGACGACGTGCTCTTTCCGCTCGTTGGAGAAACGCTCCGTTCAGCCCTCGTGGTACCGCTACCGATTCATGGAGTGAGTCTGGAGGGAGTCGGGCTGTCGTTTTCCTGCGCGAAGGAGAGCGAGGACGGTAAGTGGCTGCTGTTGCGCTGCGTCAATCTTCTCGATCAACCGGTCGCCGGCGTATGGCGCCTGGCGAGACCCCTGCAGGAAGCAAAGGTGGCGCGTCTGGACGAAACGCCGCTCACGCCGTTGCAGGTCGTCGACGACCGTGTGCCGATACTCGTACCGTCCCGGGGCGTCCTGACGATCCTGGTGCGGTGACTACACGCGCTCGGCGATGTCGCGCCGCAGTGCGCCGCGTTCACCGGCCAACTGATCTCGCAGTACATCGCCGATCAACGTCGCGGCGAGCACCGTCATGATCAGTGCGAAGCCAGGAGCGATGGCGACCCACGGCGCGGTCACGATCAGATCCCGACCGCCGGCGATCATGTTCCCCCAACTCGGTCGCGGTGCCTGGATGCCCAGCCCCAGAAACGAGAGGCCACTCTCCAGCAGGATTGCGTTGCCGACGCCGAGGGTCGTGGCGACGATGGCGGGCCCCAATGCGTTCGGCAGCGCATGGCGCCAGAGCACGCGCCACGGGCGCGCGCCAAGCGCAATCGCGGACTGCACGTAGGGCTGCGCGGCAATGCCCAGCACCTCAGCGCGGATCATGCGGGCCACACCCATCCAGCCTGTGGCCACGAGGACCACGACGACCGTGAGCAGGCCCGGCTGCCAAAGCGCCGCGCACACCAGCAGGAGCACCAGCCGCGGAATGGAGAGCAAGGCGTCGGCGAGCCCCATCAGTAGGCGATCGAGCCATCCGCCGCGCCACGCAGCGAGCGCGCCGATCAGCGTTCCTATCGATGCGGCGATCACCGATCCGGCCACGCCGACTGCCAACGAAATGCGTCCGGCCAGCATCATGCGTACAAACAGATCCCTACCGAAGCGATCGGTGCCCAGCAAATGCCAGTGTCCTTGAGCGTCGCGCGAGAGCGGCGGCAGGAGCCGCTGCGCCAGAACGTCACCGATCGCCAGCGGATCCCCTGACGCGAGGAGCGGCACGAGTAGCGACGACAGCCCGAGCAGCAATAGGATGATGATCCCGGCCGCCATCGTGCGATCCCGAAGCAGCCGCTTCAGCGCGCTCACGCCGACTCCCGGCGCGGATCCAGCAGCGGCAGCACCAGCTCCGCAGCGAGATTCGCGAGGATGACCGCCGCGGCGTAGAACACACTCGCACCCATTACGACGGGATAGTCGCGCGCGAGAATCGCCGTCAGTGTCGCCCTGCCCAGGCCAGGCCACGCAAACACCGATTCGACGAAAATCGACCCCGCCAACAGGCCGGGAAGCGAGAGCGAAAAGAGAACGACGAGCGGCGGAAGCACGTTCGCGAGCACATGCCGCAAGAAGACCGCGCGATTGGCCAATCCCTTCGCCCGCGCAGTTCGGACGAAATCGAGCCGCAGGACATCTGCAACGCTGGTCCTGGCATATCGGGCGATGCCCGCCGCGCCCACGGCCGCGAGTATCGTCACCGGAAGAATTGAATGCCGGATCACATCGAGAGCGCCCGCCCATCCGCCCAGCGAGAGTCCCGGGGTTCTCACGCCGAAGGCGGGCAGCCGCCAATGCGCGGGTAGGCCCATCGAGGCAGCGCCATAGGTGAACACCGCCACCAAGGCGAGTGCCAGCCAGAACGAGGGCGCGGCGTAGACTGCTGTCGTGACGATCGTGAGTACCCGATCAGTGAGCCGGCCGCGCCGCGCGGCCTGGAGCATTCCCACGGGCACGCCAATCAGGAATGTCAGCAGCAGGGAGACGCCACCCAGTGCCATCGAAATTGGCGCGGCGTCTGCCAGTTGCGCCGCCACCGGTTGGCCGGTGGCGAAACTGATCCCCAAGTCGCCCCGCAGCAGCGACCGCAGCCACCATGCATATTGCACGGGCATGGAACGGTCGAGTCCCAACTCGGTGCGGATTCTCGCGGCATCCGCCTCCGAAGCACCCGGCGCCACGAGAAACGCCGCGGGGTCGCCCGGCGCGAGCCGGATCAGCACAAAGGTCAGCGTTACGACGAGCCAGAAGAGCACGAACGCCGCACCGATTCGCCCAACGAGCACCCTGGTTTGCACCGCTGGATAATGACGGGTCGCCGGAGCGCGTCAATCGCGGCATTCGTGCTCGCCGTCGTCGCAGGATGCGGACCGTCCCCCCGGCCTGCCGACGTCGTCGTCTTCGCGTCGGGCACGGATCTCGAGTCCGCCAACCCGCTCGTGACCATTCATCCGCTGTCACGCCAGGTGCAGCGGCACGTGCTCTTCGTGACACTGGTGCAGTACGACAGCACATTGGCTCCCCAGCCCTACTTTGCGCGGTCATGGCTATGGAGCGACAACGGGCGAACACTCACCCTGAGCCTGGCCGCGGACCTCGCCTGGCACGACGGCGCGCGCACTACGTCAGGCGACGTGGTCTTTACGTTGCTGGCCGCCCGCGACCCGCGCACAGGCTTCGCACGTGCCTCGGATCTCGCTGTCGTCGACACGGTGCTTGCGCCCTCGGATAGCACGGTCGTCATCCGATTCCGCTCCCCGCAGCGCGAACTTCCGGCAATTCTGGCGGAGCTGCCCATTGTGCCCGCCCACAAGCTCGCGACCGTCCCGCCGGCGGACATGAGGCGCGCCAATTTCAGCCTCAATCCTGTGGGCAATGGTCCGTTTCGCTTTGTCGATCGGGTGCCCGGCCAGCGATGGACCTTTGAGAGGAACTCCGCATTTCCCGCCGCGCTGGGCGGCGCGCCGCGCATTCGTCAGCTTGTGATAGCGGTCGTCGACGAGCCCACCACGAAGTTTGCGGGGTTGGCCGCGGGCGATCTCGACTTCGCGGGTATTGCCCCGACGATGGCGTCTCTCGCGGACCGCGATCCGGTGATCACGGTCCTCGACTATCCCGTCCTGTTCTCGAACGCGCTCGTGTTCAACTCTCGCCGCGCTCCGTTCAACGACGTGCGCGTTCGCCGAGCGATCGACCTCGCCATCAACCGCGCTCGCATCGTCGACGCCGCGCTCGCCGGATACGGCACGCCCGCGTCAGGTCCGGTGCCGCCGGAAAACCCGCTCGCGCGGTCTGCGTCACCGGTCCGCGACGTACAGCGGGCAGACTCTTTGCTGGACGCCGCTGGATTTACGCGCGCAGCGAACGGTGGCCGCGCGATCGTAGTGGAGCTGCTGACGGTGGGCAGCGGGGACAATGCCGTGGAGCAGCTCATTCAGGCCGACCTGGCTGAGCGCGGAATCCGCGTGGCCATCCGACAGATGGAGCTGGCTGCATTCCTGGCGCGCGCGCGCGCGCGTGACAAAGCATTCGACCTGCTGATCACGGGAATTCCAGGCGACCTGTCCCTGGCCTACGTGCGTGCGATGTTCGAATCCGCGCAGGCCGGCGGTTCGCTCGACTACGCCGGTTACCACTCCCGCACCCTCGACGAGCACTTTGCGCGGGCGCGCGACGCGCGCACCAGCGCGGCCCAGCGCGACGCGTGGCAGGCGGTGCAACAGGAACTCGCGCGGGACGTTCCGGTCTCCTGGCTCTATCACTCCCGTGGCGTTCAGGGTGTCGCGGCGCGGATGCGTAACGTGCGAATGGATCTTCGCGGAGAGCTGGTCACCGTCGCGCGCTGGACAACGAGCGACTCGTCCCGATACGCCATGGCGAGGCGCTGAAATGCTTTTGTTGGGGGACGACGGGCTCGAGGAGCGTCGGCGCGCGACGCGCGACGCGAAGGCGCTGGGGCCGCTCTACGACTCGTTGGCCGCGGAGTTGGAGCCCCTGCTTCATCGGGAGCTGTTCGTCCCGACGGAGAAGGCACTGCTCTCGCGCGCTGGCGGTCGATGCGAGCGCGATGGCAGCGTGCTCGAGTTCGATCCCTGGTCTCCGCATCAGCATCGCTGTCTTCAGTGCGGCACGATCGCGTCGGGGTCAGCGCACCATCGGGCGTGGATCATGTCGTATCAGCTCTGGCTCGCCGAGCGCGCCGTGCACGCCTCGCTGTTTCATTTGTTACACGGGGACGCGAAGCATGGCCGGCTGGCCAGGGACATTCTCAGCGCGTATTGCGAGCGCTACCTCGAGTATCCCAATCGCGACAACGTGCTCGGCCCTACGCGCGTGTTCTTCAGTACCTACCTCGAGTCTATCTGGCTGCTGCAGATCTGTGTCGCGGCGGACATGCTCGAGCGCGCGGGCGACAACGCCATCGCGGACCTGACGCGCGAACGGATCATCGCTCCAAGTCGCGATATCATCGCGGGATTCGACGAGGGGATGTCGAATCGTCAGGTGTGGAACAACGCAGCGCTTTTCGCGGCGGCGGTGGTTCAACGCGATAGCACGTGGTCCGATCGACTCATCCATGGACCATCGGGACTGCACGCCCATCTTTCGACGGCGCTGTTGCGCGACGGCACGTGGTACGAAGGAGAGAACTACCACCAGTTCGCGCTCCGCGGATTGTGGTATGGCGTCGTGTTGGCGGAATCAGCCGGCCACCGGCTGCCGGCGGAGCTGGGGGAGCGATTCCAATCGGCGTTCGCCGCGCCCTTCGCCACGGCGTTGCCCGACTTCACGATGCCGTCAAGAAAGGACTCGCAGTACGCGGTCTCCCTGCGCCAGTGGCGCCTGGCGGAGCTCACGGAGCTGGGATTCGGGCGTCGCAATGATGCCGCCCTCGCGGGCGGACTGGCGCGCTGTTATGAGGCAGGACACGAACGCCGAGCCACTGGACGCGCGCGGTCCACCGCGGATGTCGAGCGAAACGGTCCGCCATCGGCATTGACGCGCGCTGATCTTGGATGGCGCGCGTTGTTGCACGCACTTCCGGAATTGCGGGCGCTCACACCGCTGGAGCCGCGATCCACCTTGCTCGACGCCCAGGGCTACGCTGTCTTTCGGCGCGCAGGTGACGTCTACGTCGGCCTGGATTACGGGCAATCCGGCGGCGGCCACGGGCATCCCGATCGCTTGAACCTGACCCTGTATCACGGCGCAACGCGCTGGCTCGACGACATGGGGACGGGGTCGTACGTCGATCCCTCGTTGCACTGGTATCGCAGTACCCTGGCGCACAACGCGCCACTCGTGGACGGTAAGTCGCAGCCGTTCGGCGACGGAGAGTTGCTGGCCTACGATGAGCGCGAAGGCCTGGGCTGGATCGTGGCGGCATTTACCATTCCTGACGGCGGCGTTCGGCTAGAACGCACCCTTATGGTGGCACCCGACTACGTGATCGATGAATTGCGCTGGACGGCCGATCGAGACGTGCGCGTGGAACTTCCATGGCACCTGGAGGTCGTGCCGGTGCCCGATATGCGGCCGGCTCAACTCGAGGGCGGTGCCAGGCTGGAGGATGGCTTTGCCTTCGTGACGGACATCGCACGCTGGCAGCAGGATCTGATCCCGCCGATGCTCGCGGGAAACCCGCCAGGATTGATGGTCACGACGATCTACGATGGCGTTTCCGAGTTGTTCAGCGCGAGCGGACCGGGGCAACCGCCCACAGAAACGCGCCGGTTTCTCGTCCGGCGCATGCATGGACAGTCGGGACAGTGCCGCACCGTGCTCACCTGGCAAACGGATCTTCTGAGGGTCCATGGTGAGGGGGACGCGTTCTCGGTGGAATGGCGCGGTGGCGAGCGCCACGTGCATCGGCGCGACGACAAGGGCTGGCATGTCGAGCTATTTGTCGGAGGCGCGCGCAGCAGCGTCGATCTCGGCGGATTTCGCTCATCCGAACCTGCAGCGCCACAGGCGGCCGACAGAACGCCGCTGGTGCCGATGCGAGTCCATCGCACGCCGGAGTCGGGTGATTGGCTGTCTGAATTGACGTCCGCCGCGCGTGCACGCCTGCTTGTCTACGAGCTCGCCGAACCACATTACCGGCGCTCTGAAGATTCCTGGGCACGCGCGGGTTCGCCACATGCGAGCGTCGCGATTGCGGCATCCGCGCACACTCTCGTGATTCTTGCGCGCGTCGCCGCGGGGAAACCCATCTTCGCCGCCGCAGATGCCACGAACCCGTACGACAACGAGCATCCCGATACCATGCGCGCCGGCATCCAGCTACACCTCGAGGACGTGGGGTCGCGCGGCGACTGGATGCTCGTTCCGGAGCCCGGCGGCCATGCGGTGCGCGTACGCGCGATCGGAGCCTCGCCCACGAGCCAACCGAAGGCGCGCTGGCGCGAAACCGCGGACGGCTACGAGATGCGTATCGAGATTCCGCTGGGTGACGCTGCGGAAAACGCGGTGCACGCGCTCAGAATGGACGTCATCATCAACGAGACCATTCCAGGCCGAGAGCGCCGCCGCGGGCAACTGGTGATGAGCGGCGCGCGCGGAGAGTTCGTGTATCTCCGCGGAGACCGACATGATCCCGCGCGGCTCATCCCGCTGGAAATCGTTCCATGAGCGGAACCCGGCTTGCGAACGTAACCGTCGTGTTGCACGAGCCGCAGGATCCGGTGAACATCGCCGCGACTGTGCGCGCCATGAAGAATATGGGAGTTGCCGATCTCCGTCTCGTTCAGCCCGTTCCATACGAAGCGCACCGGCTGGAAGGAATAGCCCACAATACCCGCGACGTGATCGACCGTATTCGGGTGTTCGATCGGTTCGACGACGCGGTGAAGGATTGTGTGCGGCTCGTCGGCTTTACCGCTCGTCGTCGCGCCGCGAAATGGCGGGTGATCGGTCCAAAAGAGGCCGCCGACGAATTGCTCGGTGCCGCGGTCGACGGGCCCGTGGCCATGGTGTTCGGCAGGGAGGACAGCGGACTCCCCAATGAAATCCTCGATCGACTCCACTCCGCCGTCGTGATTCCGACCAGTGAACACTCCTCGATGAATCTGGCGCAAGCCGTGCTCATCGGATTGTACGAGCTGCACCTCGCGGCGGGTGACGCCACCCGCGTCATCGCGCCACCGCGCAAGAGTGCTCCGCCGGCCACCGAGGCGCAGCTCGAGCAGTATTTCGAGGACGTTCAGCGCTCGCTACAGGCCATTGAGTTTTTCAAGACGCGCCAGACTGAGTTGATCATGCGCACAGTCCGGTCGCTCACGGCGCGCGCGGGGCCGGACGCGCGAGAGCTTTCCCTCATCCGCGCCATGGCCCTCGAGGTCATCAGATTCATGGAACGCAAACGCACTTGAAAGCGCGCCCTTCAGCCGCCTCATTCTGACCATGGTCTTCTCACGCCTGTTTGGAAAATCGCCAGCGCCGGCTCCTGCCGATCCCGCCGAGCCAGAGGCCGACGCCCTGGAACCGCAGGGCCCCGATGACGAATCCGTCGCGGAGATCGACGAACCGCACGAAAGTTGGGCGCTGCGCGCTCAACGGGTGATCACCCGCGGCGCGTCCACGGGCAGCAAGCGCAGTGACGCGCTCTACGGTCGCGCCGGCGCGAGCGACGACCTGCCCACGCATTTCGTTCGGGCCGCTGGCTGCCATGTCCAGACCACCGAGGGCCAGATGCTGGTGGACTGCACCATGGCGCTCGGCAGCGTGGCACTCGGCTATGCCGAACCACAATTGACCCGAGCGGTGATCGAGGCGGTCGCCAGCGGCTCGGTCTCGGGATTCTCGCCCGCGCTCGAGGTCGAGGTCGCCGAGCGATTCTGCAGCGTGATTCCGTGTGCCGAGCGGGTGCAGTTTCTGAAAACAGGCGCGGAAGCGGTGAGCGCTGCGGTCCGGATCGCGCGAACCTATACGGGTCGTGAGGCTGTCATCGCATGCGGCTACTTCGGCTGGCATGATTGGTCATCCGACGCTGCCGGCGTCCCCGCGACCACCCGCAAGCTGCTTCATGTAGTCCCCTTCGATGACGTATCGGCGCTCGAGCGTGCGGTGGCGGAGGCTGGCACTGACCTCGCAGCGATCGTGATCGAGCCAGTCGTGGAGCGGTTGCCGTCGAAGGAGTGGATCGTGCGCGCGCGGGCGCTCTGCGATGCGAAAGGGGCCGTACTCGTCTTCGACGAGGTGAAGACCGGCTTCCGCCTCGCCACCGGTGGGTATCAACAGTACGCGGACATTGTGCCCGATTTGGCCGCGTTCGGTAAAGCCATGGCCAACGGTTTTCCACTGTCGGCGGTTTGCGGCAAGGCCGCACTGATGGAAGCGGCGGAGCGAACCTGGATTTCGTCCACGCTCGCCAGCGAAACGGGTGCCTTGACCGCTGCGGCCGCGGTGCTCGCCTGGCACGAGCGAGCCGACATCTGCGCGACGCTCTGGAGCACCGGCAAGGAAATGCGGCGAGTCGTGGGCGACGCCCTGGCGGCAAGTGGCCTTGCGGGGGTGACACTCGACGGGATCGACCCCATGTGGCTGCTCCGATTCGAGGACCAGGACGTCGAGACTGACTTCCTCGCGGCGGCGGTCCGCGCCGGCGTTCTTTTCAAACGAGGTGCGTACAATTTCGCCGCGGTCGCGCACGACGACGACGCGATCCGTGAGATCGAGGCCGGGGCCAGCGCCGCTTTTGTGGAACTGCGAGAGCGCGAGGACGCGTGACCGGGCCACTGATCGACGCGCATGCACATTTTCTCCACGCCGGGTGTGGGCGCGCGGACTGGGCCGACGTCAACGCGGCGCGCTTCCGCGCCGGCGATACCATGGGGATCACCTGTCACGTCGCCTCGGTCCTGGGCACGTACGGCTTCACGTCTCCCACGTACTTCCCGTCGCCCACGGATGCCTCACTCGGCAACGACGAGATGCTCGCGCTCTGCGCCCGGGAGGGAGATCGAGTCCGGATGCTGGTGACCGTGAATCCGAATTACACGGATCACGCGATCGCCGAGATCGATCGCTGCGTCGCCCACGGCGCCATCGGGATCAAGCTGCTCGCCAGCCGACGCGCGGACGATCCGCTGCTCGACCCCATCTGCTCGCGCGCCGCCAAGGGCGGACTGCCGATCCTGCATCACATCTGGCAGCATCGACGACGGGAGTGGCCCAACCAGGAGATTTCGGATGGCGCGGACCTCGCGCGACTGGCTCGGCGCCACCCGAAGGTGACGTTCATCCTGGCGCATATCGGCGGAGGAGGGGACTACCTGCACACGTACGCGGCCATTCGTCACGTGAAAAACATCGTGGCGGACATATCCGGCAGTGGTGTAGACCGCGGCATGCTCGACGAGGCCGTGGGAGCGATCGGGTCGCAGCGTCTGCTGTGGGGGTCGGACGTCACCATGGAGACGGGGCTCGCGAAGCTGCGAGCGCTGGAGAACACTGGCCTGTCCTCCGATGACGACATCCAGGACATCCGATGGCGGAATGCCGTGCGGGTCTTCGGGGAACGCGCGTTCGCGTCACTGAGCAAGCCGGCAACGGCGCCGGCGCATGTGGGAACACGATGATCGACGTCAACACGTTGATCGGTCCGTATCCATTTCGGTATGTGCCGCACCCGGACCCCGAGGTGCTCGAGCGTGTCCTCGATCGCGAGCGCTTGAGTGGCGCGTGGGTGGGCCACCTGCCGTCCGCGTTTTATCGCGATCCCGCCGCTGGCAACGCGCAGTTGTACACGGCGCTCGCGATGCACTCCGACAAGTTGCGGCCGGTACCCACCATCCGCCCGGACTGGCCTGATTGGCAGGGCGCCGTGCGAACCGCCAGGGACGCCGGTGCACCGGCCGTCCGCGTGTACCCCGCGCAATGGCAGATGGGACCTTCTGACTCCGGCCTCGCTGAGCTCGCGGTTGCCTGCGGTGAGGCCCGCATCGCGGTGCTGCTGACGGTGCGCTTCGAAGATCTTCGCCAGCGACATCCGCTCGATGTGGCGGGAGACCTGCAGGCGGCGACGGTTCGTGCGCTCGCCCGTGCGGGGTCGCGCGTGCGTCTCATTGTTGTCGCGGCTGGGCGCGACTTCATGGAAGAGGTGCACTGGGGGCTCACGCCCGAAGAGCAACGCCGCGTCGTGTGGGACTTTTCGTGGGTGTGGGGACCGCCGGAGGATCACTTGGCCAAAGTGTTTCGGAGCATGGGCAGCGAACGCTTCGTCTTTGGAACCCAGTGGCCGCTGCGGCTCACGCAGAACGCGCGAGCCAACCTGGATCTGCTTCCCCCCGATCTTGCGCAGTGTGCGCTGGCTGACCCCGACCGATTGTTCGAGTAGCGACGATCGGCCGCTTCACCTTGCAGTCGACGTGATTAGGTTCTTCGGGCGTACGGGCTGCAGAAGGCGTTGCACTTGCGCGCCTGTGGGGGTACGGGACAGATTTGCTGCGCCTTGTGAAATAGTTCACAAGGTCGATTGTGGGACCACATTCATACCTCGCGATGACTCAGCGACGGAAGTGGACCGCTATTCCGGGGCTCATCGCCCTCGCCATTGGCGCCGTAATCCTGTCCGCATATAGCGGCGCATCCTCATCTCAAAACGCGCAGCCCGTTCAGCCGATCAATTTCCCGCATCCGCTTCATGCGGCGGGCAATTTGAACATGAACTGTCTGTACTGTCACAACACCGCCAACAAATCGCCTGATCCAGGCATGCCGGCTGTCTCGACGTGCATGGGCTGTCATCTCATCGTGCGCGCGGATCGGCCCGAGATTCAGAAACTGCAGAAGTACTACGCCGCCGGACACGGTAAGCCCATTCCCTGGGTGCGAATCCACAAGGTGCCGGAATACGTGCGCTTTCCCCATATGCGCCACGTCAATGCGGGCGTCACCTGCCAGACGTGTCACGGCGAGGTCCAGAAGATGGATCGCGTATATCAGTACGCGTCGCTCAACATGGGCTGGTGCGTGAAGTGTCACGTCAATGGCTACGATCCCGTTGAAGGGCAGCGCGCGACGGGCTATCCAGGCACGGACACGATCTCGACCGTCACGCCGGCGGCGGAGCGCAAGCGCGCCCGCTACGACTGCGCCAACTGTCACTACTGAGCATGCCCGAGCCCACAAAGCCAGCTGGCGTCAAGCGGCGCGAGTTCCTGAAGGTGCTCGGCGCCAGCACGGCCGCGGGAGCTGCGGCGTGCTCGGAGCCGACGGGCAAGCTGATTCCGTACCTGGTGTCACCCGACCAGACCGTACCCGGTGTGTCCACCTACTACGCGACGACCTGTCGCGAGTGCTCGGCGGCGTGCGGCGTGATCGCAGAGACGCGCGACGGCCGGGTGGTCAAGCTGGAGGGCAATCCGGAACACCCGCTCAATCACGGCGCGCTCTGCGCACGCGGCCAATCGGCGGTGCAGGGGTTGTACAACCCGGACCGTTTCCGCTCGCCGATGATCAGGACGGGGAGTACCTGGCGCGCGGCAACCTGGGACGACGCGATTAATCAGCTCGCGCAACGGCTGACGGAGGCACGCGGCGCGGGCGGCGCCGCGAACGCCGTGTTCCTCAATCAGCACGAGAGCGGGAGCTTTCCGGCGTTTCTCGACGCGTGGCTCGCTGGCTATGGCATGCGGCCGCACCTGAGCGTGGACTTCGAGGCGGATCACGGCGCCATCGAAGCACATCGGCGCACGTACGGCGTCTCGTGGCCGCGATGGAATTTCGCGAACGCGCGGCTCATCATTTCGTTCGGCGCGGACTTCCTCGACGGGTGGGGTGCGACGGTCCCGCATCAGCTGGACTTCGCGGAGGCGCGCGCGAAGATCACCGAGGCTCCGCGCTTCATCTATGTCGGGCCCCGGCGTTCGCTCACCGGACTGAACGCGGATCAATGGGTGGCGTGCACACCCGGTGGCGAACTCGCGATTGCGAATTTCCTGGCTGGTCGGGGTGGCGCCACCGCGGCGTCACAAGCGAGCGGGGTGCAGGTCGCAACGCTTCAACGGCTGCAACAGGAATACGCGGCAGCGCGGCCGGCCCTCGTGATGGCCAGCGGCCGTGGTGAGAATGGACTCGAGCTCGCCCTGGCCGCCGCGGGCTTGAATCAGAGTCGCGGTGGCGATGCCATCACAGCGTTCGACGGCATCGCGCGACAGAATGAAGTACTCGCCGCTGTCGAGCGGATGCGTGCGGGACAGGTGGGCGTGGCGTTCATTCGCGGAACCAACCCGGCCTACACGCTGCCGAAGTCCATCAACTTCGCCGACGCGTTTTCCAAGGTTGCGTTCAAGGTCAGCTTTTCGGCGTATCCGGACGAGACCACCGAACAGTGCGACCTGATCCTACCGGATCTGCACTCCCTCGAGGGCTGGGGTGACTCCGAGCCGGTGCGCGGAACGATCGGCTTGCAGCAGCCCGCGATGGATCCGGTGTTCACGGGCACGCGCTCCACCGCCGATGTGCTCATGACCGTGGCGAAAAAGGACGCGGCGACTGCGAGCCGCTATCCGCAAGCGGACTATGGCGCCTGGCTGCGTTCCCGACTTCCCGGCGGCAGCAACGCCCAGACCCTGGGAGCGGCATTGGCGCGCGGCGTCATGAGTGGGTCGGTGCCGGCGCGCAGCGTGGCGGCGGCCGTGCCGCCCGTGCAGATGCCGACGACGGCGACGACGGGCGAGTTCTTTCTCGTCACGTATCCGTCTCCCGTCATCGGCGATGGACGCGGTGCGAATAAGCCATGGCTCCAGGAACTTCCTGACCCCGTCACCAAGGTGCTCTGGAGTTCGTGGGTCGAGATCCACCCGGAGACTGCCGCGCGACTGGGTATCCAGCGCGGCGACGTCATCGAAGTGAAGACGGCGACGGGCAGCGTGCGCGCTCCTGCCCACATCTACCTCGGTGTCCGTCCCGATACGGTCGCGATGCCGCTGGGGCAGGGGCACCGTTCCACGTCGCAGAGTACTTGGTTCGATGGCAAGGATACCACGGTGCAGTGGGGGTACGGCCGGTACGCCCGGGGCATCGGTGCGAATCCGTTGGACGTCTTGACCGCTCGCCTGAATAGCGGCGGCGCGTTGGTGGGCACCACGAAGTGTTCGATTGCAAAAACCGGCGACCACGTAACGCTCGTCAGCACGGAAGGCTCGGCGCGACAGCACGGACGCGGGATCGCGCAGGCGATGTCCGTGACCGACATCGGCAGGCCGGTGGAGCATGAAGGGCACAACATCCCCGGCGCCGCCAAGCACGAATTCCTGCCCGGCCTGCGGTCGCCCGTCGCGGCGGATGCGCAGGGCGAGCTTGGGTCGCCCACGGCGAAGGACCAGGGCATCCTGCGCGGCATGTACAGCCCGGACCATACGTCGCAGATGACCAAGCGGCGCTGGGCCATGACCATCGACCTGGCGCGTTGCACGGGATGTTCGGCGTGCGTGACGGCGTGTTATGCGGAGAACAACATTCCCACCGTCGGAGCGCCGTGGCAGAACGGCGTGGTGTACGCGGAGAAAACTCCCGGATTCAACATCACGCGCGGCCGCGAGATGAACTGGCTACGCCTGGAGCGCTACTACGAAGGGGCGGATGACGGACATTTCACGGAGGACTTCGAGGCCCGCTTTGTCCCGATGCTGTGTCAGCACTGTGGCAACGCGCCCTGCGAGCCGGTGTGTCCGGTGTACGCCACCTACCACGCTCCGGATGGCCTGAACGTGCAGGTCTACAACCGCTGCGTGGGCACGCGGTACTGCTCCAACAACTGCCCGTACAAGGTGCGGTACTTCAATTGGTTCGGGTACGGTGAGCCGGATCGAGTGCAGTACGCGTTCCCGGAGCCCTTGAACTGGCAGTTGAATCCAGATGTCACGGTGCGCTCCAAAGGCGTCATGGAGAAATGCACGTTCTGCGTCCAGCGCATCCGTGAGGCAGAAAATCGCGCATCTGCGGAGCAGCGTGAGGTGCGCGCGGATGAGTTCACGGTGGCGTGCGCCGCCGCGTGCCCGTCGCGGGCAATCGTCTTTGGCGACGCCGCGGACGCGAATTGGTCGGTGACCAGGATGCTGGCGGACGAGCGCGCGTATCACGTGTTCGAAGAGCTCAACACCTTCACCGCCGTCGTGTATCTCAAGAAAGTGAATCATCCGGCGGGGTCGGCGGCGCCGGCCACGCCTGGCGCACCTGCCAGTGCGGGGGTGCAGCACTAATGGCCACCGCCGCGTCGCAATACCCGTCGGGTCAGCGTCCGAACATCCCGTCGGCGTCGGTTCGGCTGCCGGCCGTCCAGGATTACGAGCAGGTCGATCGCGAGATC
>JANNJV010000366.1:0-23938 GCA_031395945.1 Gemmatimonadota bacterium | reverse complement strand
GATCTCGGTCAGATGTTGGGCCGCCGTCGTACCTGTATACGCGCCCTGAGCTCCGGCGGTGCGCATGGCTGCGATGATGGCCAACGTGTTGGTCGCAGGAACCAGGTTGCGATCTGCCTCCGCGATCAGCAACTGCATTTCCACTCCTGTCGCAGCCGGAATGGACGAAGTGACCGCCGTGTACTTCATCTGCGACCACTGTGGCACGTTCGTACCCTGACTTACACGGTTCCGGTTCTGCACCGGCACGCGCGGATCGTTCAGCGTGCGGTAATACAGGCCCACAGAGGCGTTCTGCTGGTTGACCGCGGGATTGCTCTCTTGGAACACGCGATTGTTGCGTCGCGCCGTCGTCCCGGACGCCGTGACGTTCCACACGAATGCGGCGGGAACCACGGCCGCGTCAGCACGGGCGAGGGTCATGTCGCCCTTATCGTGATAAGCCCGTGCCCGGCCCACCAGCGCGAAGTAGCGCAGGCTGTCGGCGACCGTTCCACCTACGGCAGTCGCAACGGTGATTGCCTGTGTAAAGCGAGCGATCGCGGAGTCGAGGACTTGGGAACGGGTGATGATCGTGCCCCAGCTGATCTCTTCGCCGTTGACGCTCGAGAACACAGTTTCGCAGAACGCCTCGCCCATCAACAGCTGCGCCCAGGCCTCGTAGGCGGCAGCGCGTGCGATGAGGAGTTGCCGGCCCAGCACCTGCACATCGGTCCATCCTTCCATCAGTCTGCGAATGTTGCTCGCCGAGACGCGAGCGCTCTGCAGCGGCGTATAAATCCCGATGCCCGTGCAGCTGTTCGTCGAATAGAACGCGTTGTTCGCCTGTACGTCGCGCTGGTCATACGGCCAGCGGGCGGCCGTCTGGAGTGCGTCCTCCAACTCCTCGCCGATCAACGCTCCGGCAACGACGTACGAGTTGAATGCACAATCGAAATCCGCCGCGGCGCCGGCCACCAACAGCGCGGCGTTCTCCGGGCGTTCGAGTCCGACGGCGGGGATCAAGTTCGCGGGCTGGACTTGCAGGACTTTGTCGAGATCACAGCCCGCCAGAACCATCACCGCGAGCGCTCCCGGAATGGCCAGCGCGCGCGCTACGTGTCGCGTAGTCATTTTCATGGTTGCGCCTCAGAAGCCAAGGTTGAAAGTGAGCATCCACGACGTGAGTTGCGGCAACGTCGTCTGCTCCCATGCTGCATTACCACCGCGCGCACCGCCGAGGAACATCGCCTCGGGCTCGAAGCCCTGATAGCTCGTCCAGGTCTTCAGGTTGCGTCCTGACAGTGAGACCGTGGCGCGACTGGCGCGAGCCGCTCTGGCATACCTGTCAGGTACGTCATACGAAACGGTGAACTCGCGCCATTTGGCGAAGTTCGACTTCGTAATCAGGAAATCCACCAGGTTGCTGTTGGATTGCGCCTGCGCGGTGCGAATCGAATCCACTTCGGCCGCAAAGCCGCTTGCGGGAATGTTGGCAAAGTTTTCCTTGCAACGTCCGAAGATGCCGCAACGCACGCGCGTGTTGCCGTCCAGCTTCTTGTGTCCGTTCTTCACATCCAGCATCGAGAACACGCGGATCCGGTTGAACAGCGTCAGCGTTCCGCTGAACGCCAACTCTCGGGGTGGGACGGAGCGGCCGAGGAACACGTTCGGCGCGTCATCACCGTTGCCGGCGATACCGTCGAGTCCATTGCAGAGTCGCGGCACGCCGCCTTCCTTGCCGCCCGAGTTCGGGATCGTATCCGAACACATCACGTTGGACGCGACGCCGGTGGTACGGTTGAATGCCGTAGTAACAACCCGCTGCTCGAACCAGCCGAACGCGGGATATCCCACCTGATGGCGCAAGAAGGTGCCGGCTGTGACGAAGTACTGTCCCGGAATACCCAGGTCGGTGACCTCGTTGTGGTTGGTGGAGATGCTGCCGGTCAGGTCGAGACCGATCCGGTCGCTGCGCCACGGTGTTCCGCGGACCATGAACTCGATGCCGCTATTGAGGATGCCACCGATGTTGAACGGCTGGAATCCGGCCTGGCCTGACGACGGCGCGATGACCTTATCGAGAATCGCGTCGGCCGTTTTCTTATTGTAGTACGTGAGCTCTACTCCCAGGCGGTCGGATAGCGCGCTCGCGTCGAAGCCGAGTTCGATTTCCTTGCCGCGCTCGGGGCCAAGATCCTCGTTGCCGGTGGCGTTGGGGGTGACTGCCGGCGAGTCATTTGGGCCGGATGTCGTGGTATACGTGCGAATGGAGGAGTACGTGTTGGGTGCCTTGCCTGACTCCCCATACGCCATGCGGAGACGGAATTCCGAAAGCTGGTCCGCCACAAAGGGAACCTTGAACCACGGCTCGTCACTGAGCACATAGCTCAGCGACAGCTTCGGATACGTGACTCTGTTGAATCCGGAGCCGAACGCGCTGTGATCGTCGGAGCGGAGAGCCGCTGTGAGGTACAGTCGGTCACGCCAGGCGAACTGCTCTTGACCGTAAATGCCCAGCGACTTGTCGTCCACGAAGCCTTCAGAGTTCAGGCGGTTCGTGGTGGTGGCGCTCACCGACGTCAGGCCGGGCGTGGGGAAGACCGAGCCGCTCGCGGCCACCGAGTGAATGCTCTCGGTGAAATACTGGGCGCCGACGGAGGTCGTGAACCGGTACGCCGGGCTGTAGTTCCAGATCGCGTTCGCGGTGTAATCCAGCGATCGGTTGATGACTTCGCGCTGGTTGATCGAGCGGAATCCATTGGACTGCAACGAATCCACCCGTGGGTCGAGCTCGTTGTCGCCTTCGTTGGTCACGTCGCCCCCCAACACCAGGCGGTGGGACAGCCAGGTGAGCGGCTGATGCTCGAGGCGCAGACTTGCTGTGGTGCGGGTGAGGTCCTGCCAGAGTACGACCGTTTGGTCGTACACGTATGGCAGACTGCTGTGGAATCCGTGCCTGTTGGCCAAGTTGTAGTTGTTTGGCGTGGCCGACAGCGTTGTCCAGGTATAGCCGCCGCACCCCGCGTCACAGGGAATGTTGGTGGGGCCGGTGACGTAGCCGATGTTCGTCGAGATTCGGAACTTCTCGCTTGGGGCGAAGCCGACATTCAATCGGCCGCTGTACGTGCGCCGGTTGTTGCGCGGCTCGGCGCCCTCCGAGTCGAACAAGTTGCCGCTTGCATAGTACGTGAGCAGGCCGGCGCCGCCGCTGACGGCGAGCTCCGTCTCCTGATGCTTGCCGGTACGGAAAATGTCACACCTTTTCCCGGTGCGGGTAGCAACCGAGTCACCGCAAGCGCCGATGCGCAACGAGTCGAAATTCACCGCTTCGATGGGGCCGGTAGGAGTTGCGCCGTCTGTGGCCAAACGACGCGCCCCGTAGTTCACCGGGAACCGCGTTTCCCAGTTATCGAAGTAGTTCCTTCCCTGCCGCCAGCTGGCGTTCCACTTTGGTGCGCCGCTGGCGCCTTTCTTCGTGATGATGTTGATGACACCGTTGGCGGCTTCCGTTCCGTAGAGTGTTGCTGCGCTGGGACCCTTGAGGACCTCGATGGACTCGATGTCCGCGGGGTTGAAATCGTTGAGGCGCGAGATCGGCGCTGAGCCGAATGCCTGACTGATCGGGCCGGTCGCCGCAGCGTTGTTCACGCGAACGCCGTCCACGTACAGCAACGGATTATTGCCCAGCGACAAGCTGGCCTGGCCGCGAATGCGCACCTGAGCACCCGTGCCCACCTGACCGGATGTCGGCATGATGACCACGCCGGGCGTGCGTCCGTTGAGCAACGATTGCATCGACAAAATCGGCGACGTCTCCACGACGTCGGCGGCGTTAATCTGGCCGACGGCATTGCCCAGCTCGCGCTTCTGCGCGGCGCCGGGCGTGCCGGTGACGACCACTGCTTCGAGGCTAGTGGGGTTCAGCGTCAACACGATGCGAACGGCCTCGTCGCCAACGCGTGCAGGCACGCGCGCAAATTTGTATCCGATACGCCGGACCTCGAGGGTCACGTTCGAGCCTGGGACACTCGCAAACCGAAAACGACCACTCTCGTCAGTGGTCGTCCTGAGCGTGGTGCCGGTGACGCTGATCTGTGCTCCGGTCATCGATTCCGCGGTGCCAGCCGCGGTGACGGTGCCGGCGATAGCGCCCTGGGCCAAGACTGTGACTGGCGCCAAGGCGAGACAACTGAAGAGCGCGAAGGTCGCGAGGACAAGGCGTCGCAGCGAGCGCGCACGCGGCGATCTTGCAACCTCTCGCGCGGAGGTTGACGTACACCAGCTTCTCATGTCGATCCTCGGGATCTGGGGAGGAGAAGCCGGCGCCTGAGCTGCGGCGCCGTGGCGCCGGCGATTTGCGCTACTGTACGAGCGAAAATGGCGCGCTGCAAGGTGCAGCGCGCCGCCGGAGCGATGTGACTTTTTCGGCCATGCTAAGGTTTCGGCGCGAGATCTCCGAGGTCGAACGGAAAGTCGACGCGAACGCCTGACGCGCGAAGCTCCGCGACAAAATCGCGCACGATGCCGCGGCCCTGCGCCTCGGTGCCGACGCGACGCGCCACCACCGCGTTGTCGCGATACCACGCGCCACGATTCGTGGTCAGGTTGTCGTAGCGCACGCCTGAGCCGCTCTTGCTCGAATGAATGATGCGCTTGTTGCCCGCATAGATCGCCACATGGCTGATGGCCTGGCCGTTCGAGGCGAACATGAGCAGATCACCGGCACGCAGCGCGTTGAAATCCAGCCGCACGCGGTCTCCCGCTGATGCCTGAGCGCGCGATGTGCGCGGCAACCGTACACCGTGTTTCGCGAACACGTACTGGACGTATCCGGAGCAATCGAAACCGGTTCGTGGCGACGTTCCGCCCCACTTGTACTTCACGCCGATGTACCGTTCCGCCGTCGGGACAACGACAGCCGCGCTCCGGCTGGTGGCGGGAACAGGTATTCCGGCCTGAATGACGCTACCGGCCGGGTACTGCGAGCACGCGGCGGCGATGGGTAGGATGATCGCCGCAATCCGCGTGGCATTGAGGTGGGCCAACACGTTTGTTACTCCAGCTGAGACTGTCGGACTGTACCCCCGGTACAGCCCGGTGTTTCAAACTCTACTGGGCGTACCTTGCGGCCAGATCGGCCAGGCCTTTCTCGATTTCGGAGGCCGGGACCCAGCGGCCTTTGACCATTACACCAGCTCGCTTGGTCAGATTGGCCACGGTCTGGAGAGGGTTCGCATCCAGCAGGACGAGATCCGCCCGATTGCCCACCACCACCGTGCCAAAGTTCCCGTCCAGCTTGAGTTGCTCGGCGACGTACCGCGCGACGTTCTTTGCTCCCGATTCGAGAATCGTGTGTGGCGACACGCCGGCTTCCGCGATGATGCCGAGCTCGCGGTGGAGCGCGAAACCGGGCACCATGAACAGCTGTGGCGAGTCGGTGCCCATCAGCAGCGGCGCGCCGGCGTCGGCCACCGCTTTGAGCGCGCGCCGGCGCAATGCGATGTACTGCGCCGCAATTTCGGGGGTAAGGCCGGTATTCTGCTGCTGCTGGATCATGTTGGTCTTTTGCGCGACGTAGTTCGCCACCTGTTGGCGCGGCGCATACTTCATCTCCGCGCGCGCACCCATCGCCTGCGGTGTCTCCGCCTGGCTATAGAGATTCTCCCATACCAGCATCGTTGGGACATTCCATACGCCAGCGGCCTTCATTTCATTCGCGATCGCCGTGAACTTCGACGGATCCACGCTGCCAACGAACTGCGCGAAAGTGATGGCGCCCGGCGTCTGCAACTTTGGGAAAATGCTGTCCGGCACCGACGCTTCCAGGACCCCGTCGAGATGGTCTACGGTGGATTGGCGCGCGGCCAGGGCAAGACGCAACCCAACAGCGGCTGGGACGTGGCCGGCCCACGTGAGCCCCACCTCGGCCGCGGTGCGCACGATAGCGTTGTACGTCTCGAGCGAGAGGCCGGGGTGAATCTTGAGGAAATCGTAGCCCGCCGCCTTGTGAGCCCGCACGAGCTTGGCGGCGGTATCCGGATTGGGCGCCGAGTTGCCGTTCAGGGAGGGGGCGCTGACATACATGGTGGGACCAAGGATCTCGCCGCGGCGCAGCTGCTCGCGTAGCGGAATCTGGTTTGGCGCGCCCAGCATCGCCCGAATGGAGGTGATGCCGTTTGCGACATAGAGGAACATGATGTCGCGGTTGATGGTCTCGTGGTTCGGGTTGTTGCCACCGACCACATGCGCGTGCATTTCGGCGAGGCCCGGCATCAGAAATTTTCCACGGCCGTCGATACGCGTGGCGCCGGCAGGTACGCGTGTGCTCGACGCCGGTCCAATGGTCGCGATGCGTTGGCCTCGAACGATCACCGTCTGTCGGTCGACCGAGCCCTCGCGGTCCAACGGAATGACAGTGACGTCGACGAAAGCGGTGATCGGCTCTGTGCCGGTTTGCTGCGCCAGCGCCAACGAGGGGGCGAGCGCGGCGAGCAGTGCGACGAGTCGCGTGCGTAGCATGAGGTGGCGGGAAAGGGAGGAGAATGGTGTGGGGAGTACACGCATCGGGCAAGCGCGAAAATTCGGATCTGGCGAGCCGCTTCCGGGCGCGTGACATTCCACGCATGAGAATAGGACACCTGGCCGCTACGATTTCGTTGCTCGCGACGTCCCTCCCGTCGGCGTCACCCGGGCAGGACACCATCGTCGTGTCGCCGCCGGCGATCGAATCGCGCAAAGGGATGGTGCTGTGCTCGTCCGACGTGGCGTGCGACGTGGGAGCTCGAATTCTGGCGAAGGGGGGCAACGCGGTCGATGCCGCCGTTGCCACGGCGTTCGCCCTGGCGGTCACGTACCCCGCCGCGGGCAACCTGGGTGGCGGGGGATTCATGCTGGTGAGAAGCGCCGCGGGCGTAACGGCGTTCGATTTTCGTGAACGGGCGCCCGGGCGCGCTACGCCCAGGATGTATCTCGACAGTACCGGGAGCATAGACCGCCAGCGTACCGAAACCGGATACCTCGCGCCCGGTGTTCCCGGGACGCCGCGTGGACTGGAATTGGCGCATCGCCGCCTGGGCCGATTGCCGTGGCGCGACGTCGTGCGGCCGGCAGCCGAGTTGGCGCGCAACGGATTCGTGGCAAGCGACGCGCTGGCTCGTTCACTGAATCGCGAGCTCGAGCGCGAGATGCATCTCTATGCTGCATCCGTCGCGGCATACAAGAAGCCGAATGGTTCCCCGTGGGTAGCAGGAGACACGCTACGTCTGCCAGACCTGGCGCGCACGCTGGACGCGATCGCGACGAGCGGTGCCAATGCCTTCTATCAAGGATGGATCGCAGACAGCATTGCAGCAGACATGGCCCGCAACGGCGGCCTGATCACGAAACAGGATCTCGCCGGGTACGTCGCCAAGGAGCGACGCCCAATCCGCGGGGCGTATCGCGGCTACGACGTGTACTCCATGCCTCCGCCGAGCTCGGGTGGCGTTGCACTCGTGCAAATGCTGAACATGCTCGAGCGGTCGAACCTGCGTTCGCGCGGCCGGTATTCCACCGCCGCACTGCACCTGACTGTCGAGGCCATGCGCCACGCGTTCTTCGATCGCGCCCGTTACCTGGGCGATGCGGATTACGTGGCGGTCCCGCTGGCTCGTCTCACGTCCAAGCAGTATGCGGCCCGAATCGCGAAGGGCATCGATACACTGCGAGCCACCAATAGCGTGGCATTGGCGCCAGACCTGATAACAATGGCAGGCGAGAGCGAGGAAACCACACACATCTCCGTCGTGGACGCAAATGGCTGGGGCGTCGCGCTGACGTACACCCTCGAGGGTGGTTACGGGTCGCACGTCGTGGCGAGCGGCACCGGCGTGCTACTGAACAACGAGATGGGAGATTTCAACAAGAAGCCGGGCTACACCAGTGTCGGCGGTGATATAGGCACGGCCGCCAACATCATCGCTCCTGGCAAGCGCATGCTCAGCTCGATGACACCAACCATCGTTACGAAAAACGGCGCCTTGACGCTGATCACCGGATCACCCGGCGGACGCACGATCATCAACACCGTGTTCAACGTCGTGCTCAACGTCATCGAGTTTGATATGGATGTGCGCGCGGCCGTGGACGCACCGCGCTACCACCATCAGTGGCTGCCCGACACGGTGACGTTCGAGGCCCGTGCGATTCCAGATTCCACGCAGGCGCGTCTGCGCACCATGGGCCACGCCATTCGCGTGAGGGGGGAGCAGGGCGACGCCCATACGATCCGTTACGACGCGAAGTCGCGCACCGCGCGTGGGGCGAACGACATGAGAAGCGAGGACTCGAAGGTTTCCATTCCGTAGAGTCCGCTGTGTGTTGCGATCATCGTCGATCGCCCGGGGTAGTCACTGCATGCGCTTTCTCTATTTGCCCCTGACGATCGCGGCCCTGGCTATCGCGTCGGCGCAGCGGCAGCCGGACGCTCGGCCCATTGTCCTTCTGGTTCACGGTCGCGGCCACCTGGACGACGACAGCGCGTCGCTGAGGAAGTCCTGGAAACTGGAGCTCGACTCTGCGTTGCGCTCGGTGGGGATGCCGAGCCTGACCCACGACGATGTTCGCCTCGCCTGGTATGCCGACGTGCTGGACCCCTCGTCTCGCGCTACCTGCGAGACCGCACCGAAACCGGCCGATTCACTCGGCTTTGACACGTTCGCGAGCGACTTTCTGGGCAGTCTGGTCAACGCCCTGCCACGCACCGAGTCGCGTGAGGTCCGCGGCTTCCTGGGGGACCTGCTGTATGCCACCGATCCGGCGCGTCGCTGCGCGGCCGAGCGCAGGGTGGGTGAGTCTATCGAGCAAGCGATCGCGGAGAAGAGGCCGGTGATCGTGGTGGCGTACAGCCTCGGCTCACTGGTGACGTACGGCTACCTGAGTTCTCGGGCACGGGCGATCGGCGATATCTCAAGGATTCGGCTGCTGACGATCGGTTCGCCCTTGGGCAGCAGGGACATTCGCGAGCTGTTGGGACTGGACAGCGACTCGCTACGAATCCCCCCGATCGTGGGGGGCTGGGAGAACGTGTACGATCCAGGGGACGCCTTCGCGGCACCCGTGGGGTTGGAGATCCAGGGCGTCCAGGACCGGACCGTGGAAGGCGGTGCTCGGGATGATCCGCATCACATCGGCCGTTATTTGCGTGATCGCGCCACTGGAGCCGCGATAGGTCGGGCGTTGTGCGCTGCCGCGCCGCGGGCGTTCGGGGCTTCGTGCGAGACGCTGCCGCGCTGACAAAAGCATGCGGTCGGCGGCCGTAAGTCGTTGAATCCCAAGCCAACCGTTCCACCGTAGGGGTTGTCCAAGGCAATGTCCCCGCACGCGGAGCCCGATTGTGATTCGTCTTGGCCGTATGCTCGTTCTGCTGGCCCTTCCGGTCGGTGTAGGGGCTCAGGCCACCGCCCCTGCTTCACCAGCGCCTGACAGTTCTGCGCGGGCGCGCGCCGTTCGGGCGACTACAGCGCCGGTGATTGACGGTCGTGAGACGGACGAAGTGTGGCGCACCGCTCCGGGCGTGGACGATTTCAGGGAGTTCCAGCCGAAAGAGGGGGGTGCGCCGCGCTTCCGCACGGAGTTCAAGGCCGCCTACGACGACCGCAATCTGTACGTCTTCGTTCGCGCCTTCGACTCCCGGCCCGACAGCATCATGCGCGCGCTCAGCCGCCGAGATGTGCGCGGGACGTCAGATCAGATCAAGCTGATGGTCGATTCGTACTTCGACCGCCGGAATGGCTACGAGTTCGCCGTGAACCCGGACGGCGTCAAGCGGGACTACGCGATGTACAACGATCGCGACGAAGACGATTCATGGGATGCCGTGTGGGACGTAGGCACGCGCATCGATTCCGCGGGATGGACGGCGGAATTCAGGATTCCGTTCTCGCAGATGCGTTACGCCAATGCGCCGACACACACTTTCGGCTTCGCGATCTGGCGCGACATCGAGCGGTACAAGGAGCGGACGAGCTGGCCGTTGTATCAGTCCACCAGGAACGGCCTGTCGTCGCAGCTCGGCCGCCTGGAGGGTTTTCAGGGCATCGCGTCTCCGAGCCGTCTCGAGGTGACTCCCTACACTCTGGCCAAAAACGTCTCGCGTGCGCTCTCGAGTACCACGTACGACCGCGTGCAGCAAGGCACGGCTGGCGCGGACATCAAGTACGGCATCACTCCGAACCTCATCCTTGATGCCACGGTCAATCCCGATTTCGGGCAGGTGGAGGCGGATCCCGCGGTGCTCAACCTGTCGGCGTTCGAGACCTTCTTCCAGGAACGGCGGCCGTTCTTCGTGGAGGGCACGGGGCTGTACAACTTTTCCGTGAATTGCAACGTCGTGAACTGTTCGGGAGAGGGCTTGTTCTACTCGCGGCGGATCGGTCGCCAACCGCAGGTGGGGTCGTATGGTGGCGTCGGCGCGGCGACGTCCACGCCGATCATTGGCGCGGGCAAGGCGACAGGGCGATTTCCGGGCGGACTTTCCGTCGGAGTGCTGGAAGCGGTTACCCAGCGCGTCGAAGGAACGCAGGATCGCACGATGGAGCCCCAGACGGCGTACAGCGTCGCGCGCGTGCAGCAGGAATTTCGCGGTGGCGGCACCACCCTCGGCGCCATTTCAACGGCGGTGAACCGATCGCTGGACCAGTGGACGGGCAACCGCCTTCGCAGCGCCGCGTACGCTGGCGGCGCGGATTTCCGGCACAAGTTTCCCGGCGGCAATTACGAGCTGAACGGGTCGCTCATGATGAGCCGGGTAGCGGGGGACACGTCGGTCATAAACGCCACGCAGCTCGACCCGGTGCATAACTATCAGCGGCCGGACGCGAGCCTGCCCTACGATCCGCTTCGCACATCGCTGATCGGGGACGCTGAGGAAATCCAATTCGGCAAGTTCGGCGGCGGCATCACCCGTTTTCAAACGAGCTACCAGCGCCGGTCCGCGGGATTCGAAGTGAACGACATGGGCTTTCTGCGGCGCGCGGACGAACAGAGCTGGGCGACGTGGGCCGCGCTGCAGCTTCGCAAGCCGACACGCTATTACCGCTCGCTGCAGATGAATTTCAATCAGTGGAACATGTGGACCACGCAGGGGCTGCCGACGGAACGCGCGGTGAACACCAACTGGCACATGAACACGAAGAACAACTGGTGGCTGCACGCGGGCGGCACGATCTCCGGACTGGGCAGCACCTATTGCGACCGGTGCAGCCGTGGCGGTCCAGCGCTGCGCAGCAGCACGCAGATGTTCCCGTGGTTCGGCTTCAACTGGGACGACCGCGCGCGCATCGCGCCCTCATTCTTCGTCAACATGGGCCGGTGGGACGAAGGCGCATCGCACTACATCTCGTACAGTCCCAGCGTGGACATCCGTCCCACGTCCGCGATGCAGGTCTCGCTGGGCATCGATTTTTCACGATCCACCGACCACGCCCAGTGGTACGGCAGGTTCCAGGACGCCGGGGGTACGCATTTCACCTTCGCGCATCTGGAGCAGAAGACCAGGTCGTTCAGCACGCGCGTGAGCTACACCATGACGCCGACGCTAACGCTGCAGGTGTATGCGCAGCCGTTCATGACCAAGGGCGCGTATTCCGACGTTCGTGAGCTGAGCGCCGATCCTCGTGCGGAGGCATTCGCGGCGCGCTATCAGCCGTACACGCCGCCACCCGGCGCGGACCCGGGCTTCAACTTCAAGCAGTTGCGGTCGAATACCGTGGTGCGCTGGGAGTACCGTCCGGGCTCGACGGTATTCGCCGTCTGGACGCACGGGCGTGAGTCGTTCGCGCCGCTGGAGGGCAGTCGAACGTGGCGTCAGGAATACGACAACCTCTTCGAGCTCCATCCGGCCAATACGTTCCTGCTGAAAGTGGCGTACTGGCTCAGCCGCTAGCGAGCGCACAGAAGTTGCCCTGTCACCATGGGCGACGCGACCGGTCGGCTGCACGTTTCGCTGCAGTTCAAGCGGCGTCTCATGGGAAGGAAGGAAATGCTGCGGCGATTTGCGTTGACGGTGGATCAGCTCTCCGGGTGGGCGTTTGTCGGCGCAGGCATGATCCTGTTCGGCGCGGCGCGCGCCTCGCGGTTGTTCGCCCTCCTGCATCAGAGCCAGGGCGGGATGGAGCTCGGCGGCATCGTAACGCTGGCCGCCTTTCTCGCTGTGGTGATTTTCGCCGTGCGCCGTCGTCAATTCAGCGCGTGGCAGTCCACCGTGCAGGTGATGGGATCGCTGGTAGCCGGGAACGCAATCGCACTCGTCGTGGTCTGGCCGTTCATTCCCGAGGGCTACCAGATGTCGCTCGCGGCCATGTTGGGCGATACGATTTCGACGGGTGTGGTGATGGCTGTCCTGTCGCTCCCCCTCACCATCGCGATGCTGTGGGCGTCGCGGAGATTTGGATCGCACTCACAGCTCACTGAGCGGCGCATGCGCGTCATTCAGGACGTGCTGCGACGCCGGGCACTCCGCGGTCAGGGAGAAACCGGGGCCTGAGCTTCGGCGCGTTCTGTGGGCAAGCCAGATTCTCGCCAGTCCTTCTTCCCGGCGGCGTACTCACGAACATTCGTGTAGCCCAGCGCCGCCAGGACACGGGCGGCGTGCGGACTGGTGGGTCAATGATCGTCCCAGCAATAGAGGACGATGTCGGCCTCCTTGTCGGCGACCTGGGCCTTCGCGGTAGCCTCCACGTCGTTGGGCGGCATGTGAACGGCGCCCGGCAGGTGATGCTTTCGATAGTAGGGAGCCGGCAGCACCTCGAACAAATGAAAGGAATCGCCGCGGTCGATCTTCGCCCGCAGCTCGTCCCTCGAGATGATAGTCCGGACGCTCACCGTTTGAAGAGATACACAAGCACGGCTCCAATCGCAGCACCCACCAGCAGCGGTTTGAGCGGGCTGTTGGCTTCTCGGTAGGTGCGGGCACGGGACAACCTCTCCTTCAGTTCGTCTCGTCCGTGGACGCCTGAGATGGAGATATGGGTCACGGGATCGCGAACGATCTCGGAAGTGCGCGCTTCGGTTGCCACTGGTCCCTCCCGGGGTGATTGAGCAGTAGCTGGGTTCGCAAGCCAAGTGCCGGGCGTTTCAGCGTGGCCGCCTACTCCCAGCGCCGTTCGCATCCCATACATTAGAAGCATGGCGACCCGAAATCTCGAGCTCGTCCGTTCGGCGACACAGCCGAGGATGCAGCGACCGCCCGCGGACACCCTGGAGCGCAATCCGGGGATGCGGCTCGATCTGGATGTGGTGCGCGCGATCCGGGTGAATCGCAGCGCCGTGGAGCGCCGCGCCGCGACCATTCCCACGCGTCGCACCGTCAAGAAGCAGTGGCAGGCCGGATGGCTGTTGCGCGCCATCACCTTGATGGACTTGACGACCCTGTCGGGCGACGACACGCCCGGCAACGTGCGCCGGCTGAGCGCCAAGGCACGCCGGCCGCTTCGCGACGATCTGCTGAAGGCGCTGGGCGCGGAGGAGCTCGACATCAAGGTGGCGGCCGTCTGCGTGTATCACGCGCTCGTTCCGGTCGCGGTGGAATCGCTGCGGGGATCCGGGGTTCCGGTGGCCGCGGTCTCCACCGGTTTTCCGGCCGGGTTGAGTCCCTTCGATCAGCGGCTGGCGGAAATCCCGGCGTCGGTTGCGGCCGGCGCGAAAGAGATCGACATCGTGATTACGCGCGCGCACGTGCTCACCGGCAACTGGCAGGCACTGTACGACGAGGTGAAAGCGTTCCGCGCCGCGTGCGGCGACGCACATCTGAAGGCAATTCTCGCGACCGGCGAGCTGGCGACGTTGAACAATGTCGCGCGCGCCAGCGTCGTCGCAATGCAGGCCGGCGCGGACTTCATCAAGACCTCCACAGGGAAGGAGGGCGTCAATGCGACCATGCCCTTTGCGCTCGTCATGGCCCGCATGATCCGTGAGTACTACGAACAGACGGGCTACGCGGTGGGGTTCAAGCCCGCCGGTGGAATTCGTGCCGCCAAAAACGCGCTGGAGTATCTGTTTCTAATGAAGGAGGAACTGGGCGACCGGTGGCTGCGACCGGATCTGTTTCGCTTTGGCGCCAGCGCGCTGCTCACCGACATCGAACGCCAGCTCGAGCATTTCACCACCGGACGTTATGCAGCTGCACATCGGCATCCGATGCCCTGAAGGACGTTGTGGGCTTTGGGCACTGGGCTCTGCCCTCCCAAAGCGCACAGCCCAAAGCCCATAGCCCCCAATTCATGGCAACCGTTGCAGACATCTTCAAGTCGATGGAGTACGGACCGGCGCCCGAGGCGGACCAGGGCGCCCGGCAGTGGCTGGGCAAGTACGAAAAAGTCTTCGGGCATTTCATCAACGGCGAATGGACCGAGCCGGGGGAGACGTTCGACGTCATCAACCCGGCGAATCGCGAAGTCCTGGCTCGAGTCACCCAGGGGACGAAAACGGATGTCGACGCGGCGGTGGCCGCGGCGAAAGCAGCGCTCCCCGCGTGGCAGGCGCTCGACGGTCATTCGCGCGCACGGTATCTGTACGCGCTGGCGCGTGGAGTTCAGAAGCATTCCCGGCTCTTTGCGGTGGTCGAGAGCATGGACAATGGCAAGTCCATTCGCGAGACACGCGACATCGACATCCCGCTCGTCGCGCGGCACTTCTACCATCACGCGGGTTGGGCGCAACTGCTGGACACCGAATTCGCCGGGTTCAAGGGCGTCGGTGTGGTAGGCCAGATCATTCCGTGGAACTTCCCGTTGTTGATGCTGGCGTGGAAAGTGGCGCCGGCGCTGGCATCCGGATCCACGGTTGTGATCAAGCCGGCCGAGTTCACGCCGCTGACGGCACTGGTGTTCTGCGAGGTGGCGCGCGAGATCGGTTTGCCGGCCGGCGTGCTCAACATCATCACGGGTGACGGGCGCACAGGTGCCGCGCTCGTGGATCATCCCGACGTCGACAAGATCGCGTTCACCGGATCCACCGACGTTGGCAAGATCATCCGAAAGGCAACAGCCGGTTCCGGGAAAAAGTTGTCGCTGGAACTGGGCGGGAAGAGTCCGTTCATCGTTTACGAGGACGCTGACCTCGACAGCGTGGTGGAAGGCGTGGTAGACGCGATCTGGTTCAACCAGGGCCAGGTGTGCTGCGCCGGCTCGCGCTTGCTCGTGCAGGAAGGCGTCTCAGACCGCCTGATCGAGAAGCTTCGCGCCCGCATGGAAAAGCTGCGCATCGGCTCACCACTGGACAAAGCGGTGGACATGGGTGCCATCGTGGCACCAGTGCAGTTAGAGCGCATCCGCACACTTGTGGAACAGGGACAGGCAGAAGGAGCCACCATGTGGCAGCCGTCCTGGGCGTGCCCAACCGACGGCTACTTCTATCCGCCCACGCTGTTCACGGACGTGACGCCCGCCAGCATGATCGCGCAGGTCGAAATCTTCGGCCCGGTGCTCGTCGCGATGACGTTCCGCACGCCCGAAGAATCCGTGCAGTTGGCCAACAACACGCAGTACGGGTTGGCCGCCAGCCTCTGGACCGAAAGCATCAACCTCGCGCTGGACATCGCGCCAAAGCTCAAGAGCGGCGTGGTCTGGATCAATTCAACCAACCTGTTCGACGCGTCAGCGGGCTTCGGCGGGTACCGGGAGAGCGGATTCGGTCGCGAGGGTGGTCGCGAGGGCATGTGGGAGTACCTGAAGCGCGCCAAGAATCTCGGACAGCGCACGCGCCCTGTGACCCGCAACACGGGCTCGCGCAAGAAGCTGGAAATTCATCTGTCCGATAGTGCCGAGCTGCGTGCGGCGAGCATCATGCCCCCGATTGACCGGACGCCAAAGCTGTTCATCGGCGGCAAGCAGACGCGCCCTGACCAGGGATACAGTCGGCGCATTTTGGGTCCCGACGGCACGCTGGTCGGCGAAGTACCCGACGGCAATCGCAAGGATCTGCGCAACGCGGTGGAGGCGGCGCACGCTGCCTGGAAATCCTGGGGGAAGGCCACGGGCCATCTGCGCGGCCAGATTCTGTTTTACGTCGCGGAGAATCTGTCGACGCGTGCCGACGAGTTCGCGGCGCGGCTCTCCGCGATGGACGGACGCACCAAGCGTGAGGCGTCGCGGGAAGTGGACACGAGCATCCGCCGCCTGTTCACGTACGGCGCATGGGCGGACAAGTGGGACGGCGCGGTGCACAATGTGCCGATCCGCGGCGTCGCCCTCGCGATGAACGAGCCGATTGGCGTCATGGGCATTGCCGCACCCGAGGAATATCCGCTGCTCGGACTGATCTCCACCGTGGCGCCGGCGATTGCGGTGGGCAACACCGTCGTCGCCATTCCGTCGCAGGGATATCCGCTTGCCGCCACCGATTTCTACAGCGTGCTGGAAACGTCGGATGTGCCGGCTGGAGTGATCAACATCGTGACCGGAGACAAGTTGACACTCGCGAAAACGCTTGCCGAGCACGACGACGTCGAGGGTATGTGGTTCTTTGGCGATCGCGAGGGGGTGAAAGCCGTGGAGCTCGCGTCGGCGACCAACATGAAGCGGACCTGGGCGAATTTCGAGTTCCGGGATTTTCTGGATCCGTCGGAGGGCGAGGGCCGCGAGTATCTGCGCGAGGCGACGCAGGTCAAGAACATCTGGGTGCCCTACGGCGAGTAGCCCTCGTTCAGAAGCAGCCCCGCCATTTCCATCGCATTCGTCGTCCCATAGTTCCCGTAACAATTGTTGAACACGAGGTGCACCTCTTCGGTCTGCTCCGTGATGGCGAGGATGAGGGGCAGCCATTCGCGCAGCTGCGTTTCGTCGTACAAATAGCGGAAACGCTGGCTGACCTGCGCGACCTTCGCCTCCCACGTGTCCGTGTTGCGGCCGTGAAAGCGGACGACGGCGAGCTTGTCCGACGTCGCTTCCGGTACCGGCGGTACGGACGACTCGAATCCCGGGGGTGAATCCACGGCGACGTACGCGAGCTCGTTGCGCCGCAGCAGCGCCAGCGTACGTGGCCGTAGGCGGTCGTCGAACCAGTTCCTGTTCCGGAACTCCACCGCCGCGCGCCAACCCTCCAGGCGCCTGCCCGCTTCCTCGATCATTGCCGCGTGCTCGCGCGTGGGACCCACCCATCGCGGATATTGCATCAGAATCGCGCCTATCCGGCCGCCGTCCCGCAGGGGCTCAAGCGCCGAGAGAAATGCTGACCATATGGCATCGTAAAGGTCCGCAGAGAGATCACTGGCGTAGATGCGGGCCTTCTGCTTCAGCCGTGCCGGGAGGGCATCCTTGAATTCCATGGGAAGGCGCTCGACCTCTGACGGCTGTCCCGTCATGAGCGCGTGCGCCTTGACGTCGAACACGAATCCGTCGGGGGTTCGTTCGGTCCAGAGTTCCGTCGTGCGACGCGCGGGAATGGCGTAATACGTGGAGTCCACTTCCACGATGGGGAATCGAGACGCGTAATACCGTAAGCGCGCCTCCGGCTTGGTCACGCCGTCGGGATAAAAGACGCCAGGCGCGGTCATGGACGGGTCCGTCCAACTGGCCACGCCAATGCGAATTGTCGCGCCGCTGGCGGCCGTGAGAGGCGCAATCGTCTGCTGGCCCGCGGCCGCGGAGCGTGCCAATCCGGTGGCCGTGCCTGGGTCGTGAAGGGCGTCGATCACTCCGGAACAATACCAGAAACCCGTGTGTAGGACGAAACGTAGGCACCGATGACGGAGGCCCACATGGCTACGTACACGTTCGCGCTCAACACATCAGAGGAATCGCGACAGGCTGGTCTCATTCAGAGCACCAGCTTCGAGGAGGCATTGCGCCTGGTTGGTGAGCGCATGCCGGTGGCGAAGGGCGACATGCTGGAGATTGGCGTGAAGGGATTCCCGCCCGCGCGCTACCAGTGCGTCGAAGCGCTGCTCGACGGCAGCGTGTTCTGGCAGCCCGCTACATCGAGACTCGCGGCGTAGCGGGTACCAGCGAACTTCGGGAGGCGAACTGCTAGTTCGCCTTCCGAAGTTCCAGGCGGCCGTTGCCGCTCACCATCTTGAGGGTACGTCCGCCCTGACCGATGGTCCCGCGAATGTGACGCGGATTCAGTCGCCCAATGATCTTGATCTCGAAGTCGGACTGGAATTCGCCGTGGCCGGTGCTCGCGTCTATTTCGCCGTTGAACGTGCTGGGCAGTGCAACCGTTACCGCACCATTGCCCGTGATGAACTGCATGTCGGATGAGCCGGTGAGCGTCTTCATGCGCACGTCGATCTCGCCGTTGCCTGTGCGCACCGTGACAGGACCCGACGACGTGAGGACGTAGACGCGTCCGTTGCCTGTAGTGGCCCGCACTGGACCGGTCGCGCCGTCGATCTCGAGTTCACCGTTGCCGGTGGTCACGTCCACCTCGCCCGCCGTCAATGTGACGCGCACATCGCCGTTGCCAGAGCGGATCTCGACGTCGTTGCTTGCCTTCTCAACCGTGACGTCGCCATTGCCAGTATTCGCCGCCAGTCGCACGCCCTTGGGCAGCAGCACGGTCAGCCGCGACGACGGTGGGCCCTCATCCCAATCCCAACCGCCCCTGCGCCCGCTGTCGCACGCGTTGCGGCCGCGAAACACGCCACAAATGGTGACCCCGTTGGCATCGTTCTGAACCTGGAACGACAGCTCGCCGCTGCGGCTGTTGCGCCGTTCGGCTCGGACCTCGACGCGGTCGGTGGTGCTCTCACGAACGTCGATGGCACCGTTATAGTGGCGAATTCCCAAAGTACTGCCGGCGGCGAGACGGCCAGACCAGGTGAACAGGTCGGCGGTGGTGCGCTCCTGCGCAGCGAGCGCGGCAGGGAGCAATGCGGCGACCAGGATCAGATTGCGAGACAATGACATAACACGGTTGAAGAGGGTGTCATTTGAGACAGTGCCAACCCAAGGTTGGTTTGAACCCTCAGTACACGCAATTGTCCCTGAAACTCAGCTCTCTCGCTCGAGCTCCAGCAACTCCTTCTTGCGATCCAGGCCCCACCGATAGCCGCCCGGGTCGCCATCCTCGCGCACTACGCGATGGCAGGGAATCACGAGGGCCACCGGGTTCGTGGCGCACGCTCGGGCGACGGCGCGCGCGGCGCTGGGCTGGCCGATGCGCTTTGCCACGTCGCTGTACGACAGCGTGGTTCCTCGCGGGATCTGCTGGAGCGCGTTCCACACGCGCCACTGGAAAGCGGTGCCTTGCGCGTCCAGCGGAATTGCTGCCGTAGAGCGCTGGCCGTCGATACTCGCCACAATCGCGGACATCCATTCGTGAATTGCCGGGCCGGCACTGTGAATCTCTGCGTCGGCAAAGTCCGCGCGGAAACGTCGCTCCAGCGCGCGATCATCATCGCCAAGCGCTACGGCGCAGACGCCTTTCTCGGTGTATGCGACCAGCAATCGGCCCAGGGGACAGGCCACGATTCCAAACTGGATGCGCTGCCCCGCTCCACCCTTTCTCACTGTGGCAGGGGTCATTCCCATCGCTTGCTCGTAGACTCGGCTGCTCGAGCCGAATCCCGCTTCGTAGGTGGCGCGACTCACTGTGTCTCCTTTGCGCAGACGGCTCGCCAACAGGCGGCGACGCTCCGCGTCTCGAAACTCACGTGGCGAAATGCCCAGCGCGCGCTTGAACTGGCGCTGCAGGTGGAACGCGCTGACTCCTACTTCGGTGGCCAACTCGGCCAGCGTCACCGGCTCGTCCAGGTGCGCTGTGAGGTACGCGCACGCCTGAGCGATGGCCTGATCGATGGCGCGCGTGGCCGTACTCGTGGGACGGCACCGGTTGCACGCCCGATAGCCGGCGCGCTCGGCGTCGGACGTGGTGCCGAAGAATTCCACCCGTGACTTTGTGGGGCGACGGGACGGGCACGACGGTCGGCAATAGATGCGCGTGGACGCCACGGCGTAGACGAATCGGCCGTCGTAGTTGTGGTCACGCTGCTGCACGGCGCGCCAGGCGGTAGAACGGTCTGGTAGGGCGGAAACCATGACTGGAAAATACGGCCCCGGCGCGAGCGGGCTATCCGCGGATTGCTGTCAAACAATGCTCTGGGCCCTGGGCTCTGGGCCTTGCCATCAAAGCCCACGGCTCAAAGCCCAAAGCCCTACACGTTCTTCAGCTCCGTAATCAACCCGCTGAGCGAGGCCTTCGCGTCGCCGAACAGCATGCTGGTCTTGGGATCGTAGAACAACTCGTTCTCGATGCCCGCGAACCCCGCCGCCATGCTGCGCTTGAGGACGATGATGCTGCGCGCCTTGTCCGCGTCCAGGATGGGCATGCCGTAGATGGGCGACGTCTTGTCCGAGCGAGCGGCAGGATTCACCACATCGTTCGCTCCGATGACCATCACTACGTCGGTACGCTCGAACTCCGCGTTGATCTCGTCCATGTCATACATCTTGTCGTACGGGATGTTGGCTTCGGCCAGCAAGACATTCATATGCCCGGGCATGCGTCCCGCGACGGGATGGATGGCATACTTCACCTCACCGCCGCGCCGTTCGATGATCTCGGAAAGCTCGCGCACCTGGTGCTGCGCTTGCGCCACCGCCATGCCGTAGCCGGGGATGATGACGACCTGCTGGGCATACCCAAGCTGAACAGCCGCGTCCTCGCTGGTGATCGACCGCGCCTGCAGCTGGCCCGCGACGCGGGCAGCTGTGTTGATCGTCTGCGAACCGAAGGCGCCGAACAGCACGTTCGCGAACGACCGGTTCATCGCCTTGCTCATCAGGATCGAGAGAATGAACCCGGAGGCGCCGTCGAGGGCGCCGGCAATGATCAACACCTGGTTGCCGATGGCGAATCCCGTGGCACACGCTGCCAATCCTGCATACGAATTGAGCAGGGCAACGACGACGGGCATGTCCGCGCCGCCGATGGGCATCACGAAGAGAACGCCAAAGACCGCGGACAGCGCCACCATGGTGTAGAACACCGAAGCGGATTCGGGTTGCATCACCACAAACACGAACAAGCCGAGAATGAACGCGAACAAGGCGCCGTTCATCAGGTTCTGCCCGCGGAACGTCATCGGCTTTGATGGCAGCAGCTCCTGCAACTTCCCGGCGGCCACCAGCGATCCGCCCACAGTGAGCGCGCCCAGCATGACCTCGAAACCCAACGCAGCCGCCTTCGCGTGGCCGATTGCATCGACGCGGTTCACACCGGTGTGGTACTCGGCGATTCCGACGAGCGTGGCGGCCAGCGCGCTGAAGGAGAGCGCCATCGCGATCCGCTGCGGCATGGCCGTCATGGGTACCCACATGCCCAGCGGGTAGCCCAACAGAATGCCGATGGTCATTCCACCGGCGATCCACCAGTAGCTGAGGATCTCGTGGTTGACGAGCGTACCCGCAATGGCCAACAGCATTCCCAGGGCCGCCTGCTGCATGCCGCGGCGCGCCCGGTCCGGACGGGTGAGGCTCCGAAGGCCCAGGATGAACAGGACCGACGCGCCGATGTAGGCGGCCTGGATGAACAGTGCGCGCATCAGCGCCCTGGATTGTGAACGGAGGGCATCATTCCTTCTCCATCATCCGGCGGTCGGCGTCCTTGCGCCGCCCGTCCAGGTCCGGAGCGCGCTTATCCGCCCGCTGGAACATCTTCAGCATGCGGTCCACGATGAGGAACCCGCCGACGATATTCGTCGTCGCGCACACTACCGCCACAAACCCGAGAATCGTCGCGAGCCGGCTGTGATCCGCGCCGGCCATGATCAGGGACCCAACAAGCGAAATCCCGGAAATCGCGTTGGTCGCCGCCATGAGCGGCGTGTGCAGCAGTGGAGGCACGCGCGTGATCACCATGAACCCGGTGAACGCCGCGAGAATGAAAATGTAGAGCTCGAGTATGATCATCGGATCACGCGACCCTCATGGGTGACCAACATGGCGCCCGTGATCTCGTCGCTCGGATCGATCACGATTGCTTCGTCCTTGATGACGTGTTGCAACAGCGTCAACACGTTGCGGCCGAACATCTGGCTGGCGTGGTAGGGTACCGTGCTCGCCAGATCGACGGGACCGAGGATGGTCACGCCGTGCGCGTGCACTGTCTCGTTCGCGCGCGTGAGTTCGCAATTGCCCCCGTTCTCCGCGGCGAGATCGATGATGACGGCACCGGGCCGCATGGTTCGAACCGTCGCCTCGGTGATGAGGCGTGGTGCTCTGCGCCCGGGAATGTTCGCGGTGGTGATCACAAGATCCACGCCGGTGATGTGGGCCGCGATGGCGCTGACCGTGCGCGCATGCTCGTCGTCGGTCTGCACGCGCGCATATCCCCCAGCCGTCTCCACGGACGGGCTCACGGCTTCGGATTCCACGAAGGTGGCGCCGAGGCTGAGGATCTGCTCGCGCGTCGCCGGGCGGACGTCGAACGCGGACACCACGCCACCCAGTCGGCGCGCCGTCGCGATGGCCTGCAATCCGGAGACTCCGGCGCCAACGATGAACACGCGCGCCGGTTGAATGCTGCCCGCGGCGGTCGTGAGCATCGGCATGAACTTCCCCAATTCGGCTGCGCCGATCAGCACGGCCTTGTAGCCCGTGACTGTCGATTGCGAGGAGAGGACATCCATCGACTGGGCGCGGGTGATGCGTGGCACCAGTTCGAGGGCGAGTGACGACACGCGTCGCTCCGCGAGCCGCTGGGCAATGGGTCCGTGCTGCCCCGGGCGCATGAGCGAGATCAACGCGCTGTCGGCCTCGAGTAACGCGACCTCGGCGTCGGTGGGAGGCTGCACCTTGAGCGAAACGCGGGCTCCGCGCACCGTCGCCGCGGCATCATCGGCAATGCGCGCGCCCAGAGCGACATACGCGGCGTCCGGAAAGCCGGCTCGCTCGCCCGCTCCCCGCTGCACCACGACGTCGACCTTCGCCTTCACCAACCGACCAGCGCTTTCAGGTGTCAACGCCACGCGATTCTCGCGCGCGGCGGTTTCCTTCAATACAGCGACTTGCATCAAGTTGTGATGGAGGGGACAGGCGGCGAGCCGGATTCGGCGTTGATGTTATGCGAGCCCTGCCGTGCTTTCAACGTAAGGAGGCGTCGAACCGCTGCGATACCGGCAGCGGGCCCGACCGCGAGTAGGGGAAAAGCCCACCGCCAGCCCACCAGTTCGACGACCGGTGGCACGAGTTGGATGGTGAGCGTGGTGAGGAGGAATCCCAGTGAGGTCTGCACCATGAGGGCCGTACCGACGGAGTGCGGGGGCACGCTCTCGGTGACCAGGACGCTGAACTGAGCGGAGTCCGCGATCACGAAGAATCCCCATGCCAGCGCCACCGCCGCCAATAGCCACCAACTCGAACCAAACGTGAATCCGATCAGCAGCGCGCACGTGCCGCTGGCCGCCATGGCAAACACGACCAGGCGCTCACGACCGACACGGTCGGCCACGAGGCCACCCCACAGGCAACCGAGACCGCCAATGGCTATGGTTCCGAACGCGAGCAGCGAAACGGACGACGGCGACACGCCTCCCTCGGCGCCAACTGAAAGAGCACGCGACGCTGCTGCCGCGGCGAGAAAGGCAGGGATCCACGTCCAATAGCTGTATAGCTCGAACATGTGTCCCAGGTAGCCCCCCGTTGCGAGCCGCCATTGGCGCTGCCGCACGACGCTGCCCACCAACGACCACGAAAACGGGCGCGGCGGAAACGGGTAGGGACCATCCCGATATCCGAGCCACACCAGGAGTGCTGCCGCAACGGCTCCCGCGGACCCGGCGCCGACGATCGTGCCAATGCCAGTGCCCGGAAATGCGTGTACGAGATAGGGCGTGGCCTTCCCGATCGTCAGCGCCCCGACGATGGTGCCTACCGCCATTCCCCGGCGGTTCCGGAACCAGGTGGCGATCATTTTCATGGCAGGCGGATAGACACCGGCCAGGCAGAATCCACACAGGAAGCGGCTCGCCACCGCGCTC
>JANNJV010000357.1:0-2548 GCA_031395945.1 Gemmatimonadota bacterium | reverse complement strand
GCCGTAATATCTCTGGTACGGGGGAATACTGCACTCGCAGCCGCGGCGCCGCTGCAAGCCTCGCGTAGCGGTAGCGCAGGCATGCACCGGCCAGCATCTTCATCAGGTGAGAAATTCGTGGGCGGCAATGCAATCCGCGTGGACTGGGGTCAGCAGCATGCGCTTGCGGCGGCCCGCCCATCGCTATGGCGTCGCCGTGGTTCTCTCGGTTGCTGCGCTCCTCGCGACGGTCTCGTTTCGCGAGATGCTGTCGCCCTCGCTCTTCATTCCGTCCTTTCTCGCGCTCAGCATTTCCGCCTGGCTGGGCGGGCTGGGACCTGGCCTCCTCGCCACGGCGCTGGCGGTGTTGGGCGTGGATTACTTTGTTCTTGCCCCGGTCGGCACCCTGCGTCTGTCCAGCGCGGGCGACATCATCCCGCTCGCCGCCTTTGCGGCCGTGGGGACTCTGATCAGTTCGCTCAGCGGGGCGGCCCGTCGCTCGGAGATAGGTTCGCGGGAGCGAGCGGCCGAGCAGGCGAAGCTCACGCACAGTCTGGAACTGGCGAATGCGGAGCTGCAGCGCAACCGAGCATTCCTCGAGCAGGCGCAGCGTTTGGCGGAGCTGGGCAGCTGGGATTGGGACATCGCTTCAAACCGCGTCATCTGGTCGGACCAGATGTACCGCACGTACGGCTTGACGCCCGGTGAGAAACCGGTTTCGCTCGAGACGTTCCTGGAGGCGGTTCATCCCGAGGATCGCGCCAGAGTGGCCGCCGCTGTGGATGTGGCATTCCAGACGCAGCGCTCCTTCATGTTCGAGCATCGCGTCGTGTGGCCAGACGGGACGGTTCGGTGGCTGCACAGTCGCGGGAACGTCGAGGTGGGGGGAGATGGAACGACGGTGCGCATGGCGGGAAGTGGGCAAGACATCACGGACCGGCGCAGAACCGCGGAGGCCCAGGCGTTTCTTGTCGAGGCGTCGGCGACGTTAGCGTCTTCCGTGGATTACAACGCCACTCTGACCACGGTTGCCAATCTCGCCGTGCGCGCGGTGGCAGACTGGTGCTCGGTGGCCATCGGCGATGCAAGCGGTACGTACGAGAACCTCGTGGTCGCACACCGCGATCCCGCGCGTGTGCAGCAGGCGCTCGAGTATAACCGGTTGCACCCGCCGCGCGTCGAGACAACCGGAGTATCGAACGTCTTGCGCACTGGCCGCACGGAGTTCTATGCCGACATCACGACCGAGATGCTCGAAGCCTCGACGCGGTCGCCAGCCGAATTGAAGCTGCTGCGTGAGCTGGGCATACGCTCGGCCATCATCGCGCCGATGATCGCGCGCGGACGCACGCTCGGCGCCATCACGTTCATCGCGTCGGAGTCGGGCCATCAATTCACCGAAGACGACGTCCGGTTGGCCGAGGGACTGGCGAGTCGTGCCGCCATGGCCATAGACACCGCGCGTCTCGTCCAGGAAGCATTCGGCGCTCGCGCGGACGCGGAGGCGGCAAACCGCGCCAAGATGGATTTCCTGGCGTCGATGAGCCACGAGCTGCGCACGCCGTTGAACGCTATCGGTGGGTATGCGGAGCTGCTGGAGATGGGCGTCCATGGTCCATTGAGCGCGGCGCAGCAGGAGGCCATCGCGCGAATACAGCGCAGCCAGCGGAATCTCCACGCGCTGGTGGAAGACATCCTGAGCTTCGCCAAGATCGAGGCGGGAAAAACGGAATTCGAGCTGGGTCTCGTTACCGTCCACGACGTGCTGACCAGGCTGGGCGAATTGGTGGCGCCGCAGGTCCAGGCCCAGGGACTGCGCTACGAGTACGCGGAGTGTGACCCGGAGTTGTCGGTGTACGCGGACCGTGAGCGCGCCGAGCAGATCCTGATCAACCTTCTGACGAACGCCATCAAGTTCACGCCGCCCGACGGACGGATCATGCTTGCGGTCGAGGCGACCGCTGATGACGTCGCCATCCGTGTCACCGACAGCGGGGTTGGCATTCCGCCCGACAAGCTCGAGGCCATTTTCCAGCCCTTCGTCCAGCTGCCGCATCGGATGCGGGGCCGCCCGTCGGGAATCGGCCTGGGGTTGGCGATCAGCCGCGATCTCGCCCGCGCCATGAATGGAGAGATCGTAGCGTCGAGCGCGGCGGGTGGTGGGTCGACCTTTACGCTTCGCTTGCCACGGTCGCCGGGCGCTTCAAGGTCCGATCCACTGAACACCGCCGCCGAAACCCTCCCGTCGCCCGCCTGACAGACCGTGAGTGATGCTGTCCCACTGACCGGGCCGGATTTCGGCAAAGGCGTCCCGCTGTCGGCGATCGCCGATGGCGGGATGCTTTCCGGCCACGCGCAGGGGAAGCCGGTGTTGCTCGCGCGCCGCGGCGCCGAGTTGTTCGCGGTGGGCGCGGCCTGCACGCACTACGGCGGCCCGCTCGCCGACGGGTTGATGGTGGACGACACGGTCCGATGCCCCTGGCACCATGCCTGTTTCAGCCTGCGAACGGGTGAAGCGGTGCGCGCGCCGGCGCTTCGTCCGCTCACCCGCTGGGCTGTCGAGCGTCGC
>JANNJV010000296.1:0-3307 GCA_031395945.1 Gemmatimonadota bacterium | reverse complement strand
TCATAAATGCTTCGCGCCGGATGGCAGCCAACCCGGTGCGCCCGCAGGAGCAGACCTGGATCGAAGAGGGATTCGGACAGATTGCCGAAGAACTGACGTTTCATCGCGCTTCAGCCAGAGCGTCGCGTCAGAATCTCGGTGTCCTGGATCTGACGCAGACGTTTCAGTCGCTGAATGCCTTTCAAGCGTTCCAGCGCCCCAACGTCGACAACTACGTCGCTTTCCTGCGCAGCCCGTCTTCTGTCAGTCCGTTGAGCTCCGATGCATCCCCAGCGACCCGCGGCGCCACCTGGTCGCTCCTGAGGTACCTGGTCGACCGCTCGCAGCCACCTGACTACAATCGGTGGACAGAATTGGTGAACTCACAAACGGTCGGCGTCGCCAATCTCATGGGCGTTTTTGGATCGGACCTACCACTGCAGATGCGCGACTGGACGATTTCGTTGCTGACCGACGATCTATTTGCCACCGAGGCCCGCTATCGCCAGCCAAGCTGGGACCTGCATTCCGTCATTGCTGTCCTGTACCCCGGTCCGTTTCCGCTCGCTATCATGCCGCTACCCGTGAATGGAACCGTTACCGCTTCGGTTGTCGCCGGAAGCGCGGGGTACTTTCGCTTCCGCGTCGCGGCCGGCGCATCCGGATCGGTAGGCTGGAGCGGCACGGCCGGCGCCGCCGTTCCCCCGCGGATTCTCTGGTCAGTAGTGCGCCTGGACTGAGCTGATGGCGCGCTCGCGATACGTCCGTCGGTTGCAATCGTGCGCGCGCTGCTGAGCACGAGGGGAAATCCGGCGCTGCGCCTGGCGGACCGTTTCGCCGGGCCTCCCCTTTTGTGGCTGCTTGGCGCCACACCGCGTCGCCGCCAACCGGCGGCGTTTCAGCGCATCGGGGTGCTGCGAACAGCCGCCATCGGGGACACGCTCCTGCTCACCGGGCCGCTGCGGGATCTCCGGGATACCCATCCCAACGCCGACATCGTCCTGATCACCGGCGATCACAATGCCGGTGCCGGAGCGATGGTCGCTGGTTCGCTCGCGCGCCACCTTGTGATTCCGCCGGCCAGCCCCGTGAAGGCAACTGCCATAATCCGCCGCGAGCGCCTGGATCTGCTCATTGATACCGGCGCGTGGCCACGACTGGACGCATTGGTCACCGCGCTCTCGGCTGCGCGCTTTCGCATCGGCTTTCGCACCGCTGGCCAGCATCGGCATTTCGCGTACGACCTAGCCGTAGATCATTCCCCTCAGCGTCACGAGATCGACAACTTCCGCGCGCTGTTCGCCGCAGTGGGCGTCGCCGCGCGAAACCAGCCCGTGTTGTCCAGGGAAAACCTTCCGCCGGTCGAGACACCCGGCCAGCCATTCATCGTCTTTCATCCATGGTCCAGCGGGTATCGCGGCCACATCAAGGAATGGCCGGTGGAGCGCTGGGTTCATCTTGCCCAGCGCCTGGGCACCAGGGTTCCCCTGGTGGTCGTCACCGGCAGTTCTTCTCAAGAGAATCAGAGCCGCGCCCTCGCAGAGGCCATCAGCGCAACCGGCGTCAGGGCTACCGTGTCCGCCGGGTTGCCTTTCGCCCAACTTGCGTCCCTGCTCTGTCACAGTGTCGCTGTCGTCACCGTGAATACCGGTGTAATGCACTTGAGCGCGCAACTCTCCGTGCCCACAATTTCTCTCGAGGGTCCCACCCCGCCTGCACGCTGGGGTCCGGTAGGCCCGCGCGTGGCGACCGTGGTATCGAGCTATCCGGGTTGCGGTTACCTGAACCTTGGTTTTGAGTACCACGGCGAGAGAACCGACTGCATGGAAGGCATTACGGTCCAGGCCGTCGAAGCCGCTGTCGTCGGTCTGTTGAATCATTCATAGCAATCCATTCCAGGGTGGGTATTTCGTGAAAGCTGTCGTGACGGGAGGCGCGGGGTTCATCGGTTCGCATGTCGCCGACCGGCTGATTCGAGCGGGACATGAGGTATTGGTGCTCGACGATCTGTCGGGCGGTTTCCGCGAGAACATTCCCGAGGGTGCGCGCTTCGTTCAGGGATCCATCACGGATCCGCTGGACGAGCTGATGGCAAAGTTTCGTCCCGACGTGGTCTATCATCTGGCTGCATACGCCGCCGAGGGGCTGTCGCACCACATTCCCGTCTTCAATTACACGAACAACATCACGGGCACGGCCAACGTGCTTGCGGCGTCGCATCGCGCGGGCGCCAAACACTTCGTCTTCACGTCGTCGATCGCTGTGTACGGCCACGCCGACACAGCGGAGCCGTTCAGCGAGGCGACGCCGCCGAACCCCATCGATCCGTACGGCATCGCGAAGCTGGCGTGCGAGCAGCACATCAAGGCCTTCGAGCATTACTATGGCGGCCCGTCGTTCACGATTTTCCGCCCGCACAACGTCTTCGGCCCGCGGCAGAATATCGCGGACCCGTACCGCAACGTGGTCGGCATCTTCATGGCGCGCGCGCTGGAAGGCCACGCGATGCCGGTGTTTGGCGATGGGACGCAGACCCGCAGCTTTTCGTACATCGACGTCGTCGCCGAGGCCATCGCGCGCGCTCCCGATGTGCCCGCGGCTCGCAACGCTACCGTGAATATCGGCGGGGACGAGCCGATGTCCGTGCGCGACCTGGCGCGCCATATCGCCGCCGTCATGGGAGTGACAGATCGGGTGGAGTTTCTGCCGCCACGAAAAGAGGTCATGCACGCGCACTGCGACCACGCGCGGGCCCAGTCGGTGTTCGCGGACGCGTACCGTTCGCACACCATCGACATCGCGACGGGATTACGTCTGATGGCTGAGCACGTGCGGTCGCATCCCGTTCCGCCAGCCACGGAGTGCCCGTCGGCCATCGAGCTGAGCGAGCTCCTTCCTCCATCGTGGGCGGCGCGCCTCACGCGCTGAGGCCGTTCGTTCGCTACCTTAGAATGATTCTCTCTCCATCCTGGCACCTTCCAGTCGTAAGATGCTGAAGTTCAACGCGATCCTTCGTTCGGGACTCGTGGCGTGCGCGCTTGCCTGGCCCGTGCTCGTACAGTCTCAGCAGCGGCCCACGCAGGAGCAGGCAGAGCGCCTGCTTCAGACACGGCCCGAGCTGGCGGCCGCCGTCCGCTCTCGCATCGGGGGCAGCGGACTCAGTGCGGATCAGATTCGCGCCCGGTTGCGCGCCGCGGGCTACTCCGAGAATCTGCTCGACGCCTACATGCCCGGATCGAGCGACACGTTGTCACGCGGATCTGCGGACGACGTGCTGCGCGCGGTGCGCTTTCTCGGGCTGGTTGACGCGCAGGAGCAGGATTCGCTG
>JANNJV010000288.1:0-4788 GCA_031395945.1 Gemmatimonadota bacterium | reverse complement strand
GAGCCACACGCTGAGGTTGGCCGCCGGCTTGTTCGACGCAACGCGCAGCGTGACGCGCGGTGTCCCCGAGATGCGCACGGTGTCCGTGAGCGTCGCGGTCGCGTACAGCAGCCGGTTGCGCGACTGCGCCGCGCTCGCGTTCGCGCTGCCGCTCATCGCGACGTCGTCGGCCAGGGTGTCTGCTCCACGATTTGTCGCGGCGAACGACAGGCCGGCCGTCGCGTTTCCTCCCGCTATGGGACGCAGCGTTACCTGCTCTGATCCCGGAGCGGGGAACGACGCGAACGGTTTGGGCGCTGGCGGCGGGGCTGGTGGCGTGCCTGGCGTCCGAGGCGCCGACGCAGTCTCCACGATCCACACCGGCGGTTGGTTTTGCACGCCATTGTCGACGCCGTACAGGTAATGGCTGAACCAGCGGTTCACTACGTCGGCGGGCGGATTACCACCGTGGCCGCCCAGGTGCAGGAACATCGACACCGGCAGGCCACGCGCCTTCATCTCTTCATATATTCGCACGCTGTGCGCGGGCATGACGTTCCAGTCGTTGAGCCCGTGCGCCAGCAGCACCGCCGCCTTGATGTTCTTGATATAGGGGATCAGATCGCGGCCGGCCCAGAAGTCGTTATAGTCCCCAGTCGCGCGATCCTGCCCCTTCCGCCCGGCGAAGACACCGTTCTTCCAAAGCCGGTCACAATGTGCGCGCGCGCCGCCCGCGGTATCGCCACTGGCAATGAAGTCGTACAACACGTCCACGTCTTCGCCCAGATAGCCGCCCGGCGACCGTACCAGACCGTTGGCGCGGTAGTAGTGGTAGTACGACGTGTTGGGCGAAACGGGGATCACCACCTCGAGCCCTTGAACGCCCGTCGTCGCGGCGGCCAACGGGAGCGTCCCTTCATATGAAGTGCCGATCATCCCCACTTTGCCGGTGGACCACGAGGTTGCCTTCACTTCCTCCTGGCCGGTGAGCGTGGTGAATCCCTTTGCGCGGCCGTTGAGCCAGTCGATGACAGACTTCATCGGCGCGCGCTCGGGGTAGTCGCCAATCGTCGGGCATCCTTGCGACCGACCGGTTCCCGTGGCCTCGGAGTGCACGACGGCGAACCCTCGAGGCACCCAGGTGTTCACCAGCGAGTTCGAGATCCGCGTGCGATCGGCCTGATAGATCGCGCCGGACATCGCCCCGCGCGTTGGCGACTCTGCACCAAGTTCCTGTTTCACGTCCCAGAACGCGAACGTTCGCGCGACCCCGGCGAAGTAGGGGCTCGATGCATAAATCACCGGGACCTTAAGCCCGCTGTCGGTCTGCGCCTGGCGCGTCACGTCGACATGGACGCGGTCATTCCGGCCGTCCCGGTCGGTATCGACGTCGGTCTCGACCCAGAGGTTGTAGCGAATCCAGCGCGACGTGTCCTGAAAGGCGGGAACCACCTGCGCCATACCGTTGGCGAAGACGGGCGCAGCGCTAGTTGTCGGCGGTGGCGACGCTGGCGTAGCGGCCGGCGGTGGCGTCTGCGCCGACGCACACGCAGCGAGCGACGTTAGCAGCAGGAACCGAATCGGTGAGACGTAAGGAGGTAACATTCCACAAACCTGTCGTATGGCCACGGCCAACGGTAGCGTCTAGCCATCCGCGTTGAATGGAACAGGCATTGACGACAAAGGTGTCAGAGGATCAATCGAGAAGAGCGAATCACCCCGATTACCGAAGATTTAATTGGTGTGATCCGGGGTTATCGGTTGATCCTGTGCACCTTTGTCGTGAATGCATAGGGTGCTGAGTTTCAGCCGGCACGCGCGACGATGTACTGATCGATCTTGCCGTCTGGCAGAATCATCGTCGTCAGGTCCAGGACCATGCCGCCAGCGCGAATGCGGTATGAGCGAATCGTCATCCCGCCGCGCAGCGATTCGCCACCGGCGGTGAACTCCGTGGGCGCGCCCAGCGGACCGAGGCTGGCGGCGTAGTCGGCGATGACCTGGTCGGTGAAGTATGCGTTCGCGTCGGCGGTGAATTGCGTTCGGTCGATGGCTCCCTGTCGCAGACCGTCGAAGATGCGCCGCGCCTGTTCCGTGGTGGACGCGGACGCAGTCGCCACGGCGGGAGTAAACAGCACATTCGCGATACGTCCCGCGATCTGCGCAGATGCGCCGGCGGCGCCCGGATAAATGTTGGTGAACACGGTGATCGCCGCCTTGTCCTCGGGATACACCTCGTTCGTGGTGGTGTAGCCAGAGACCGCGCCGCCATGCGAGATACGTCGCCGTCCATTCACCGAGCTCACGTTCACGCCGAGCCCATAACGCGTGGGCAGGCCGCTACTGAGCAGCACGTCCGTCTGCATCGTCCGGTACGACGCCGGCTTCAGCACCGTGCCGTTGATCATCGAGATGTTCCAGAGCGCGAGATCGTGCGCTGTCATCGCGAGCTGCCCGGCGCCGAACAACCACCCTGTGCCTTCCTTCGGGGCGGGGCGCAGCGGTCCCACTGCATTACGCAAAAATGGGGCGGCGTCGCTGGCGCCCAGCGGACCCGCGTTGAAGTCAGCGACACTCGTCATGCCCAGCGGCGCGAAGATCCGCCGCCGAAGCAAGTCCATGAACGGCGCGCCTGTCACCTTCTCCACGATCATCGCGGCGATGACGTAGTTCGTGTTGCTGTACTGCCACTTCGAGCCGGGCTCGAAGTCGAGCGCCTTTTGCGCCCAGCGTCGGATGATTTCGTCGCTGCCTGCGGCGCGCTGCATGTCGGTGAAGACGTAGTCCTGCGGCCAGTAATCCTGGTACCCGGAAGTCATCGAAAGCAGCTGCCGGATATTGATGTCGTTCGCGCGAGTGAGCCCCGGGAACCACCTCGCCACCCGGTCGTCCAGCGACAGTCGCCCTTCCTCGGCCAGCATCAATACGGCCGCCACGGTGAACTGCTTGCTCACCGAGCCGATGCTGTACCGCATCGCCGGCGTCGCGGCAACGGCGGGGTCGACTCGGGCGTTACCGTACGCGCGCTCGTACACGATCTCGCCACCGCGCACGACGGCGATGGCGGCGCTGGGCGCGCCGGTGCTTGTGAGGACTGCGTTGGCCGCGCTGTCTATCCGGGCAGTCTCGGCAGGGGTGAGCCGCTGAGCGAATGCGGCGACTGGCGCGAACAGAAGAACGCCGACACTGCGGCGAAGTTGGGATTGTCTCATCGGCCTAAAATGCCGGCCCGACCCGGCACGTGCAACGGAGCGGCTCTTCCGTCGGTCGTCCATATGATGCAAATCTGCCGCATGAAACCAGCGATCATTTCGGCCCTCGCCGTGGCGGCACTACTGTTTCCGAGCGCGGCCTGTTGCCAGGAAGCCGACGTCATCATTCGTAATGCTCGCATCTGGACCGGCGACAGCACAAAGCTCAGGGCGGAGGCGATCGCGATTCGCGGCGAGCGCATTCTATATGTAGGCGCCAACACGGGAGCCGACGCGCATCGCACTGCGCGAACGCGCGTCATCGACGCGGCGGGTGGGATGGTGGCGCCGGGCTTCATCGACGACCACACGCACTTTGCCCAGGCGGGCGCGCTGCTGATCGGCGCCAACCTGCTGGATGTGAGCACCGAGAGCCTGTTGACCGCGCGGGTGAAGGCCGCGGTGCGGCGGATGAGTCCTGGCGCGTGGCTCACCGGTGGCGATTGGGGCGCCTACGAAGACTGGGCGGCGAACAGCGCGGGCGGCGATCGGAACGCGCAGCCGACCGCGCGGTTCACGCCGGATCGCGCAATGATCGATTCGGTGAGTGGCACGACGCCGGTGCTGCTGAACCGGTGGGACCGAACCGCGTATCTCGCGAACGGCATCGCGCTGGAGAGGGCCGGGTTAGCCTGCGCGCGTGCGGTGCAAGGACTGGAATGCCGAAATGGCCGAGCGACCGGCCGCGTCTCCGACTCCGCGCTCGCTCGAGTTCGCAGGGCCATACCGCCAAAGACCTTCGACCAGCGGCTGCGTGAAGCACGCGCTGCCATGCAGCACCTCGCGGAGCTTGGCGTCACCACCATCCACGACAACACGCCGCCGACGCAACTGCCCGTGTACACGGAGCTGAAGCGTCGCGGCGAGCTAACGGTGCGCGTCTTCGCACGGCCTACTCTCGACAAGTGGAACGAACTGACGTATGCCGGAATCTCACCAGGCTTTGGTGACGACTGGATCCGCGTCCGCGCCCTCAAGGGATTTGTGGACGGCATCCAGGGGAATTCCACCGCGCGCTTCTACGAGCCGCAACTGCATTCTGGCAAGAAGGGCGAGTGGCGTGACAGCACCAATACGGCGGCCACCGACGGCCCGGGATCAGGGATGGAGCCCGCGGGCAACATGGAACGTCTGCTCTTCGGGCTGGATTCTGCCGGCTGGTGGGCCAACGTGCACGCCATCGGCGATCACGCCATCGACAGCGTGCTGACCATCATGGAGAAGGTGTTCGCGACCAACGGGCCGAAGGAGCGCCGCTGGCGCATCATCCACTCGCAGGTGATCCGGAACGCGGCCGTGGCGCAGCGTTACAAGAAGCTGGGCGTCATCGCCGAGGTGCAGCCGTACCACGCCATCGACGACATGCGCTGGATGGAAGAGCGCATCGGCGCGCGCGCGAAGTGGGCGTACGCGTTCAAGACCTTTCATGACGCCGGTGTGCCGCTGCTGTTCGGGAGCGACTGGCCGGGGACGAACGCCAGCTGGTACACGGCCAACCCCATGACCATCATGTACGCGGCGATGACTCGACAGACTGTGGATGGAAAGCCGGAGGGCG
>JANNJV010000264.1:0-2975 GCA_031395945.1 Gemmatimonadota bacterium | reverse complement strand
GGTGGCGTAGTTCGAGAAGTGGAAGTGATCGTGACAGGTAGACAGCTCGAACAGCTGGTCGGAGTCGGCGTAGCTGCCGTCGCCGTTGGGGTCCATGTGGTCGATGGGATTGCCGACGAATACATCGCCGTCACCGATGTTGGGTGTGGTGACGGTGAAGCGCAGCAGCGTTCGTTCTCCGGGAGTGACTCCGCCCTCGATGACGCTGCAGAAGTCTGGCGCCAGCTTCTCCACGCGGACCAACCAGTTATTCCGCGTCGCCTTTTCGTCGACGATGAGATCGGGGAGACCGTCGAGGTCGGGAACGCCAGATGAGAATGCCGAGGCAGCGACGGGTTGCAGGCTAGTGGGCTGATCCACCGTGCTCGAGCAGGCGGCAAGCAGGACGGCGGAGCCCGCCAGGGCGAGATAGACAACGCGCATGAGACACCTCGGTACTGCGGCAGGAGGGAAGGCTTGTTGGCTGGCCTCCTGCGTCGGAGGACTACCGATTCTGCCACCTGTACACCAGTCCGGCAAGGCGGCTGGCATGTCGCGCAGCTAGTTCTTGACCCGCTCCACGTCGCTGGGGGTGGGCACGCGCTTCATAGTAGAGGTGCCGCCGGAGCGGCGGCCAAGCACCGCGCGCACTTCGCTGCTGTGCACGGGCGGGCAGCACAGGTAGCCCTGCCACATCTCGCACCCCTGCGCGCGCAGGAACTCCAGCTGCGCGGGATTCTCCACGCCCTCGGCGATGACGGTGAGTCCCATGGACTTCGCCAGCGCCACCACCGCCGCCGCGATCGCGGCGTCGTCGGGATCCAGCACCAGGTCGCGCACGAAGGACGTGTCGATCTTGAGGGCGTCCACGGGAAAGACGCGTAGCACCGACACCGAGGAGAAGCCTGTGCCGAAGTCGTCGATGGAGATGCGGATGCCCATGGTGCGCAACTCGCGAAGGCGGCCCACGATGGCCGACTCGGACTGCGTGGCGCTCATCTCGGTGATCTCGAACTCGATGGCGCTGGCGGGGAGCGCGGTCTCGGCGAGGATGATGCGGACTTTGTCGACGAAATCCATCTGCTTGAGCTGGCGCGCGGAGATATTGATGGCGAGGCGGAGATTCGGGTATCCCGCCTTGCGCCACTCGCCCAGTTGCGCGCACGCCACCTTCATTGCCCATTCGCCGATAGGCACGATGAGCCCACTCGTTTCGGCCAGGCGAAGAAACTGCTCCGGGCGCACGAGACCCAACACCGGGTGGCGCCAGCGGAGCATGGACTCGAGCGCACAGATGCTGTTGTCGGAAATCTGGACAATGGGCTGGTAGTGGAGCTCGAACTCCTTGGTCTCCACCGCGCGGCGCAGCGCGCTCTCCAGGGCCAACTGCTCGGCGGCGTGCGCGTTCATCTCCGGCGTGTAAAGCTGGAACATGTCGGCGCCTTGTGACTTGGCGCGGTACATCGCGGTGTCCGCGTTCTTCAAGAGCGTCTCCGCGACGTCGCCGTCGTTGGGATACATGGAAATGCCCATGCTGCCGGTGACGAAGATCTCGCGTCCCTCTATCTGGATTGGCTCACGAATGGCGTCGCGGATTTTCTGGGCGATATGCACCGCGTCTTCCACCCCGTGAATCTCCGGTGTGAGGACCACGAACTCGTCGCCACCCATCCGCGCGATGGTGTCGCCTTCGCGCATCAGCGCTTTCACGCGGGCAGCCGCGGCCTGGAGCACCTTGTCACCAGCGGCGTGGCCCAGCGAATCGTTGATGACCTTGAAGCGATCGATGTCCATGAAGAAGACCGCGAGCTGCTCGGAATCGCGACGCGACTGGACGATGGCCAGCGTCAGGTGGTCGAGAAACAACTTGCGGTTCGGCAGTCCGGTGAGCGGATCATGAAACGCGAGCTGCGCCACCTCCCACGCCGTTGAACTGGCTTTTCGGTGCTGCTCTTCGAGCAGCCAGATGACGACGCCGAGCCCGATGGTGAACACGAGCACGAAATCGAGGAAGCCGGTGTAGAGCGAGTAGTTCGGGCCGTTGGCGACGACTGATGCGAACAGCAACGTCCAGAGCAAGTGAAGCTGTGCAGCGCCGTAGAGCAGCGACGCGAACCCCACGAGCGAGCGCCCCAGGCTGCGTCGCGATTCACCGGGATGCTTCCACCAGACGGCGACCGCGGACAACAGGAAGGCCAGACCGGTGACGCCGGCTCGGACCCCGACGCGGACGAAAAAGCGGGGGCCCACCGGATCGAGGTGCGTGGCGAATGCCGCCACCGACGCGATGCCGAGGATGGCCGCGATCCCGAAGAGCCAGCCCCGTCTGGGTTGGAAGCGCGCGGCGCGCTCCGGTGCGACAAGCTCGAAAGAGCCAAGGAGCAGCCAGGCCACCTGCATGTAGGCGGCGACGCCGGTGACCAGCGAGATGCTGAGGCGCGTGTAGGAGGTGGGCGGTCCCGACTCGACGACAGCGTAGCCCAGGGCTGCGCCAGCCAGCATGACGCACATGGCCGACCAGGACCGGGCCCAGTGGAGCAGGAACGGCTTGCGGTAGGTACGCGAGAAGAATCCGAAGAGGACGGCGGTAAAGAGGGCGCCGACGGCTTGGACTGCGTAGGAGGCGAGTAGGGAGGGGCTCATGGGGGCGTCTAGGAGGACGACTCTGGAGGTGCGTTCGTAAGCCGTGGGCTGTGGGCCTGTGGGCTGTGGCTAAGCGAATGGCTGGAAGCGAACGGGTGCGCTTATACTCCGGCATGCGGGCGCCAAAGGTCATGTTCAAGGTCATTATCGCCGCGACATGTGCGGCGCCGTTGGCGGCCCAGCCAGGAATTCGGACGGCGCCGGGGCTGTGGGTAGGCGCGCCGGCGGAGGAGTATGCGCGGCTGCTGCAGCTCACGGGCGTGATGCCCCTGTCGTCCCGGATGATCAGGCCCAGCGAGACGCCGACGAACTGGACGGCGCCGGACAGCGCACCGTGGCGCGCGCCGTGGAGC
>JANNJV010000218.1:0-2077 GCA_031395945.1 Gemmatimonadota bacterium | reverse complement strand
CACCGAGTTCATCACGCTCGACATCTGCGACGAGCGCTGGATTGCGTTCCAGAACGACGGCGCACCGTGGAGGGTGCTGGGGCAGGGAAACGGCGTATACACCCTTGCGGCGACCCGCCGGCTGGGAATCGCTCGCGCGTTCTTCAGCAAGACCTCGTCCATATGGTCGATCACCGTCGACTATCTCACGCCGGAGCAGGCGGTCGCGAAGCTCGGCTGCGCCCGGCCCGCGCCCTGGGTTGGAGCTCTCAGCGGCACCGTCGCGGGACTGACTGGTTCGCAGATGACGTTCATCTACTTTCGCGGCGAGAGCAACTACCTCCCATCGCCCGCGTTCACCCACTGGTCCGTGTTGACGCAGGGGGGACCGGGAACTCTGGTCGCAACGCGCCATGATTCCGGCTTTGCACCTGCAAACCGGTTCATCATCAGGCGCGATCGGTCGTATGCCACCGGTACGCCCGTGCCGGTGGTGGATTTCGATTCCAACGAGGGGTTCGCGCCCCAGGTGAACACGCTGTCGTTCACCGGTGCGAGCGCGATCGCATATGGCGCCTACGTCACCGACGGCCACCTGCACGGGGTGGGGCTGGTCTCGCTGGGCTTTCCGGGCGACGGCGTGATGCCGCGGAGCGCGGCGGTCGTATACTCCATCCCCGCTGAGCGGCGAATTCCCGGGGACATCCACCGCATCGACCTGACGTCCGGCGGCCTGACGGTGCAGCACTATTTCCGTGAAGGCGGCGACCTCTCGCTGGCGCTGGGACCACCGCTCGCAACGGAGACCTTCACCACGGTGGCGACAACGCCGTACCGGCGCGTACGCGCGGAGGTGCCCTCGCAACCCGAGTACGGTGCGGAGATCTCCATCGAGATGTCGCAGAGCTCCTCGAGGCGCTCAAGCCGTGCCACCCTGACCGCGACGCGCGAGTACTTCGGCGAAACGCCCGCCGTGTGGTCGTTGACGCTGCCGGACTTCAGCGGCGTCCCCGGGTTTCAGCTGGCCAATGCCCTCACCGCTGGCGAGCTCAGAGTGACAGTCACGGCGACCAACCGGCGGTTCGGGTTGAGCAACACGAACGCCCAGGACGGCGAGACCGTGCTCTCTGCATCGCGGGTCACTACCATCCCATAGACGGAACCGAAGGTGAGCGAGCGCGCCAAAGCACCTTTGCGCGCAGCTCAACTCTTAGCGCGCCGGCTGGCCCATACGGACGGCTCGAATATGCCACCCAAGCGGACCGCCTCGAGCGTACGTGATGTCATACGAGCGCCGCATTTCGCGCGTCTGACCACCCCAGACGAATTTCCACTCGGCAATCCCCGTGACTGTCGCTGTCGAGTCGCCGACCGTCACCTGAGAGGGCGACGTCCGGAAATACTCCATCGTCAGGTTGGGGTTTGAGCGAACGTCGTCCAGCTCCTGCGCACGCGTCTTCTGCGCCCCGTTCGCCGAAGTGAAAACAAGGTCAGCCGCGTACAACTGTAATGCGAGGGCGGTGTCGTGCTTGGCATACATGCGGGCCCACAGCGAATCCAGCCGACGAACCTGAGCGACGCCCGCCTCCTGCTGCGATGAGGCGACGCTTGCGGATCCGGCCATGAGTGCGATGGACGCGAACAGGATAGTGCGCACGAACACCTCCTTGTGGGACGGTCAACAACCATCTATGCCGCCTGGATTGGACACCGCTGACGTGGTCGATGGTTCGCTGCGGCGCGCAAGTCTGAGTAATAGTGGCGTCGTGAGAGGTAGAATGGTGATGGCCATGGGAAGGCGTCGGCCAGTTTCACGCGCACCACTGAAGTCCGCGCGTGAACATTCGCTACTTTATCGATCCAGAAACGAACAAGCCGCATATCCATCGTCATGGCGTCACGGAAGCCGAAGTGGAAGACGTGCTAGGGCGACCGATCGAGGATCGTGCGGGGAAGGAGGGCGCCCGCGTCGCCATTGGGCAAACGCGCGGTGGGAGATACCTCCGCGTGATCTATGTGCGGGAGACGGCCCGCGAGCGGTTCGTAATCACCGCGCTCGATCTGGGCAGAAAGGGCTTTGCGCGCGCTGCGGCGCCGC
>JANNJV010000206.1:0-1609 GCA_031395945.1 Gemmatimonadota bacterium | reverse complement strand
CGGGCGTCGACCGGCTCCTGACGTCGCCGACGAACGACGTCGCTACTACAGGCTCACCGCCCTTGGCCAACGCGTGCTCGCGGCGGAAGTGCGCCGGCTGAACGCGCTGATGAAGTCTCCCGCGGTTCGCACGCTCGTCCGCAGTCTGGCGACATGAGCACGCAACTCCGTGGGTCCGAAAAGATGTTTCGCCGGCTGCTCGCGCTCTTCCCCAGCGAGTTCCGCGCGCGATTCGGCGACGAGATGTCCGAGACGTTCCGCGACCAGCTCCGCTACGCGCACGACCGCTCTGGCGTTCTCGGTGTCGCCACCCTGTGGATCCGCACGACCGTCCCCCTCCTCTGGACCGCGCTGCGCGAACACCGCGACGCCATGCACGAGCCCTCCACCCACGCCGGTGAACACATGCTCGACTCCCTGAGAAGCGATCTCCACTTCGCCGGCCGGATGCTGCGCAAGGCACCCCTTTTCACGTTCGTCGCTGTCGCCTGCATCTCCATCGGTAGCGGCGCGGTGGCCACGATCTTCAGTGCCATGAATGCCATGGTGCTGCGTCCGCTCCCCGCCGCGGACGACGCCACGCGCCTCTTTCGCCTGGAGCGCAAGGAACCTGGGACGAAGGACGGCATCTCCGCGTCGTATCCGTTCTACGAGTACCTCGGCGCGCGCGCGCGATCGCTCGATGGCCTCGCCACCTGGGGCAAGACGTCGCTCTCGCTCCGCGCCAATGGCGCCGAGATGGGCACCGCGACGTACGGCAACTTCGTCAGCGGCAACTTCTTCTCGGTGCTCCGCGTGCGGCCGGCGCTGGGCCGTTTCTTCCTCCCCGAGGAGGACCGCACCGAAGGCACGCACCCGGTCATCGTCGTTTCGGAGGAGTTCTGGCGCTTGCGCCTGGGCGCTGACAGCGGCGCCGTGGGCAGCCAACTCTGGGTCAACGGCCGGCGGTTCACGCTCGTGGGTGTGGCACCCCGGGAATTTCAGGGCGTGGACGCGCCGATTCAGACCGACGCGTGGCTGCCGCTGCGCATGCGACAATCGCTCTTCCCGCAACGAGCGCCTCTCAGCAGCCCGGATGACATCAATCTGCGACTGGCCGCGCGTCTCAAGCCGAATATCACGCCCGAAGCGGCCAATCGTGAGCTGTCAACGTTGGCGGCTGCCCTCGAGGGCAGCGGCGCCGAGCCAGCGTGGATGAACAAGTACGCAGACGTGCGATTCTCACAGCTGACAGGACTTCCGCCGGACGCCACGGGCCCGCTGGCGCAGTTCCTCGGCATTCTGCTCACCGCGGCCACGCTCGTGCTGCTCATCGCCAGCGTCAACGTCGCGTCCATGCTCTCCGCTCGCGCCATCACACGGCGCAGGGAGATGGCGGTGCGTGCCGCGCTCGGCGCCGCGCGCGGACGGCGCATCCGACAGCTCCTCACGGAAATCCTGGTGCTCTTCACCCTCGGCGCGGCGGGCGGCATGGCGTTGGCCTTCGGCGCAACCGCCGCGCTGGAGCGTCTGCGCGTGCCCGCAGAGCTGGAGTTCGCGTTCGAGCTGTCCCCCGATGCCCGCGTTTTCGCGTTCGCCATTGGCGTTTCACTGCTCATCGGCATCGTCG
>JANNJV010000173.1:0-3557 GCA_031395945.1 Gemmatimonadota bacterium | reverse complement strand
CGCGCGAGATCACGGCTGATGGCCAACCCGAGCCCCAGACCTTCGCCAGGCTGCGCCAGCGACCGGTCCAGCTGCACGAATGGCTCGAAGATCTCGTCGCGTTTGTCCGCCGGAATACCCGGGCCGGTATCCTCCACCAGGATCTGTACGCGACCACCCAACGGCTCGGCGGTCATCGTCACGCGCCCGCCAGGCGGAGTGTGTCGGATGGCGTTCGACAACACGTTGAGAAGGATCTGCCGCAGCTTCTCGCGGTCGGCCACCACCGCGAGGTCGGGCGCGCACGGTATGTAGGTCAACGACACCGACTTCGCCGCCACCTGCGGTTCGATGAGCGCATCGATGCCGGCCAGTAACGGATCGACCATGACGTTGACCAGGTCGTAGGCCACCTTGCCCGCCTCGACGCGGGCGAGATCGAGCACCCCGCTGATCAATCCCAGGAGATGCTGCTGGCTGGTCTTGATGCGCTCCAGATCGCGTTTCTGCGGGGGCGTCAGCGGCCCACGCAGCTCCATGTCCAGCAGGTCCACGTAGCCGCCAATGGCGTTGAGCGGCGTCCGCAGCTCGTGGCTCATGGTCGTGAGAAATTCCGACTTGGCGTTGTTCGCGGCCTCGGCTTCCCGCGTCTGCTTCTCCAGCGCGCGTCTGGCCGAGCCGATCTCGGCGGCCATGTGGTTGAAGCTCTGGGCCAGCCGGCGCACCTCCGCGTCCCCCTTCACCGGGACGCGCACCGCGTAGTCACCGGTCGCCAGCAACTCCGCGGCACGGGTCATATCAATCAGTGGCCGGGCGAGACGCCTGCCAATGCTCCATGACGCAATGACGCCAATGAGCAACAGCACCGCGCTCAGCATCACGATCGTCCTGAGCGGTCGGCTGGCACGCACCAGCACCGCGCGTTCCGGAATGCTCATGCCGATGACCAGTGGACTGGACCCGATGCGCTCTTCGTGAACGAGAACCCGGTCTCCTTCGGGCGTGAACGCTGTTTCTTTGCTCGTGTCCACGTCGACGAACGACGACATCGGCACACCGCCGGCGGTCGCCCAGAAACTTCCGTCTGTGTTGCGATAGTAGAGCGATACCGAATCGCCCGCGAGCTCGCGCAGCGTCTGCACGGTTGAGGCGCTTTGCGCGATGCGTCGCTGATGCGCGATGTAGCCCAGCAGTCGGTCCCGATCGCGGACCGGCATGACGAGCCAGAAATGGATGCGCTCGCCGTCGCCGTACAGGGGACCGATGCGCAGGGAGTCGGCTCGCTTGCCCGTCACCGCATCGAAGGTGCGAGCGATGCTCTGCGGCAGCTCCGGCGTGCCGGCCGGAATGCTCGCCGTGGATCGGATGTCGTCGCCCACGTAGGACACGCGCCGGCCGTCGGCGCTCCACAGCTCGACGGGCATGCCCGAGTCCGTGGGCAGCGACAGGCGCGCGAGCGCGGTGCGCGCGTCGACGTTGTCTCCGCGCAGTGCTCGGCGAACCGCGCTGTCATTTGCCACCGCGAGATAGCGCGTGTGCTGCGTTACCATGCCTGCCGCCGCGACGGTGGCGATCTGACGCGTCGCGCGCCTGGCGCGATCGGTGGCACGATCGACGGCGGTGGTACGCAGCGTGGTGTACGTCGCGATCAGTGCAACCGTCAGCACACCTGCGACGATCGCCGACATCAGCAACGGGAGCTTGACCTGGAGCGGCATCCGCCGAGTGCCCTTTTGCACCGCAGCGGGCGAGAAACGGTTGTCGGACGGCACGCTCAAAACTGATGGCAGAAAGCGTGCTCGACAAGTTTGCGAGCCCACAGACGAGCACGTCCGTATATTCGTGCCGTGGCCGAAGCCGTTCCCGCCGATCTCGCGCTTGCCCTGGGTGAGCGCTACGACCTTCGCGATGTGCTCGGGCGCGGGGGCATGGCCACTGTCTACATGGCCTACGACCGGAAACATCAGCGGGAGGTGGCGCTCAAGGTCATGCGGCCGGACATCGCGGCCACCATCGGGGCCGATCGCTTTCTCAAGGAAATCCAGATCGTCGCGCGGATGGTGCACCCCCACATCCTCTCGCTCCACGATTCCGGCGAGGCTGGTGGGTTCATCTACTACGTCATGCCGTACATCGACGGCGGCAGCCTGCGCGACCGGCTGGGCCGTGACAAGGCAATGGCGGCGGACCGGGCCATCGCGATCGCGGAACCCATCGCCGACGCGCTGGGCTACGCGCATCAGCAGGGTGTCCTGCACCGCGATATCAAGCCCGAGAACGTGCTCTTTGCGCGCGCCCATCCCATCGTCGCCGACTTCGGCATCGCGAAGGCCGTCAGCTCGGCGACCAGCGGCGCGCAGCTCACGCGGACAGGCATCTCGCTCGGAACGCCGGGATACATGAGTCCCGAGCAAGCGGCCGGCTTCGCCGACGTGGACAGCCGCACCGACGTCTACAGCCTGGCGATCCTCGTCTATGAGATGATCGTGGGAGAGATTCCCGGGCGCTGGGTGACGGAAGATTCGCATCGCGCGGGCCGGTTCCTGGACGCGACGTCGACACACCGGCCGCGTCTGTCCGCGTGCGGGGCGATCGTGGAAGCCGCGTTGGTGCGTGCGCTGGCACTGCGTCCCGATCAGCGCACCGTTACACCCGCTGCGTTCCTTGAAGAGCTCAAAGGGACGGCAAAAGCCGGCCGGCGACAGTACCGGCCCGACGAAGTAGAGGCCATCGTGAACCGCGCCGCGGAAATCGAGGGTGCCGCACCCTCGAGCGCGGGGTCCATGACCATCGGCGGCGTCGAACAGATCGCGCGTGAGGTGGGCATCGACCCCATGTACGTACGCTCCGCCGCGAGTGCGCTGTCTCCCCGAACCCACTCGCGCGAATCGCCGCTCGAGAAACCGACCAACAATGTTTTCATCGGCGGCCCCACGCGCCTTTTGTACGAGCGCGTGGTGAACGGCGAGCTGGATGAGCGGGACTACTCGGAGGTCGTGGACGAGATCCGTCGCCAGATGAAGGAGCTGGGCCAGGTGAGCCAGCTGGGCCGATCGTTCTCGTGGACGCTGAACAAGGGACAGTCCGGAATGCGCAACGTCGAGATCGTCGTGTCGGTGCGGCCCGGCAAGACACGCATCCTGGTCCAGGAGAACCTCAACAACCTGATCGGAGGAATCTTCGGCGGCATCGGCGGCGGCATGGGGGGTGGCGGCATGGGTCCGATGCTGGGAGTCATGTTCGGCGCGCTGCACCTGCCCGGCATCGCGGCGGCTGTCATCGTGCCCACCTGGCTGTCGCTGGTGTACCTCACGGCGCGCACGAGCTTCTACTACGCTGTAAAGCGCCGTGAGAAATCGCTGAGTGCTGTCGCCGACCGGCTGGCCGATCTGATGATCGATCTCATCGGCGAGGAACCCAAGCGTCTGGCCCCGCGATGACCGCACCGGCCTCGAGTCCCACGACGCGCGGTCCGCGGCGTCTCCTTAGCGGACCACGCTGCGCTCCCTTGCGGGGCTATCGCACGGGGAGGTCCCTGCCGCGGACTACGCTGCGCTCCTCGGTCGCTCGCTCCGCTC
>JANNJV010000130.1:0-4020 GCA_031395945.1 Gemmatimonadota bacterium | reverse complement strand
GAGGCGGGCCAGAAGTTTTACGAGCGTAGTTTTCCCGGCGCCGTTTTCGCCGATCAGGGCGATGCGTTCGGCGGCATGGAGCGCCCCACTCCGCCACTTGCGGTCCAGGCTCCATAATAGCGACGGGCTGATATATGGACTGGCGCCATGTGCCCTGGCGTAATATGTCGCACCCGCTCGGATGAAGTTGACGTTGCTGCGCTTGCCGTCGCGACCGAGGATGGTGGGGTAGTAGCCGACGTACGCCGCGGCATGCCCCGCACGGAATTCGACGCCTGTCGCGGGGGACCGAAACACGGTGAAGTACAGTCCTTGCTCACGGCGTTCATGCTGTTGAGCCGATACTTCAGTGGGCAGCGCGAGCGCTGCGAGCAGGGCAGTGAGGAGAAGATCACGCATTGGAAGTCTCTCGAGTTGAAGTTGAATGAGTGTACCGGTCATCGTTCTGGCGCACGTTGACCCTGGGCGCCAAGTTCATGACCGAAGGCGCCTGTCCCCGGAGACTCTGCTGAAAGAGACATCGGTTGCCGCGGCGGTCGTCGCGGACATGCTTCAGTATCTCGAGCAACATGGCGTGCCCGCGGCAGCGGCGGCTCGCGACAGCGGCATCGATCTCCATTTCCCGGCGGGGCCGGACGAGCGCGTGCCGGGCAGACAAGTCGAGCGGCTCTGGGGCCTGGCTGTCCAGCGGACGGGCGACCCGCTGGTGGGCCTCCACATGGCTGAAGCGTACAGTCCCGGTGCGCTCGACATCCTTGGCTATGTCGTGCTCAGTTGCCGGACGATCGGCGACGTGCTCGATCGACTTTCGCGGTATGCGCCGCTGCTGAACGACGGCATGCGTATCGACGTCGTGCGGGGGAGCACGGTGGCCTACTGTCGCTGCACCTTCGTCGAGACGATGGACAACTATCTCGCCCGCAGCCCGGATCAGGCGATCGACACCGTTTGGGTTGGTCTGGCGCGAGAGCTACGCAAGCTCACGGCAAAGCCGCTCGTGCCTACCGAGGTGTGGTTTCGTCGCCGTGCTCCCGCGGCGAATGAAAGGAGAGAGTACGTCCGCGTGTTCGGAGCGCGCGTCAAGTTTGGCGCGTCCGAGGATCGCTTCACCGTTCCGAGCGCGCATCTCCATGAACTCGTGAAGTCAGCGAATCCCACACTGCTGCGCGCGTTCGAGCAGCACGCGGACGCGGTGCTGGCGACAATGGACAGCGCGGGATCGAAATCGCAGCAGGTGGCGCAGGTGCTCGCGAAGGGCCTCAAGGGCGCTGTGCCGCCGCTCAGCGAGATCGCGCGCGAGCTGGCGATGAGCGACCGCAACCTCCAGCGCGCGCTGCGAAACGACGGCACCTCGTTCCAGAAGCTCCTGGACCAGGTGCGACGCGATCTCGCCATCAGGCATCTCGCGAACCCCGCCACGTCGGCCGGTCAGGTGGGCTTTCTGCTGGGGTTCTCGGAGCCCAGCGCGTTTCACCGGGCATTTCGCCGTTGGACGGGCAAGGCGCCGAGCGCGTATCGCGGCGCGGTCGCAGCGCGGTGAGGGCGGCGACTCCTATGGACGGACGCGCAGTACACGTGTTGGTGTTTGACCCGGGAACTTGCCGTGTTCAGCGCATCTGACGAGCAGTTGTGGTTCGACATGTTCAAGCAGGGCCGGCTTCAGGACGCGCCGGCTTGACGCGCGAGCTGTTGTCGCGGGAAGGCCCCAGCCTACGAGATCAATGCGAACCAACCGCGAAAAAATGTTGGCGGGCGAGATGTACGATGCGCTGGACCCGGCGCTCGTGGCTGCTCGGATTGCCGCGCGGGATCGCTGCCGGTTCATCAACGCCACGGGCGAGGCGAACGATGTGGAGCGTCGGCGGCTGGCGCGCGAGCTGTTCGGCAGCGGCGGCGACACGGTTTTGCTGCAGCCGCCGTTCTACTGCGATTACGGCACGAACATTCACCTCGGCGAGCGCGTGTTTTTCAACTTCAACTGCATCGTGCTGGATGTCTGTCCGGTGCGGATAGGGGACTTCACGCAGTTCGGGCCCGGCGTGCAGATCCTCACGCCGCTCCACCCGCTGGACGCAATTCTACGTCGGAAAGAGGAGTACGGCCGTCCCATCGACATCGGCGCCGACGTCTGGGTGGGCGGTGGAGCGCTCATCCTGCCGGGCGTACGGATAGGCGCTCGCTCGGTGATCGGCGCCGGAAGCGTGGTGACGCGCGACGTCCCGGAAGGCGTCCTCGCCGCGGGCAATCCGTGTCGCGTCATCCGCCCCGTCTAGATTGGCGCCATGCCGCGTTTTCCCAAATCCTGGTTGGGCCGCGTGTTGCTTGCCCTTGTAGCTGTCGTCGTCGTGCTCGTCATCGTGCTGCTCGGTTCCACCGAGTGGCTTGACGCGTTCGGCGCCGCGCCCAAGGGTGAGCGCCTCGCTCGCATCCAGCGCTCGCCCAACTACCTCGATGGTGCGTTCAGGAATCCGGACGTCACGAGCCTTGGCGTCGACGGCAGCACGCGCGAGACCCTGCGCCGGTGGCTTCGGGGGCGCGAGCAACGTGTTCCGCCCGGACCAATCCCCATCGTCGTCCGCACGCGCGCAGATTTCGCGCAGCCGCCCGCCTCCGGATTGCGCGCGACTTGGTTGGGCCACTCCACGGTGCTCGTGGAAATCGACGGCGCGCGCATCCTGATGGATCCGGTGTGGGCGCGACGAGTCTCGCCGTCCTCACTCATCGGGCCCCGGCGATTTCACGCGCCGCCGCTCGCGCTGGAGGATCTGCCTCCGCTCGATGCCATCCTGGCGTCGCACGACCACTACGACCACCTGGACCGCGGCGTGGTCCGCGCGCTGGCGCGCACCGCGGCGCAATCGCGCGCGCGCTTTGTGGTACCACTAGGGGTGGGTGCGCACCTGGAGCGTTGGGGCGTGCCCGCCGCGCGAATCACGGAGCTCGATTGGGCGGAGTCTACCACGGTGGGTCCACTCACGATCACCGCTACCCCCGCGCGCCACTTTTCGGGACGTGGCCTCAAGGATCGCAATCACACGCTCTGGGCGTCGTGGTCGGTGTCGGGGCCCCGGCATCGCGTGTTCCACAGCGGGGACACAGGTCCGTTTCCGGGTTTCGCGGACATCGGTGCGCGACATGGTCCGTTCGATCTCACGCTCATCAAGATCGGCGCGTACGGCGAGACCTGGCCTGACATCCATCTCACGCCGGAGCAGGCTGTGGATGCCCACGCGAAGCTACAGGGAAGGGTACTGCTGCCCATTCACTGGGGGACGTTCAACCTGGCCTTTCACGCGTGGGACGAACCCGCTGAGCGCGTGGTGGCCGCGGCACCGGCGGGCACACTCGTGATGCCACGGCCTGGCGAATCGGTGGAACCTGCGACCGCGCGCCCGGTCAATGCGTGGTGGCGCGCGGTGAGTGGCCGCTAGACGCCTTAAAGCGCTGGCGCCGCCGACAGCTCCGTATTGGTGGGCCGAAGGAAACGCACGGGGTTCCACCTGAGGCCGAGCATGTACCGGTACGACGTCATTCTGTAGGAGTCGCTCGAGGGATTCGCACCCTGAAAGGAGCGGGTAGTCATGCGAGCGCGCATCACCGATCCGGCAGTTGTCAGCGAAAGCGTTCGCGTGAGCGCGTACTCCAGGCCTACGCCGCCAATTCCTCCCACGCCGTCGCTATACCTCGAACCCGGTCCCGGCGTTGATGTCCCGTACGGGTCAACGAGGTCGAACGGCTGGAAATAGTTGTTATAGGCCAACATGTAGCCGAAACGAAAGTCCACGAACGGGTACACTCTGCGATCGGAGCGTTCGGGGCGCAGCCGTGTGCCGAGCTCCAGGGTTTGGGTCCGCGCAGGTCCGCCGAAGAGCGAGGACGTCATGTCGATCGTCGCGGATAAGTGCCGAGTGACGCGGTAATCGAGGCGGGTACCTGCGCCGGCGCTCGTCCAGCTGGACGGCGCGTTCGGCGCGGCGAAGCCGGATGACTGGAAATGGGTGATCAGCGGGTAGCTCTCGA
>JANNJV010000145.1:0-5134 GCA_031395945.1 Gemmatimonadota bacterium | reverse complement strand
CACTTCCTCCGGGCGACGAGTTTGGGGCGCTCGCTCGTGACTTCGATGCGATGGCCACACAGCTCGCGCATCTGGATGAGATGAAGCGAGACTTCGTCTCGCACGTGTCGCACGACCTCAAGACGCCGCTGTCGTCGATGCAGGAGACCTGCCTGGCACTGCTCGATGGGTTGGCGGGCCCGTTGAACGAGCGGCAGCGTCACCTGCTTTCACTCAATCGCGAGAGTGGCCACAGACTTTCGTCCATGGTAGGCAAGTTGCTGGACCTTTCCCGCCTGGAGTCGCGGCGCTCGGTGGCGCGTGCTCGTGTTGATGTCACGCAGCTGGCGCGCGATGTCGTGGAACGCGCCAACGCACCGCGCGTAGCTGGCGGCGTTGCACGCAGCGCTGCACGCTCGGCGACGCTGTGTGATCCCGGGCGGTCGTTGATGTACGACTGCGACGAGTACGCACTGGAGCGCCTGCTCGACAACCTGGTGGAGAACGCGGTGAAGTTCTCGCCGCCGGATGGCGTGATCGTAGTAACTGTTTCGGAAAGTGCCGGGGCGTTGATACTGGCCGTCGCGGACCATGGGCCGGGCGTCCCCGATGCGGAGAAAGCCCGCATCTTCGACCGGTTCTATCAGACCGCATCGGCCCGCTCGGCCAGAACCGGGGGCGTAGGCCTGGGGCTCGCGATCTGCCAGGGCGTCGTGGACGCGCACCGGGGTCGAATCCGCGTTCTGGACAACCCGGGTGGAGGCGCTGTGTTCGAAGTGACGTTGCCGCTGGAGACGCAAGGTCGCTGGAGTGCGACGCGCACGGAGCTGGCAGACGTGACCGGAGTGGCGGCATGACCGGCCCCGCAATCGCGCGATGGGCGTTCCTGCTGGCAGCAGTCGCAGTAGTCAGTGGCTGCGCAACGGCGCCTTTCCATCGGCATCTGGCGGCGCGCCAGTGGACGGCGGCAGCTGACGCGTTCTCGACGGACGCATCGCTGATGGACGACGCCGATGCGCTCTACGGCGCCGGTGTGCTGTTCGGTACGCCGGACCGGGTGACGTACGATCCCGAGCGCGCGGCGGATGTGCTTCAGATGCTGCTGGTTCGCTTTCCCACAACGCGGCATCGCGCCGCCGCGCAGGACCGGTTGGCGCTGCTGACCGAGATCGGGGCGTTGCGGCTGGAGCTGGAGCGATTGAAGGAAATCGACCTGCTACCGCCGAGGCGTCCTGGTGGGTGATGCGCGTCGCTAGTGCGATCGCGCACCGCTACCGCAGATAGCGTCGGACGATGGCTCGAAGATTGGCGACGTCGAACGGCTTCTCGATGTGTTCCTTGGGCGTTTCGGCGAGAAACTGCCGCGCCGTGGGCGTAAAGGCACCACCGGTGAGAAAGATCATCCTGTTCGCTTGCTCCGGTGCCACACGTGAGAGCTCGCGATAGAGATCCATCCCGGTCATGTCCGGCATCATCAAGTCGCAGAGGATGAGATCGAAGGACTCGCCGGCAACACATAGTGCCAGCGCTTCCTTCGCGGACATCGTCGCCACGACCTCGTGATCCTTGGACAGAACGCGCCGGACGACGTTCACCACCAGCTTTTCGTCGTCGACCACCAATATCCGGCCGCTTCGGCCGCCCACATCGCACGGCTCGGCCGTCACCGCAATCTCGCGGCCCTCCGCTCGAGCGACGGGAAGGGCGACCCTAAACGTCGTGCCCTTGCCCACTTCGCTCTCGACCGTCAGCGCGCCGCCCATATCGGTGACGATGCGCTGAGAAATGGCGAGACCCAGTCCGGTGCCGGCACCAACGGCCTTGGTCGTGAAGAACGCATCGAAGATCCTGCCGATGATTTCGGGTGGGATTCCGGGGCCAGAGTCGCGCACTTCGATGAAGACGCGCTCACCCTCGAGCCAGGTGGTGATGCGAATCTCATTGTCTTCGGCGCGGCCCTCCTGGAGCGCCTGCGCGGCGTTGACGATCAAGTTGAGGAACACCTGACCCAAGCGCGCTTCGTTCGCCTCGACTCCCGGAATGTTCCCATACTGCTTGACCAGGCGCGCGCGATGCCGAATTTCGTTCCACGCCATTACCAGCGACGATTCCATGGTGGCCCGCACGTCCACCGGCCCGGTCGCTTCGTCCGTCGGTGTGCGCGAGAATATCTTGAGATCTCTCACGATGATTCGCACGCGCTGAGCTCCGTCGCGGGCGTCGTCGAGTGGCCCTTGGATCTCCTGCAGAAACCTCGCGGCCCGTGCGGGGCTCAATCCGGTGGTGTCAGCGCCAACCCTGCGCGTCATGCTCTCGGCGATGTAATCGAGATTCGCGATGACTGCCGCCAGCGGGTTGTTGATTTCGTGGGCGACCCCCGCGGCCAGCGTGCCCACGGATGCCATGCGATCGCTGACCATTAACTGCGATTGGAGTTTTTTCTGTTCGGTGACATCGCGAACGACGGCCAGGCTTCCGACGTGCAGCCCTGCGCCGTCGAGCAGCGGCGTGCCCGTCATGTTCACCGAGATATCGGTTCCATTCTTATGGTGAAGGGTGGTGTCAACGGCGTCGGTCGTCCCCCGGGATCGCGCCTTGAACAGATCAGTTGCGACCTCCTTGGACGCCGCGTTCATGAACGCGAATATGCTCGTGCCAATCAAGTCGAGCGGATCGTGGCCGAGCATCTCGGCGAACCGCCCATTGGCGAACACGATCTGCGCGCCGACATTGAGCTTGATGATGCCATCGGTCGTTGCCTCGACGATCAGGCGGTATCGCTCTTCGCTCTCGCGCAGGGCGTCCTGGGCTTTCGCGAGCAATACGGGCGTCTTGGTTTTGGAATCGACCACTGCGTCGATCTGGCCGGAGAGCAACGCCTCGATGGTCGCTTCGGCCTCGGATAGTCGTCGAGCCAGGTTCTGCGTGTGTGAATCCCTGGTGACGGTCATTGCTCCCCCAACGCCAGGAGCAGCTGCCTCGTGTCGCTGAGGTTCCCGATGACCCGGTGAACGGGCAAGGGCATCAGTTTGAGAAGCGTCGGCGTCACGATGATTCCGTCCTCCAGGGCGCGCCCTGGATGCTGCAGCAGGTCCACGATTTCGAGCTCACAGGTGGCATCGAAATGCTCGTCGCAGATGGCCCTGGCATTGGCGATCGCGCTGAGCGAGTTCGGTGCGTTTCCCGCGACATAGAGCCGTAACCTCAGCCCACGTGTTCTTGCCTTGTTTTGGGCCATTCTAGACCGTCTCGTGCTCGCCGCTGCGTGCAACACGCCGTTTCGCCGCAGCTGGTCTGACAGCGGCAACCTTCGCGACACCGTTTTCCCCGACGATATTCTTTGGCCCACCGTTTCCAGACTCGACGTGCTTCGGCGCCACGACCATCGGGGACGTTCCGTCTGAGACGCGGTCCTCTTCATCGGCGTGGCGCATCTTGCGGAGCACGGCTCGGTCCGTTCTCACAAGCTTGGACGCTGAACCAGTGGCGTCTGCCAGCACTTCGATCTCGGCGCTCCGCGCCTCCATCTCCACCTGAACCACCTGAAGCCTGGCGGCTGCCTCGGCTTGCGAGAGTTGCAACTGAAGCCGCTTGAGCACAGCGGCAACCTGGGTGCGCTTTGCCCCTGCCTGTTGCTCCTGTTCCCACTCCCAGCGGGCCACTCCCATCAGCACTTTCCCCTGCGCGATGAAGACGTCGGTGAGCGTGACGCCTTCGTTGGAGAGCGTCAACTCTCGCACCTGGTTCGAGTGTCCGGTGCCGCGCGACTTCACGATCGTCAACGCGCGATTGCGCTCGCCGTCCTGTACGACATACGAGACATGAATCCAGGTATCGGCGATCGTCGAAATTCCCGTCGCTGTCGCCTCGTCCGTACTCAGCCCATCCATCAAGGACGTATTCACCACTGTGATCCCTTCGCCCTTGAGAAAATCCAGGAACTGCTGGGCCGCCTCGGCCGAGGCGACGTGTGAGAGCTTCGTCGAGAGCGCCGAGAGCGGATCGATCACCAGGCACCGGGGACGATGCTCGCGCACCCGAGCCCGCAGTTCGCCAAACTGGTCCTCGACATTTGGCCCCCGCGTGCGCGTCGAATACATCTTGAGCAGTCCGGACTTCAGGTGCGGGGCGAATCGGATGCCGACCGATTTGAGATTTCGCACGATCTGCGCTGCGCCTTCATCGAAACTCACGTAGAGTGTGCGCTCGCCGCGCTCGCAGGCGCCGGCGGCGAACAGCCCCGCCAACGTCGACTTCGCCGTTCCCGGCGCTCCCGAGATGAGGACATTGCTGCCGCGGTGGTAGCCGCCATTCAGCATCTTGTCGAGGCGAGGAAGCCCCGACGAAATGCGCTCATCGGTGACCTCGTATTGCAGCTCGGTTGGTCCACGATTGGTGAGCTGCATGCCATCGGTCGTGAGCGTGATCGGAAACTCGTCTGCGGAAAAGCCCGACCCTCGGTACTTCACGACGCGAAGATTGCGGAACGCCGAGCCATCGACGACCTGGTGCCGGAGCACAACGACGCAGTCAACCATGAACTGCAAGAAACCGTACCGGTGATCCGCGTCGTTTCCGTTCACTTTTTGCGTGATGATGCCTGTCATTCCGGTTCGGGCGAGCCAGTCGCGGATGCGGTACATCTCGCGTCGCTCGGCCACTGTGTCGTCCAGCAGTCCAAGCAGCACGTCGATTCCGTCAAAGACGATGCGCGTCGCCTGAATCTCCTGGGCCTTGGCGTGCAGGACATTGAGCATGCCCACGAGGTCGAACTCACCGGCCTTCACAACATCTGGAGACAAGCGTGCATCCAGGAAGAACAGCTTCTTCTTTGAGAGTCCGGGAAGATCCCATCCAAAGGTGGCCGCATTGGCGACGATCTGCTCCGTGCTCTCCTCAAAGGCCACGAAGATGCCGGCTTCTTTCTCACGGAGCGTGTTGTTGACCAACGACTGAAGCGCAAAGACGGTCTTGCCACAACCGGCCCCGCCCTTCACCAGAGTCGTTCGTCCGCGCGGCAGCCCGCCATCTGTGATTTCGTCAAAGCCCTGAATGCCGGTGGGCATCTTGGTCAGGGCGGTGTGCGCGGCTTTTGTCTTTTCCGCTGCGGCCTTTGCAGAAGCGGTTTTCCCAAACGCAGTCGTCGCAGACGCGG
>JANNJV010000077.1:0-15112 GCA_031395945.1 Gemmatimonadota bacterium | reverse complement strand
GTTCCTCGATGCGCTTCGCGACGACCTGATTAGCCGGTGCAGCCGGTGTCACCGCATGCCGCAGCTCCTCCGCGAGCTGCGTAATGGCGGGATCGGGTTCCGCTTCCAGCTCCTGGCGGACCAGTGCGTCGTACACTCGCGCGGCTCGCAGGGCTCCGTCGCGATCGCCGATGGCGGTCAATGCGCGCATCATCCGAAGGGTAGAGCGGCTGTCCGCGGGATCGAGCGAGACGCGACGCCGCAGCCAGTCCAACGCGCGGTGCCAGTCGTGTGATTTCTCGGCGCCATCCACCAGTCGGTCCAGCGCACGCGCGCAGGCATGGGTCCGGCGTGCGCGCTCCTCATCGATCCACCGGTTGAGGTCCGGTGCGCCGTCCACGTGAAAACCATCCAGAAAGGCGCCTCTGAACTCCAAGACCGCATCCTCGTGCCCGCCCGTGCGCAATGCTTCGTCGAACCTGTGCACGTCACTTGAAAGGACAGCCGCGTTGAGTCGCACCGTCTCGGAATCCACGGCGATGACGTCCGGACCGAGGTCGTGCCGCAGTGCATACAGCAGCTGCGAAAGCGAATGCCGGCCGCTGGATTCATCGCTCTCGGGCCAGAGCAGCGCGATGAGCTTCTCCCGCCCGACGGGCGCCGTCTCGGCGGCCGCGAGATACGCCAACAACGCCAAACGACGCCGCTGGCTGTGCGCTGCGCCAAGAATGGCTCCATCGCGCTCGAGATAGACGGCGCCGAAAGTTCGCAGCCGCAACGTCATATGGCGTTTGACACGGAGGGGAAGGCGGTGTGACAGCTGGCCTTACGTTACGCCGCGGTTGGCCTGCCACAAGAGAGCGTGGCGCCTGGGACGGAGTAACCACCTGCACTGGCGGTTTGAATGGTCAAGCGATTGGTCCTGCTGCTGGGAGCCATCGGGCTGGCGCAAGCCACATCGCCGCCATGCTGTTCGATCGTCCGCATCGATACAACGCGGTCCATCGTGACCGCTCGCGAATCAGCGACGGGATTCACCTTCCGCTTTGAGGTGAAAGGGCGCCGCTTACTGGGACGGCTCAAGATCGGCCAGCCCGTGTGGGCCGATTTCGCGGGCAAGACGGTAAAGATCAGTGCGGCCGACAAGAGCGCGTGCTGCGCCATCGTCACCCCCGAGACACCATGATCCGCGGGGTGCTGCGCGATTCACGGCAGGCGGCGCCCGCATTCGGAGCGTCCTGCGTCTCTGCAGCGTGTCTGGCCCTTGCGCTGTTCGCATGCGTGGACGGACCGTCCGGCCCAGGCAGTCAAGCGCCAGCGACCGTGCGCGTTCAGGTCACGTTGCCATTGGCGACGCCTGCGGCGTGGTCGCCCATTGGTGAGACGATGTACCTGTCGGTGCGCCGCGCGGGCCGCGTGGATCCGATCGCAGAGACGACGTTCGTGATTGCGGGCTCGCTGACGGCAACGCTGACCGTTCCTCTGGCGTACGCCACAGAGCGTTTTGTCGCTTCCGCGGAAATACGGTATGGGGGTGTGACGCTTTTCCTGGGCTTCGAGCCCGCGCAATTCCGCGCGGGGGGTGATACGGCGCTGACGCTTGTCACCCGCTACGTGGGCCCCGGGGCCAAGGCCGCGTCGTTCGAGCTTGGCGCGCGCGACAGCACGCTCCCGGCGCTGGACACGGCGAGCCTGATTCGGGTGGTCCGCGATTCTGCGGGCCTGGTGATTCCCAATGTTCCGGCGCGCTTTATCGCCGCGCGACCAACTGTAGTAGCGGTGGACGCGGCGGGCATTCTCACCGCCCAGGGTGGCACGCTGGATACGGCGCGCGTGACGGGGTATCTGCCCACGGGGCAGAGCAGCGCTTTGATCGTGCGCGTCGTGGGCAATCCGGTGGCGTCGGTAGCCGTCTCGCCCAGCAGCGACACAATCAGAACAGTGGGCGGGCAAGCGCAGTACGCGGCAGTCGCACTCGACGCAGCCGGCGCTCCCGTCTCGGACGCGACGTTCACGTGGTCGGTCGCGGACGCGGGCGTCGTGAGCGTGGATCAGAATGGCCTCGCGACGGCGGTTGGGAATGGCAGCACCCAGATCACGGTTACGTCAGGAAGCGTTTCTGGCAGCGCAACAATCGTTGTGGCAGTGGCGCCCCCGCCGCCTCCCCCACCCCCACCGCCTCCAGCGGCGATAACACGCACCTGGATCGGTGGCGACGCGACAGCGCCGACGGATTGGGCGCGAGCCGCGAACTGGAATCCCGCCGGCGTTCCTGTCGCGGGAGACAGCGTCGTAATCGACAACGCGACAAACTCCCCGGTGCTCACAGGCCCGGTGACCGTCGCGCGACTGCGGATACTCGGCGACACCCTCACGCTCAATGGCCAGAAGCTGACCGTGACCGGTGATTTCAGCACCGAGAACGGATTGGGAGCGATCGCGATGATGTCGCCGGCCGACACGTTGCGCATTCAGGGTAACGCGCTCTTTCAAGGCGCCTTCAGCGCGCTGGAAGATGGCGTGCTGTTCGTTGGCGGACACTTCGAGCAGCGCAACACCGGCGGCAACACGGCCGCGTTCCAGGCCAGGAACAACCACCGCACGATCTTCAACGGCGGCGCGCAACAGCGGCTGTACGTCGAAGGCGACGTGCAGTTTGGCCACGTTGAGATTGCCAATGCGGGCGGCGTGCGGGCCGAGCTCGAACCGCAAATCGAGATCGAGGGAACGTTCAAGATCTCCACGGCGGTTGCGTTCGATGGATTAGACGCCGTTCTCGACATCGAAGACACGCTCGCGCTGGTCGCGGGAAGCCGGTTGAGCACCGCGCGCGTGCGCCTCTCCGGCGACATGGCAGTCGCGGGAACGCTGGACGTGCCGCTGATGGTGTTCAATGGCCAAGGCAAGGCCATTCAACCCGGGCTGCCATACCAAGCGGTGGAGGTAGAAGACAGCGTGCACCTCACGGGGCCGACGGCGTTCGCAGGCTATCTGAACATCATGCACGGTGGCAACCTGACGCTGAACGGCCAGAAACTGACCGTGACATCGATCGATGTTGGCGGCCCATCGGGCCAGGGTCTGAGAGAGGCGCAGCTCACGATGGTCAACGCCGCGGACTCCCTGATCGTATCCGGCGACGCAAACTTCGATTCGGACACGAGCGGCGCGATGACCGCGGGCGTCATCGTCGTCGGGGACGACGTCACCATCCGACGTGCGCGTTCGTTCCAGGCCGGCGGCAATCACCGGCTGGTGCTCAACGGAACAGGGACGCAGCAGCTGCGGATGTTCCAGAGCAGCATCCGCTTCGGTACGATCGAGGTCACGAACACCACGGGCCCGATCACGATCCCCGTCGCCAGTTCCCAGGAGCTCGTGGAAGTCACCGCGACTGGGAAGCTGGCGATTCGGACGGCGGTAACGGTGTCCGGACCCGATGCGTTCGTCGACGTCGGCGACAGCGTGGTGACCGCGGCGGGAAGCAGCGTCACGCTCGGCGGTCTTGTGATGAGCGGCGGCATCAGAATCGCCGGCACCATGACTCTTGGTCAGACGGAATTTGCCGGCACGAATCAGGACGTCACCCAGCAAATCACCTATCGGGATGTGACGGTAAGCGGTCAGGCGCGGCTCGTCGCCAACACCACATTTGGCGGAAACACGCTGGTCCGCGGCCCTCAGGCGAATCTGACGCTCAACGGGCACCGGCTCTCGGTTGGCGGGAACTTCACGGTCGGCGGCGTTGGAGTTCCCGAAGGCACCGTGACCATGACCAATGTGGCGGACTCGCTGGTCGTCATGTATGACGTGGTGTTCGCGGGCGCGCCGAGTACGGGCACGCTCACGGCCGGCACGGTTGTCGTCGCGCGCGGCTTCTTCGGTGGCGAGGACGCCGCCGCTTACCAGCCATCGGGGACGCACCGGACCGTGCTGAACGGCGCTGAGTTGCAACGCGTAAGCTTCGATCAACCGGGCGCTGCGATGTCGCGCTTCAACCACCTGGTGCTGGCCAATACGTCGGGTGGGATCTGGCTGGAATCACCGGTCTTCGTCGCGGGACAGCTGACGAACACGCTGCCGACGCAACTCATCTCCGGCACCTCGCACCATCTGCTCACCGTCGGTGGCGTGAACCTGTCCCGTTTGACCCTCGATACCATCCCGATCGCGATCGGGTCGGGCACGTTCACGAAGTTCGACTCGGTGACGTTCGCGCGACAGAACCGCACTGGCGCGCAGCTCTCGATTGCGCATCCTGGCGCGGCGACGCCCTACACCCTCACGGGCCTCCAATTCCTCACAACGCCAACGACAGGCTATTTCGTCAGCGCTACTGACGTCGCGCCGTCGGATGGCAACGTCCTCACGCTCATCCTCGATCAGACCACGCCCGCTGACGGATCGTCGCGCACCGTCACGTCCGGAGGAGCCGTGGTGCAATGGACCGGCGCGCCACAGCCGACGTGGGCGAGCATGAGTGGAGGACTCAGTTACAGCTGCGCACTGCGGCCCAACGGCGCCGCCTACTGTTGGGGGAGCAACTTTGACGGCCAGCTAGGCGACGGCACGAGCATGCAGCGCAATGTTCCTACCGCTGTCACGGGCGGACTGACGTTCGCCACGATCGCAGCGGGCGGCTTCCACAGTTGTGGGCTCACCGCTGCCGGCGCCGCGTATTGCTGGGGATCCAACGGCTACGGCGAACTCGGTGACGGTACCACGAACAACACCACAGCGCCCGTGGCGGTGTCCGGCGGCTTCACCTTCATCTCGCTTGCGGCGGGCGACCAGCATACGTGCGGCGTAACGACCGGTGGTGCCGCTCGCTGCTGGGGGCGCAACGGGTCGGGCGAACTGGGCGACGGCAGCACGACGGACCGCTCCACACCAACAGCCGTCGCCGGCGGACTCACGTTCACGACCGTGACCGTGAAGTCTTCGCACACTTGTGCGATCACCAGCGCCGGCGCCGCTCACTGCTGGGGGCGCAACTTCAACGGGCAGCTCGGGGATGGCACCACGTCCCCATTCAGCTCCGTCCCGGTCGCCGTGTCCGGCGGACATGTCTTCGGGATGATCGCGGCAGGTTCGGACCATACGTGCGGCGTCACTACCGCCGGCGCGGCGTACTGCTGGGGGTTCAACGATTACGGGCAGGTGGGTGACGGGAGCGCGACCTCGCGCAGCACGCCCGTCGCCGTTTCAGGAGGATTGACCTTCGCCTCGGTGAGCATCGGCGGCAACGGCTTCACCTGCGGCCGGACGACCGCTGGAGCGGCGTATTGCTGGGGCGTGAACAACGTCGGCCAACTGGGCGACGGCACAACGACCTCGCGACTCACGCCTGTGGCAGTGGGCGGCGGCTTGACCTTCACGTCGGTAGACGCGGGGTTTGCGCACGTCCTCGGCGTCGTGACCAATGGCTCCGGTTACTCGTGGGGCGGCAATACCCAAGGCCAACTTGGTGACGGCACCACCACAGGGCGGACATCGCCAGTGCTCGTCACCCCGCCCGCGCCATGAACACATTCACTCGAGTGATTCGGCTGGCCACCGCAGTCGCGACGTGCTGTCTGACCTGGGTCGCGCGCGCGCAGGGCCAGTCGCCGGAGTTCACGACCTTCCTCAACGTCCGCCCCGATCCCTCTCCGTACATCGCGGACTGGGAATCGGATCCGTCAGTGGTGACGCTGGTGCTCTCGTACACCGGCAGTGGCAACGTCGCGTTCCATCTGGACGGGCGCATCGTGCGCGGAGGCGTCGCCGTGGTGGGCGGCAAGAGCACGGCGTTCGAGTTCGTGCGCCCCACCCAGGTGATTCTCACGACGCGCGACGGGATCTGGGACCGCAACAGCGTCACCTATACCACGGCGCTTCGCGATCAGATCGAGCGTACCGGCCGCATTCCTGATGGCGAGTACCAGTTCTGCGTCACGGTCCGGGCAGGACTTCCCGAGACGCCTGGCGCGCAGCTGGCGCAGGACTGCGCGCCCTTTTCCATCACGGCGCCGCAGCCGCCCTCGCTCATCGCTCCGGTGGACGGCGACACGATTCGCGTGCCGCGACCCACGTTCGTGTGGACGCCCGTGGTATTGGGTGCGCGCACGCAAGTGAGCTACCACCTGCGAGTTGCTCCGATCCTGCAGGGGCAGTCGCCGCTGGAGGCGCTCAATAACGTGCCGCAGTACGAAGCCGACGTTACGACGACGACGGTGTCCTATCCGCCCGACGCGCTGCCGCTGGACGACAGCACCCGCTACGTGTGGCAGGTGCAGGCCATCGACGGGGGTGGCCAGGCGGTGGGAGAGCGGCAGGGGAAAAGCGAGGCGTGGGCGCTGACCATGCAGCGTCCCAGCATGCTCGCGGCAATTCCCGACACGGCGGACGCTGAGCCCATGATCGCCCAATTTCGATGGGCGGGGCTGGATGTGAAAGTTCTTTCAGTCTCGGATTCGTCACGCGGGAATTATTCGGGCCGAGGCCGGGTCAAGATCATTCCGGGCGTATTCGAGCCGTCATTCCGGTTCAAGAGCCTGCGCCTGGACCCGACCGGCGCGCGTGTGCTGTACGCGCCGAGGCACGTGATCAACATTCCGCTTGGCGACGGCATCCTGGACTACGGCCTCAAATACCTGCCGTTGCCCTTCTTCGTGAATCTGAAGCGGCTGGTGTTCGTCGCCGATTCCGGAGGCGCGCAGTACGCGGGTCTCTCCGGCACGGCATCGCTGTTTGTCGGCGTTGGCCTCGTGGACTCGCTGGCGGGGGCCGCACCCATCACGGTCGCGCCCAGCGAGGAGTGTCCGGCCATGACGATCACGCCGGGGGGCGTCCCGTCATCGCTGGAGGAAGACGCTCCGTTGACGACGACCGATACGGTCCAGAACAACGTGACCGTGTGTCGCGTGACCAACGACGTGAAGGCCTTCGCCAATGACTCGGTCGCGACGGCGGCGACCAAAAGGTTGTACGAGGAAATGCTGGCGCGATCGCTGTACTTCCGCTTCGACACGATCGGCATTGCCGGGTCGGGACCGCGCGGCACGCTCCGCCTGCTGCGCGATTTCGCGACCAGTGTGTTCGGTCTCGAGAATGCCAAGCTCACTCTCGCCGCGGATTCGACCACGCTGACGCTGGCCGACGGTGAGGGACGTCTCGATCTCCAGGGAAGCTTTCGCTTTCCGTCCGGCGTGGGACTGATAAAGGACAAGCCCGATACGACGTGGACGGACACGACAAAGACCAAGGTCAAGTCCGCCGACTCCACAGTCACGCTCCGGTTTTCGCGCGGGCGCGTGGGCACGGACGGCGAAGTGTTGCTGGCCACAGAAGGAATCCCCAAGGCCCGCATCGGTCAGACCGGACTGCGGATCCAGAGCGGCAACGCATGGGTCGACCTGTCGGGATCGGCCTCGCCGCCCGGGAAGGAGAGCGGATGGCGTGGGGTGTACTTCGACAGCGTGCGCGTCTTCCTGCCGTCGAGCTGGCACACATCGGACGTGCCGCCGCCGGCCAAGGGCGAATCCGGCAACGTGCAGATCGCCGGCTACAAGCTCTCCGTGGATGGCAGCGGCCTCACAGGCGTGATCGTGGGATCACAGCTCGAGCGCCTTGGCGCCCTGACATTCGGCGGCTTCAGCGGTCGGCTGGATTCTCTGCGGTTCGCGTTCGCCTCAGGCACACTCGAGGAGGGATACGCGGAGGGCATCCTGCGCGCGCCCTTCCTGGAAGGTGACGTGCCCTACTGGGTGGACTTCAACGCCAACGGCGTGGAGCGCGCGTACGCGAAGCTCACGCAGCCCCAGCGCATCCCCATGCCCGCATTGGGAGGCGAAGCGCTGATCCAGCGCGGCGAGCTTCTATACGACAATCCCGTCGGCACGTTCACTATCGACGCCAAGCTCAGCATCGCGCGCGAGGGGATCGCCCTGCGCGAAGCGCAGGTGTACAACCTGGCGATCTCCAGCGAAGGCAGGCTCACACTTGGCAGCGGCTGGCTGGCGTTGGACCAGGCGAATGAAGCGGGTTTCAGTGGATTCCCCGTCGCCGTCGATTCCATCGGCTTTGGCAGTGGCTCCTCCGGCAACGAAGTCTGGCTTGGCGTAGCCGGGCGCTTCTCGCTGAATGACAACCTGCCGGCGTCGGCTGGTGCGTTCCGCGTCTTCGCGAAACGCAGCGCTCCGGGCGGGTCGTGGGCGTTCTCGCGAATCACCGTGGATCGTCTCAAGGTGAACTACGAGAATGCCGCCGTCGCATTCGGCGGGTCGATGGAATACGTGCAGAACGACTCGGTCTACGGCAACGCATTCAAGGCCGGCGTCCGGATGTCGGTGCAAAATCAGTTCAGTGTGGACGGCAACTTCATCGCAGGTGCCACGTTGGCGCCGAACCCGTTCCGCTACTGGTACGTGGACGCGCGTCTGGTGCTGCCACCCCCTGGCATTCAGCTCGGGCCGATACCGCTGGCTATCTGGGGTTTTGCCGGCGGCGCGTACTCACGCATGCAAGCCGTCATCGACTCAAACACCCTCAAGGCGAAATACACACCCAAATCGGACGTCGCCTTCGGACTGAAGGCCGCGGTGTCCATCGGTACGTCGGCAAATTCAGGATACATCTGGAATTCGGACACGTGGCTGGAGGCAACCGCGAATGCATCCGGCGGGCTGGAGTCGCTTACGCTGAGGGGCGACCACTGGATGTTGACCGAGGTCGCCGTGCGCGAGAAGAAGCTCTGGGGCACGGTGCTGATCAATCTCCCGATCTCCAAGCCGATTTTCCACGCCAACCTCGTGGCCAACGTGGATCTGAAGCCTGCCATCAGAGGCAGTGGGTGGGCGGAGCTGCACTTCGAGCCTTCGCGCTGGTACATCAACGTCGGCACGCCGCAACGCCCCGACACCGTGCGGTTGCTTCCGGGCTCGCTCAATCTGCCGGCGGCGTCGTTCGTCCAGCTGGACAAGGAGCGAGTGTCGGCCGGCTTCGAGACGCATTTCGAGAAGAGCCAGACCAAAGGGATCTTCCGCGGCAGTGTGAATGCTGGCTTCGAGGCGGCCGCGGAGCTGCGATACAGACCGTTCCAGGCCACCGGAGAAGGAGAGCTGTGGGGTGAAGTCACGGCGGAGGTAAAAGGGCCGGACAAGTGGTACGAGATCTTCAGCGGTGAGCTGCGGTCGACGATGGCGTTCCGTTTTCCCGATCCCATGGGTGTGTGGGGCCGCCTCAGGTTCAAGTACAGCTTCGCCTCCGGAACGGTGAAGGGCACCTATAAGATGCGGTACAAATGGGGTGACACTCCGGATCCCGACGAGTCCGACAGCCAGCAGTTCGTCGTCCTCGCCGCGACGTATCCGGTCGCCGCCGACACGGCAGCCCCCCTCACAGGAATGACGTACTACCTGGGGATGAGCGAAGGCGCGCAGTACGGCATGGATGACGGTGTGTATCGGCTGCGCATGACCACCACGCCCGTGCTGGAACGCCAGGTAGTCGTGACCAGGAGCGTACGCGACTCGCGCACGGGCCGAATGGGGTCGCAGAACATTCTCGTATGGCAATCGCTTGGGGCGCCGGTGAGGGATTGGTTAGAGGACCGCTCCACACTTGTGGTGAAAGCGCCAGGCTCTGCCACGCTGCAGCCGGCCACGAGACACCGGGCGCTTGTGACGTTCGTGCTCGAGAAACAGGCGTCCAGCGGTTGGACCGTGCTGCAGACGGTGAGCTCGTCGATTGAATTCCGCACGACCGGCCAGGCGCCGATGCTCGCGCAACTCGTGACCGCGGCGGATCCCCCGGGCGGCGCTACGCCGCTGTACTTCGGCGGCCCCAACGCCGGCGCAGTTCGCGTGCAGTTCTCCAACACGCACGCGGACCTCACCTCGGGTGCGGTGCGCGCAGTGCTCGTCGCGAACCAGACGGACACCATCGCGGGCAGCTGGGGCACCTCGGGCTATTCGTTCGCGGCAGTCCCACGCGGCGTCGATCCCACGTTGTACGCGTTCCGTCCCGCCGCTGGCGCGCTGGCGCCGGGCACGTCATACCGGTTCGCGCTGGTGAGTTCGGACACCAGCGCGCGCGAGCACTACGCCATCAACTTCGTAACGAGCATGTATGCCACGTTGCTCGATCACGTGAACGCGTCCACGCGAGCTGTGACGTCGGACCGTGGCGTCGGACCGCTTTCCGGGACCGGCAGCTACCTCCTTGGCGCGCGAGTGACGCTCGTGAGCCCGGAACCCATGACGTGGGTGGATATTGATTCCATCGAAGTGGTGGGCCTGCCCAAGGCGACCGTCATCCCGCGCACGCGCTGCCAGTGGGCGGGCGGAAATACACCGCAGGTCATTGGTGCTGGCGCCTGGCTGTCCAAGGCGTGTGGTGTGCCGAAGACGTACGAGAACGTCCTCGACGTCACATTTGCCGCCGCCGCCGACGTCCTCCTGCCGCCGGCTGGAACGTCATCGTTGACGATTCGCCTAAACCATCGCCGCGAAGGCTGGCGCAGTTTCACATTCACGCTTCCCTCCTTAGCGACGGTCGCCGCGGGAACGACCCAACCCATGGTCGACGTCACGGGCGTCGATGCGGGGAAAAGGAAGCCATGAGACGTCGATTGCTGTTCGCTGGCATCGCGATTCTCGGTGCGTTCGCGGCGGCTCCGCTCACGGCGCAAGGGACGCCATTTCTCGTCGCGCCAACGGAACGCGGCATGGCGTTGCGCTGGGTGTGGGACGAGGGAGCACGTCCTGCGGGCTATTTCATTGAGCGCCGCGCGTCCACCAGCGCGCCGTGGACGCGGCTGACGCCGCAGCCATTGACGCGGATCCGCGATCGCGCGGCTGCGCGCGCGCGCCTCGGCGACCAGTTCGATCGCTATGCAGGACTGCTGTTCCCGGATGATCCGCGCGCCGAGCGTTCAGATCCGGAAACATTCCGCAGCATGCTCATGCTGTCAGCGGACCTGGAGCCGGGCGTGGCGCATGTGTTGGGCCTCCGGTACGACGATGAGAGCGCGAGCCCGGGCTCCGCGTACGAGTATCGCCTAGTCGCCATCGCCGCGTCGGGCCAGCAAGTCGTAGCGACGAGCGGTGCGGTCGTTGCGGGCGGCTATCGGCCGGCCGCGGCTCCCCAGTCACTCACAGCCGTTACTGCGTCTCGCGGCACGTCGCTTCGCTGGACGCCGGCGCCACAGTTCTCGGGCTACCACGTGTACCGCGGCACGCGGCGCGACGGCACCGACGCGCGTCGACTCAACGACGCCCCCGTCATTCTATTCATCCGTGACGAAGGTACCCCCATCGAAGCCTCGGCAACCTTTTTCACGGACACCGCACCACCGGCGCGCGACACCGCGTACTACCGGGTGGAAGGCATCGATGCGTTCGGGCGGCGGAGCCAACGCACGGCGGCGACGCCGCATCTGTGGCGGTCCATCGTGACGCTGAACCCGCCGGTGCTGGTCCAAACGCGCGCGCGCGGAGACACGGTTGTGGTGTCCTGGCAGCCGCCGAGTGATACGCGCGCGACATCGTATCAGCTGTGGCGCGCGGCGAGCGACACCGGGCCGTTTGTCCGGGTTGGCCAGCGGATACGCGCGCCCGTGCGCGAGCATCGCGACGCGGGCCGTCCCGAAGGTCGGGTGATGTGGTATCGCGTCACGAGCCTGGACGACGCGGGCCGAGAAAGCGATCCGTCACCTGCTGCGCTGGCCGAAATACCCGACCGGACGCCACCACCCGTGCCTGATTCCATTGTCGCCGTTGCTGATACGGGGCGCTTTTCGCTGCGCTGGCGACACGTGGCCGCCCCTGATCTCCGCGGGTATCGCGTGTATCGCGCGCCAACGGCGACAGGCACGTTTGCGCTACTCTCGCCGACGCCTCAGGCCCAGGCCCGATTCGTCGACACAGTTCCGGTGCGCGCCGATCACCCATTCTACTATCGCATCGCCGCTGTCGACTCGGCGTTCAACGAGAGCGTCCCATCGGCGGTCGTCATCGTACGTCCCCCGGACATCACGCCTCCATCGTCCCCGAAAATCGGCCAGCTGCGCGGACTGGATGCTGCGCTCGCCGTGACATGGATGGCCAATCCGGAGCCCGATGTCGTGGGCTACCGGTTGCGTTTCCGCGGCAAGGGTGAACCGGCATGGCGGGACGTTGCATCCACCCGGCCCGCAACGCAGTTGAGCGACACGATTCCCGGTCTCGCGGCGGGCCGCACCTATGAAGTGACACTCGTCGCGGTCGATGATGCCGGCAATGCGTCCCCGCCCGCGTCGATGGCAGAGGGCAAGGCACTGCGGCGCCGCGCGCTCGCGCGTCCCGATTTGCAGGGCGCGTCATTCGAGCAGCGGGAACGCGGCGTCGTGGTGTGGTGGTCCGCGCTCCCGGAGGGTGTCGTCGAATTGCTCGTGCTGCGTCGAGAGGAGGGTCAGGCGTTGCGAGCGATTGGTGCGCCGCCGGCAGGCGTCACGCGGTTTGTGGACCGGACAGCCAAAGCAGGCCGGGAGTATGAGTACGTGGTGCGCGCACGTGATGCCTTCGGCAATGCGTCCGAGAGCCGCGCGCGTCGCGTCCAGATTCCGGAGGCGGGATCATGAGACGATATCTGATCGCGATCATGCTCATCTCGGCGATGCCCGCCGCGGCGCAGCGACTCAATGCCGCGTTGAGCGCCGAGAGCGGCGTGTATGCGGAGGCGTACGACATCGACAGCCGGCCCGCGCGACGGCCGGCGCAGAGCATGCGGTTTTACACCGCCCCCACGTTTTCATGGCTTGGCTTCGAGGTGGGCACGATGCTCACGTGGAGCACGGAGGATGCGTTCACCGCGCAGACGAACAATCGCTACTACGTCAATCCGCGTTGGTCGTGGGGACAATTGCACGGGGGCGATTACACGCCAGTGCTCTCGCGCTTCACCGCGAGCGCGGTGCGCGTGCGCGGCGGCGGAGTGGAACTGACGCCGGGCCGCTTCCGGGTGATGGCCGCCGGCGGCCTGTCGCAGGACGCCACCGATTTGTCAGCGTTCGATGCCGCGCCGCGTCGAGTGATGTACGCCGGTCTGGTTGGCTACGGCGATCCCGCGCGCACGTTCGTCGAGTTGAGCGCGCTGCGCGCGATCGACGACAGCAGCGGTACGGACTCGTTGTCGGTGGCCCCGCAGGAGAATGTCGTCGCGTCGTTTGCCGGTGGTCTGACGCTGGGCCGGCTTCGGCTGAAGGGCGAAGCCGGCGCGAGCCTGTTCAGCCGCGACATCAGAGCGAGTGAGTTGGATTCCTTATCGCAGCCGGCCGCGGCGGATGGCGTCTTCACGCCGCGATTGTCCAGCCGGCTCGATGGGGCGTACAGCGCAGAAGCGCGGCTCGCGCTACCGTCGGGCTCCATCGGCGTGCAGTTCGAGGAGGTGGGACCCGGATTCACCACGCTGGGCAACCCCTATCTTGCGAACGACAAGCGCGAGCTGCGCCTGTTGGGGACGTATCGGCTGTTTCGTGGCCGGCTCGCGGGTTCGGCGTCGGTGGGTACTCGCACGGATAATCTCGCGGGCGACAAACGTGGCACCACCGCTCGGCGCACGGGCGCGTTCGGCGTCACGATGATCAATGGCAGCTGGCTGGTGTCGAGTGTCAGCGTTCTGCTCAACGGTCTCACGCGCGACCCAGCTCCACTCGCGCCAGGAACGCCCGACCCAGGGATCATCGATTCGTTTCGGGTGCGGAACGTCAGCCGGTCGCTGGCGCTCGTGGAGCAGACGCGATTTCATTTCGCAGGTGTGCCGAATACCGTCACTCTGTCGGTGAGCGCGCAGGACGTGGAAGACGCCAGCCCGCGGTTTGGCAATGCGCTCGACGCGTCGGCCACGAGCATTGCCGCCGAATGGGGCGTGACGTTGGCGCAACAGTTTTCCATTTCTCTGCGGCCGGGCTACGAACGTTTCCAGGGCGCCGATCGCGACGAGTCGTACACGTCTGTAGGGGCGGGCGTGACGCGCCGCGCGCCACGATCCCGCTGGACCGCCGGCCTGCACGGGACGCGGACGCAAGTGCAGGACGGCGCTCAATGGCGCGCCAATGCCACCAGCGGCATTCGACTTACCTCGCGCGACCAGGTGTCCCTGGGGGTTCGGTATTCGAGCCTGCGTGGCGTGTCAGATCCATTTACGGAGACGTTGGTCAACATGCGCCTGACGCGTCGCTGGTAGTGCCGTCGCACCAAGGCGCTAACGCGCATTTGGGCGGGCACTGATCTGGCTGTGGTGAGGAGGAGCCCATAGGTTAGGGCCGGCCACCCTTCAGGAGCGAACGTCGGATGGATGCCCTCGCTCAACTGAAAACGGCTCTCGCCGGCCGATACGACATCGAGCGCGAGATCGGCCGCGGCGGCATGGCCACCGTGTTCCTTGTGCGCGACGTGAAACACAATCGGCGCGTGGCGCTCAAGGTGCTCGACCCGGAACTCGGCGCCGTACTAGGCGTCGAGCGTTTTCTTTCCGAGATCCAGGTCACGGCGAATTTGCAGCACCCCAATCTGCTGCCGCTGTTCGATAGCGGTGAAGCGGACGGTCTGCTGTTCTACGTGATGCCCTATGTCGAGGGGGAATCGCTGCGTGCGCGACTGACTCGTGAGAAGCAGCTTCCCATCGACGAGGCGATCCACATCGCGACCGCGGTGTCGTCGGCGCTGGACTATGCGCACCGGCACGGTGTAATCCATCGCGATCTCAAGCCGGAGAATATCCTGCTGCACGAAGGCCAGGCCATGGTGGCGGATTTCGGGATCGCGCTGGCAGTGAGCAACGCCGGCGGCCATCGGATCACGCAGACGGGGCTCTCGCTGGGCACGCCGCACTACATGTCGCCGGAGCAGGCCACTGGCGACCGCTCCATTGATGGCCGTACGGATGTGTATTCGCTGGGTGCGGTAACCTACGAAATGCTCACCGGCGAGCCGCCACACAGTGGGACGACCGCGCAGGCCATCATCGCGAAGGTCATTACGGACAAGCCACGAAGCATCCGGCTGACGCGCGACACGGTGGCGCCGCATCTGGAGGTGGCTGTCGAGAAGGCATTGGCCAAGCTACCCGCCGACCGTTTCGCGACCGCGCATGAATTCGCTGATGCGATTGT
>JANNJV010000042.1:0-1562 GCA_031395945.1 Gemmatimonadota bacterium | reverse complement strand
GGATGCGTTGTCCGCGAATGCCGACAGCGCGAACCAGAGATCGAGGTCTCCCTGGGTGTAGGCACGCGCTGCATCCAGGCGTCCCACTGCCGATCCACCGAGCTCGGCGCGCTGACGTGCAACGAGAGACTGCGCATCGCGGCGAACCGTCGACGCAGCCTCCGCCGACAACGCCGAGCCGGATTCACCGCCGGACACGTTGACCCCAAGGGCCTGCGCCGTCCTGCCGTCCAGGTTGCCCGTAGCGCTCAAATGTTGATCTACCTGGAATTCGAAGAGCGCACGGCGAGTGGCGTCATCGAGTTGCCCGCTGATGGGTCCGCGGTAGTAGTTCAGCCTTGTCAGTGCCTGTTGCGCTGAGCGGATGCGCTCGGTGGCCGTGTAAAGCGTTGAGGCATCAGCGCCGCGCCTTCCTCGATTCCGCAACGTCAGCGCAGTCTCGAGCTCCACCGCCAGGGGCGTCCCCGTGGGAACGCTCACGTCGCGTCCCTCCGACAGCAGACCCCCCAAGGCGGCGAGAATGTTGTTCGTGCTCCTTCCAGATCCGGCGCCGGCGATCGCCGCGCCAATGCCGCCGCGTCCGCCGACGAGCACCACGCGTGCGTTCGGATTGCTCTTGATCTGGCGTCGCTCCGTTGTATCCGTGCTCGTAAGCTTGCCCCTGATGGCCAGGAACGAACCGTCGGCAAGCGTGAGTCGGTCGAACACGACCTCGATGACGCCCGATTGTTGCTGCGTGGCCGGCCGCGCCAGTGTCACTACACCGCGGATCTTGCTGCCCGCCGGAATAACGGTGTACTCATCGACACCGACGCTCTCCTCGACGTTCGTCTCGAAGGTCTGGCCGGTCTGTGCAGACGCAGACTCCAGCGGTCCGGTGGTGCGAACGATGACGACGCTTCCGGCCGGCAGTACAACACGAGACTGCGCCGTGGCTGCCGACGCGAAAGCAAGCGCGAGCGCAATGCTCATCGACGTCGCGCGGAAACCCTTGAATGCCTTGTGGCGCATTGGCGCCCTCCTGCTTGGTTGGGGATTGGCTCTCGCTCGTGCAGTTACAAAAGGCGTACCGACGTGAGCCGTCCCCAACTATGGTCAGGGCATTCGAGCCCCAGAGTTGCTCACAAACGCGAGGCGTGTTCCATCAGGCGACCACGACGGGACGTTTATCGTCCCCTGCCCGCCGTACACGTAGGCAATCACTCGCGCCGGCCCGCCAGCCACGGGCATCAACCGAATCAGCACGTGCTTGTAGAACGGATGGTCGTCAGCTGGCACATCCGCGGGAAAGGTCAGGAATGCGATCCTTTTTCCGTCCGGTGAGATGTGCGGGAACCAGTTGTTGAGGCCGTCGTTCGTGACCTGCTGCTGTCCGCTTCCATCGGGTCGCATGCGCCAGATCTGCATCCGCCCGGTGCGCATTTGAAAAACTGACCGGGCTGAAGGATGTCGTCGGCAAAAAAGTCAGTGAGGTCATTCCTGGAATTTACGAAGCCAGTCCGGAACTCTTCGCGGTTTACGGCCGGGTGGCCTTGACCGGCAAGCCGGAGAAATGTGAGACG
>JANNJV010000036.1:0-31451 GCA_031395945.1 Gemmatimonadota bacterium | reverse complement strand
TGAGCTCTCGGGCGGTCAACGCCAGCGCGTTGCGATTGCCCGGGCACTCGTGAACAAGCCGTCCATTCTCCTCGCCGACGAGCCGACCGGTAACCTCGATTCGCAGACCTCCGAGGAGATCATGAAGGTCTTCGAGGGGCTCTCGGAGCAGGGCCAGACCGTCATCATGGTGACGCACGAAGCGGACATCGCGGCCCATGCGCGTCGCGTCGTTGTGTTGCGCGACGGTGTGATTCACTCGGACGACCGGCGCGAGGTCTTTACGCAGCGCGTTGGTCTGTAGGCTCGGTAGTCAGTGCCCCTCTTCGAAGCCGTCCGCCTTGCCCTGAGCCAGCTCCGCGTGCAGAAGCTCAAGAGCTTCTTTACGCTGCTGGGTGTCACCATCAGCGTGATGTTCCTCATCGCGGTGGTGTCGATCGTCGAAGGCATGGGCAAGTACGTCGAGCAGGATTTTGCCGCCAAGTTCCTGGGCGTCAATGTCTTCAACGTGCGACGCTTTCCGGACATCAACACCGACGTCACCGAGGCCGAGTGGCGGGAGTGGCAGCGGCGGCCGGTCATCAAGCCCGAGGACGGGCTCGCGATCAAATCGGAGCTGCCGCCTGAAGCCGGCTGGGCGCTGCACGATATCCGTTGGGTCGAGGCCACCTCGAAGTTCCGGAATGGCGGCCCGCAAATCATCGCGCAAGCGGTGACACCGCAGTTCTTCGGCATCAAGGATCTGGTGGTCGAGAAGGGCCGCGCCTTTACCGAACAGGATGACGCGCTCGGAATGCCCGTGGTGGTGATCGGCACCGCCATCGCCGAGCACTACTTCCCCAACCTCGATCCCCTCGGTCGGGAACTGCGCATCCACAAGTTTCCGTTCACGATCATCGGAGTGCTGGAAAAGCAGGGCTCCGTGTTCGGTTTGAACCTGGATCGCCAGGTCATCGCACCGTTCAACTCGCAGATGGCCAGCATCACGCGCGCTCGCGTGAATCTCTACGGTGTAGTGGTCCAGGCACCCAACCCTGCCGCGCTCGAGAACACGAAAGAGATCGTTCGTGAAGTCATGCGACGCCGACACAGCCTGCGGCCAGGCGAGAAGGACGACTTCGTGTTCGAGACCTCCGAGTCGGCGCTCAAGGAGTGGCTGACGATCAAGAAGTTCCTTGTGCTGGCTGGTATGGTTCTGCCGGCCATTGGACTCGTCGTGGGCGCAATCGTGATCATGAACATCATGCTCGTAGCCGTCGCCGAGCGCACGCGAGAAATCGGCATCCGTAAATCCCTGGGCGCGAAACGCCGCGACATTCTGGCGCAGTTCCTGGTAGAGTCGGCGACCTTGAGCGTCATCGGCGCAGGCCTCGGTGTCCTTCTGGGTATCGCATTGTCGCAGGGTGTGGCCGCCGTCTCACCGTTGCCGGCTTCAGTGGCTCCCTGGTCCGTCGTCATGGCGGTGATCATCGGTGCCGGGGTTGGCATCGTGGCGGGCGCGTATCCGGCCAGCCGTGCCGCTCGGCTCGATCCCATTTTCGCCATGCGTCAGGAGTAGGCGCGTGAAACTGAGCATCCGTCTCGCCAACATGTTCGAAGGTGTGGTGATCGCGCTGGATGCCATCCGGTCCAACAAGGTGCGCGCCGGTCTCACTATCCTGGGCATCGCCGTGGGCGTGTTCGTGGTAACCGTGATGTCGGCCGCGGTGCATGGCATCAACGCTGGCGTGTCCAAGAGCATGGCGGCCGCCGGCCCCACGACGTTTTTCATCACGAAATGGCCCGCCGAGATCAACTCGTGCAACGGCTCGGCGGACAGCTGCCCGTGGCGTCGCAATCCCCCGCTGACGCTGAGTCAGGCGCAGGACATCGAGCGGTTGCCCGACATCAAGGGCGTCACGGCGCACATCGGTAGCTCCGCCCAGATCAAGTTCGCGGAGCGGGAGCTGCCGTCCATCCAGGTGGACGGTTTTACGCCACGGTGGCTGGATGCGCAGGGCGGCGACATCATCGACGGGCGCAACTTTACGCAGATGGAGTACGAGACATCGGCGCCGGTCATGCTCATCAACGAAAAAGTCGTGGAGAAACTCTTCCTCGGCGAAGGCGCGGTCGGGAAAGACGTGCGCTTTGGCGGCCAGCTCTTCACGGTGATCGGAGTATTCAAGCCCCTTTCGAACGTCTTCGACAGCAATGACCGGGGCAAGGCCATCGTGCCGTTCACGACGGCGCAGCGGAAGCTGAATATCGGCGTCCGCTGGATGGATCTGACGGTGAAGCCGCGCGACGGGGCCAACCGCGACCAGGTCATGGACGACGTGATCGCGACGCTCAGGAGCAGCCGGCACCTGCGTCCGGCCGAAAAGAACGATTTCTTCATCTCGACACCGGAAAAGCTGATGGAGTTGTACGACCGGATCGTCGGCGTGTTCTTCCTCGTCATGATCGTGTTATCCGCCATCGGTCTCTTGGTGGGCGGCGTGGGCGTGGTGGCCATCATGATGATCTCGGTGACGGAGCGGACGCGTGAGATTGGTGTCCGGAAAGCCCTCGGCGCCACGCGCGGGACCATCCTGTGGCAGTTCCTCGTGGAGGCCTCCACGCTGACGCTGGTGGGCGCGGTTGTCGGACTCATAGTGGGTGGCACGTTGACCCTGGTAATCCGCAACACGACTCCCATCGAGGCGGCCACGCCACCAGAGGCGATCGTGGCAGCACTGGCCGCCAGCGCGTTCGCCGGCATCGTATTCGGAATGCTGCCGGCCTTACGAGCTTCGCGCCTGGACCCCGTGGAAGCCCTGAGGTATGAGTAGGCGCAGGTAGACCACGCACTTCGAACCTCGCACATCGAACCTCTAACGCAGTTCGGACTGCGGTCGAAGTCGGAGTTTAAACGTCGGAGGTTGGACGTGTTTGTCTCGAAACCAACCGACATCCAGACCAGTAAGGCTCCCTATGCCCCTATTCGAGTCGGTGCGGCTGGCCCTGGCCCAGATCCGGGTTCAGAAGCTCAAGAGCTTCTTTACCCTTCTCGGTGTCACGATCGGCGTGATGTTCCTCATCGCCGTGGTCTCGATCGTCGAAGGAATGAGCCGCTACGTCGAGCGCGATTTCATCGGCCGCCTGTTGGGCGCCAACACGTTCACGCTGCGCCGGCTGCCCTGGTTCCAGGATGGAACGGAGGCCGAATGGCGCGAGTGGATCCGGCGGCCGCGGTTTTACCAGTCTGACGTGCGCGTCGTGGCTCGGGCGCTCCCCTCTGGCGCACGATGGGCGGTTGAGAGCGAGTCGAACGTGTGGGCAACCACCGAATGGGCCCGCCCCCGCCAGGTGGAGGGTCACGCCGTGGAGGGTGACTACTTCACGATCAAGCAGTACGACCTGTCGTCCGGGCGCGCCTTCTCGCAGCAGGAGATGGAACTGGGCAGCAAGGTGGTGGTGATCGGCGACGAGGTGGCACGCCATTTCTATCCGGGACTCAACCCCATCGGACGCGAATTGCGCATCGGGGGCGTCCCGTATTCCGTCATCGGCGTCATCGAGAAGCAAGGGTCGCTCTTCGGGTTGTCCATGGACAAGCTCGCCATCGCGCCATTCAACTCCCCGATGCACCGGCTCACGAATCCGCGCGGAGACATCGACGGCCTGATGGTGAAATCCTCCACGCCGCTGCTCATGACCGAGACCATGGAGCTGACGCGTGAGATTCTACGGGGCCACCGTCGGCTACGGCCGGCGCAGGAAGACAATTTCGTCATGGAGACCTCCGCATCGGCCCTGGTGCAGTTCGAAAAGACCAAACAAGTGATGACCATCGCCGGCACAGCCCTTCCGGCGATCGGACTGGTCGTGGGCGGCTTGGTGATCATGAACATCATGCTTGTCGCCGTGGCGGAACGCACGCGCGAGATCGGCATTCGCAAGTCGCTGGGCGCGCGGCGGCGCGACATTCTCAGCCAATTCCTGGTGGAGAGTGCCACGCTCAGCACGCTGGGCGCCATCATCGGCATCGCGCTGGGCATCGCTGGCGCCAAGCTGATAGAGGCCCAGACGCCTCTTCCGGCCGCCGTGGCGCCGTGGTCCCTGGTGGCGGCCACCCTGCTGGGCACGGTCGTGGGGATCGTCTCCGGCGTATATCCGGCATCTCGGGCATCGCGGCTGGATCCCATCGAAGCGCTGCGCCAGGAGACCTGACCAATGAGACTGGGTACCAGACTGTCTCATGCGTTCGAGGGTGTGGGGATCGCGCTGGACGCGATGCGAGCCAACAAGGTGCGCGCCGGCCTCACGATCATGGGAGTGGCCGTCGGCGTGTTCGTGGTCGTCGCACTCTCGTCCGTGGTGCGCGGCATCAACGAGAGCTTCGCGCGCGACGTAGAAGCGGCGGGCCCCACGTCATTCTTCATCTATCGCCGCAACATCGGCGGCTTTCAGGTGTGCGACGGCACCGCCGACACGTGCCCCGAGCGTCGCAACCCGATGATCACCATGGCGGAAGCGGATGCCATCAGCCGGCTGCCCACGATCCTCGCGGTCACCTCGCATGTCGCGAACGGGCACCGCTTCAAGTACAAGGATCGTGAGCTGAGCGCCGGCGTGGAGGCGTACACCGCCAACTGGACGCAAGTGGACGGTGGCGACATCTATCCCGGCCGCAGCTTCACGGAGGCTGAGAACGCGAATGCCGCGCGTGTGGTGATCATCAACGCCAAGCTCGCAGAGAAGCTCTTCGGCGACTCCGATCCACTCGACAAGGAAGTCGAGGTCGTGGAGATGGGTACCAAGCTCCGCGTTATCGGGATCTACCACTACACCGCCAGCCCCATGGGCACGCCCACGTCCGCCGGCGGTGGCGATTCACCGAAAGCCATCGTGCCTTGGGAAACTGCCCGTCGGCACCTGAATTTCTGGATGCGCGGCAACAATCTTATCGTGAAGCCGCTCAAAGGCGTCACAGTGCTGGATGCCACTGAAGAAGTCACGGCGCTGCTTCGCTCGCGTCGCGGACTGCGTCCGTCGCAACCGGACAACTTTGCCATCATCACGCAGGACCGATTGATGGGGATCTACAACCAGCTCTTCGGAACGTTCTTCGTCGTCGGTATCGCGCTCTCGTCGGTCGGTCTGCTGGTGGGCGGCATTGGCGTGATTGCCATCATGATGATCTCGGTGACCGAGCGGACGCGCGAGATCGGCGTGCGCAAGGCGCTGGGCGCCACCCGGCTCACGATTCTCTGGCAGTTCCTGGTGGAGGCGGTGACGCTCACCGCTATCGGGGCGGCGGTGGGGCTGGTGCTTGGCATTCTCGTGTCGGTGGGCGTGCGAACGGCCTGGCCGTCGATTCCCGCCTCCACGCCGATCGGTGCGGTCGTCGCAGCGCTGGCCGTTTCCGCATTCACGGGCATTCTGTTCGGACTGCTGCCCGCCATGCGCGCGGCTCGTCTGGACCCCGTCGCCGCGCTTCGCTACGAGTAACATCCAACGTCCCGCCGATCCTCTTCCCCGCACCCTCGAACTTCGAACCTCGAACGTCCAACCTCTCACGCAGTCTGCGTAAACCGCCTTTGAAGTTTGAGGTTGGATGGTTGAAGTTGGACGTGAAAGGTGAGTTGTGGGTAGCATTGAGAGCCACCAGCCCCGACCCGTGCGATTCCCCGACGTCCTCCTCACGGCCTTCCTGCAGATACGAGCGAACAAGCTTCGCTCGTTCTTTACTCTGCTCGGCATCATCGTAAGCGTCGCGTTCCTTGTGGCCGTGATTGCGATCATCCAGGGCATGAACGCGTACGTGAAGGAAAACGTCGCGAACGCGATGATCGGGTCGAACACGTTCCAGGTACGACGCACGCCGATCAACATCGGGCTCATCGAGGATGAGGATTGGCGACGGATGCAGCGGCGCCCCAAGATCACCCACGCGGACGCGGAGGTGGTGCGCCAGGCTCTCCCCTACGCCGAGGCGATCAGCATCACCAGCGGCTGGCCAACGCCGCAGTCCGACATCGTCTGGCGCGAGCGAACGCTGGGCGACGTCCTGATTTTTGGAGTCAGTCCCGAGCACCAGGTCGTGCAGGACTATCGATTCTCGAGTGGGGAGCCGCTCAACGAGATCGATGTCCGACAGCGCCGCAACGTCGTCGTCATCGGCGCGGACGTCGCGAAAAAGCTGTTCGAGCAGGTGGACCCGGTAGGCCGGGACATCCGCATCCGCGGTGAGCTGTTCTCCATCGTCGGTGTCGTGGCACCGAAGGGACGGGTGTTGGGCCAGTCATTCGATGGATTCGTGATGATGCCGATCACGACGTTCGAGTCCATTTATGGGCGGCGCCAGACCACTACCATTTCGGTGAAGATGCCGACCGCGCTCGAGGTAGCCGCCGCCATGACGAAGGCGGAGGAGGCCATGCGCGTCGCGCACCGGTTGCGTCCAGGCGACGATCCGGACTTCTCGATCGAGACCGCCGACGCGCTCGTAAGCTTCTGGAAGCAGCTGACCAGTGTGCTCTTCGCGATCGTGCCCGCGATGGTGGCCATCGGCATCGTCGTCGGGGGCATCGTCATCATGAACATCATGTTGATGTCGGTGAAGGAACGGACGCATGAGATCGGCCTGCGCAAGTCCGTGGGTGCCACGCATCGCGACATTCGGCGGCAGTTCCTCGCGGAAGCCACAATGCTCGCCACACTAGGCGGAGCGATGGGAGCGCTCGGCGGCTGGATGTTCGCGATGTTGATCTCGGCAGCGTCTCCCCTGCCCGCCCGGGTGACCCTCTGGTCCATCATGCTGGCCCTGGGGTTGGGCGCCGGCGTTGGCGTTCTGTTCGGGGTCTATCCCGCCGACCGCGCGGCCCGGCTGGATCCCATCAACGCATTGCGGGCCGAATGAGGTCGGCGCTCAGGTTCTTCACCGACTTCGGAGAGAACGTTGGTCTCGCGCTGGGTGCGCTACGCGTGGCCAAGCTGCGCTCGGCGCTCACGATCCTCGGCGTGGTCATCGGCGTCTCGTGCGTGATGGCGATGGCGTCCATCGTACGCGGTGTTCAGGACCAGATCCTCAACACGCTGGAGGTCGCGGGTCCCACGACGTTCTACGTCATGAAGGTGTTTTCACAGACGCCATTGAATCCCGAGAACCTGCCCAAGTGGGTGCGCATCCGCCCCGATCTATCGATGGCCGAGGCCGATCGCATCGCAGCCCTGCCGGAGGTCAAGTATGCGGCGTTGTGGGGCCAGATCTTCAACCGGCTCGAGTACGGCGGAACACGCACCGGACTCGGCATCATCACGGGCGCCGACGAGGGCTACACCGAGATTTATGGAGGCGACCTCACCGAGGGCCGCTGGTTTACCAAGGGCGAGGTTACTTCAGGCGCCGCGGTCGTCGTTCTCGAGAGTGATGTGGCGATCAAGCTGTTCGGTCGCGAGCGTCCTCTCGACAAGCTGTTGAAGGTGGGCGGCAGGCCGGCGCGCGTGGTCGGCGTCTACCAGACCGCCGCGAACATCTTCGAGCCGCCGGGTCAGGAGCAGTTTGCGATCGTGCCGTATCGTATGCTCGATCACCAGTTCACGATCGACAAGACGAACGCACTGTTCATTCCCGTGAAGCCACGGCCCGGGACCACCGTGCAGGACGCGCAGGGCGCCGTGACCGTCGCGCTCCGCGAGCTGCGCCACCTGCGTCCCGCGGATCAGAACACGTTCGACATGATCACGCAGGACCAGATCCTCGATCTATTCAACAAGATCAGCGGGGCATTCTTCCTGGTGATGATGGCGCTGAGCGCCGTGGGCCTGCTGGTGGGCGGCATCGGCGTGATGGCCGTCATGATGATCTCGGTCACGGAGCGCACGCGCGAGATTGGCATTCGCAAGGCAGTCGGCGCGACGCGGCGCGACATCCTGCAGCAGTTCCTCATCGAGGCCGCCACCCTCACCGGCATCGGAGGGATCGCGGGTATCCTGTTTGGTCTCCTGGTGGGACGACTTGCAAACATGGCGATGCGCATCAATTCCACGCCGCCGCTGGATCTGACGCTGCTGGCTGTGTTCGTGTCCGTCGCCATTGGGATCTTGTTTGGACTGATCCCGGCCCGGCGGGCCGCGCGTCTGGATCCCATCGAGTCGCTGCGGTACGAGTAGAGCTGGTGGCTCGCGCGTCCTGCCATTGGCTGCGCCTTCGGGGAAACCCCTAGAGGTCCGGCAACTCCCCCGACAGCTTCGCGGCGCTGCAACGTCTAGACTGTGTGCGACGGCGCGTGTCGCCGTCCTTTCTGTGGAGGGAGCAGTGAAACGCTCACGATATCTGGCGCTGCTGATCGTCGCTGTTGCGGCGCTCGGCTGCAATGATTCACTCGCGCCTTATCAACCCGAGATCACCAATGTCGCGGACAATTTCCAGTTCCAGATCACGGCGGCGAAGAATCTGACGACCACCCGCGAATACATCTGGCAGAACAGCGGAACCCTGGCGAATGTCGATCAAGCAAGCGCCATTACGACCGGCATTGCGACGTTGACGGTTCTCGATTCGCAGGGGACGCAGGTCTATTCGAGCAGCCTGTCCGTTGGCGGCAGCACGCAGTCCACGGCGGGTGTCGCGGGCGCATGGAAGATCCGCGTGGCCTTCACCAACATGGACGGCACGATCAACTTCCGCGTACAAAGACCGTAGTTCGAGCACACTTTCGCCGGGCGGTGGGCGCGACCAGTTTCCACGACAGCATGAGCGTGGATATCCTGGCCATCGCGGCCCATCGCGACGACGTCGAGCTGACCTGTGCCGGCACGCTGATCAAGGCGTCCAAGCAGGGCCGCACGACCGCGGTTATTGATCTCACCGCCGGCGAGATGGGGACGAAGGGCGACGCGACGTCACGCGCCGCCGAGGCGGCCAATGCGGCGAAAGTGATGCGCTTGTCCGCGCGCGAGAATCTGGCGCTGCCGGATGCAGCCATTGTGAACGATCCACCGACGCGAGCGCTCGTGGCGCGTGCTATCCGCAGGTTCAAGCCGCGTGTTGTCATTGCGCCTGCGCGCCAGGGGCGGCACCCCGATCATCGCGCCACCGCGGAACTTGTGCGCGACGCCTGCTTCATCGCGGGACTCGCCAAGGTGGCGCCGGACCTGCCGAAGCACAGGCCGTTCAAGGTGCTGCACTGCGTCAGCTTCCGGCAGGACTTCGAGAAGCCCACCTTTGTCGTGGACATCTCGGACGAGTTCGAGCAGAAGCTCGAAGCCATTCGATGCTTCGAGAGCCAGTTTGGCGGAGCTACCCAGGCCGGGGAGGTGTATCCGAATGGCGAGCCGCTCTATGACGCCATTCGGCACTACTCGGCGTACTACGGCGCCATGATCCGCACGCGGTACGGCGAGCCGTTCTTCACCACCGAAACCATGCGCGTCGATGACGTCGCCGTGCTCGAGGTATCCACGTTTTGAGCGACAACGTGAACTACGGGTCGTATCTCGCGCTGCCTGAGCTGCTGTCGCTCCAACGGCCGCGCTCCACGCCCGAGCATCCCGATGAGCTCCTTTTCATCGTCGTGCATCAATCCAGCGAGCTGTGGTTCAAGGTAGTGCTGCGCGATCTGGACACGCTGGCGAATGCCTTCGAGAAGCGCGACGCCGGACTTGCCCTGTGGCAGTTGCAACGCGTCAACGGATTGATGCGCATCGTCTCGGCGCAGCTCTCGTCGCTCGCGCTGCTGCCGCCACAGCATTTTGCCGCCTTCCGCACGAACCTCGGCACGTCGAGCGGATCCCAAAGCGTGCAGTTCCGCGCCATCGAGGCGGCGTCGGGGCTGCGCGAGGACTGGTTCGTCAAGCTGCTGAAGGAACAGGGCGACATTCCCGCCGAGATCAAGCGCTGGCTGGATCGCCCCTCGCTGCAGGACATGTTTCTGGAGTTCCTGAAAAAGGACGGCACGTCACTCGAGGATCTGTACCTTGGTCCGGGTCCACATCTGCATTTCTTCATCGCCGAGGCACTGCTCGAGTACGAGATGGAGTTCGGTCAGTGGCGCTTCCAGCACGCGCAACTCGTCGAACGCATGCTGGGGCCGGGAACGACGGGGACGGGTGGGTCCCAGGGCGCAAGCTTCCTGCATCGCACCGTCAGCATCCGGTTCTTCCCGAAACTCGCCGAAGTCCGGGCCAACTTCTTTGCCAACTCACCGCGACGGACACCATGACCGTTTCACGCCGCGATTTTGCTCGCTTGCTCGCCGTCACTGGCTCCGCGGCGTTCCTGCCAGGGCTGCCCCGCCACATCGTGCGCACGCCGTTGCCGGCCACGCCCGCGGAGCCGGACGAGAAGTTCTGGAAGGAAGTGCGCGGCCGGTTCTTGCTGCCCGACGATCTGGCCTTTCTGAACGCGGCGAACCTCTGCCCCACGTCGGTGCCGGTGATCGAGGCGCTCGAACGGAACACGCGTTACCTCGACGCCAATCCCTCGGCCGCCAGCCGGGCAAAGCTCACCGAAGGGCGTGAGGAGTCAAGGCGGCTCGTCGCGCAGTCGCTCGGTGTCACCGCAGAAGAGATCGTCATCACGCGGAACACCAGCGAGGCCAACAACCTCGTGTCGAGCGGTCTGCAGCTCGGCGCCGGCGACGACGTGATCGTCTTCGGTGACAATCATCCGAGCAACCTGAACGCGTGGCGCGAGAAGGCGAAGCGGTTCGGCTTCTCGGTGATGGAGGTGCCAGTGACCAACCCGCACCCGGGGACGGACGCCTACGTCGAGGCATTCACCCGGGCCATGACCCCGCGATGCCGCGTCGTGGCGGTGACGCACGTGACCAATACCATAGGCGACATGCTGCCGGTGGCGGACCTGTGCCGGTTGGCACGGGAGCGAGGCGTGCTCTCACTGGTGGATGGCGCGCAGTCGTTTGGCGTGCTGGATGTGAATCTCTCCCGCATCCAGCCGGACTTCTACTCCGGCTCGGCGCACAAGTGGCCCTGCGGGCCAAAGGAAACCGGCGTCCTGTACGTGAACCGGGCGGTTCACGACCGGATGCATGCGAGCCTCGTCAGCCTGTATCCAGGCGCCGTCGGCATTTCCAGGACGTTGGAAGCGTATGGCCAGCGCGATGAAGCGGCGCTCGCCGCCTTGGGTGCCGCCGTCAAGTTCCAGAATGACATTGGCCGCGCGGTCATCGAACGGCGGGTGCGTCAGTTGTCGCAGCGCCTCGCTACCGAGTTGCGGCGGATTGACGGCGTCACGCTGTGGACCAATCCCGATGCGAGCACGTCGGCGGCCATCATCGTCTTCAAGCCAGCATCGGTTGATCCGCGCCGTTTGGTGGCGACGCTTTACGAAAAGGACCGAATTGTGTGCGCGGCCTCTGGCGGGAACACGCGGCCGGGCGTGCGGCTGTCGCCGCACTTCTACAATACCATGGACGAGATAGATCGCGCCGCGTCGCTGATCGGAAAATACGTGCGGGCGGGTATGCCGGCCTAGCGCTCACTCCACAGCACGCGCGGACCCAACCAGAAGCCGAGGTAGATCCCCAGCACATTCGCGGCGCCTTGCCGCGGAGTGACGATCCACGTGCCATCCGGCTGTCGCTGGACACCCTCTTCGTTCAAGTAGCTGGCTTTCGCGTTGCGGGTGACGCGAGATGAGAGCTCGATGCCAATGGCACGGCCGCCCGAATTCCAGGCGCGGCGGATGCCCAGCCCGTACGACGTCGAGAAGTTGGTGGAGGAATACAGCCCTTGCGTCGATTCCACGCCGCCCGGCGTGGTCGGCTTCAGATTGGCGCGACTCGCAAAGCCCGTGATGCCGGCGAGCCCGAACGCGAACGGCCGCCACGGGCCGTCCGTGACCATGACCTCTGGGCCGAACTGCGCATACCACATGTTGTGGCTGCGCGCGTTGTACTCCACCTCGTCGGTGTAGCAGCCGTTGGTGTCGCAGACTTCCTGAAAGCCGCGAGCGCGAACGGCACCGTACTGCATGCCCCCGCCGCTGAAGCGCAGCACGAGCGGCTGGCGCCTGATGGGCTGGAACCCGACGCTGATCTCACCCCCAGCACCGCCGTTTTCGTGTTGCCGGAACTCGCCCAGGGGAATCCCGCCCAGCACGTTGAAGGCGAAGGTCCACTGGTCCGCGCGTGAAGGCTGGCGCGCTTCAATGAGTTGCGCGCCCACGGATGTGGTGAGCGCGGAAAGCACGGCGAGCGTGCGAATCAGCGTGCGCATGGTGCTTACAGGACGATCCAGCGCGCGCGCGGATTCGCGCCACGGAGACCTCACCAGTTCACATAGGGCCCGCCCCAGGCCCCCACCTGAATCGTGAGGACGTTGGCCGCGCCGAGGCGTGGTGTCACGTCCCATGTGCCGTTGCCGCGCGACCGGAGTACGGCATCGTTCGCCCAGGTGGCCCTGGCGTTGCGGATGAGGCGTACGCTCACCTCGAACCCCTGTTCCCGCCCGAATCGCTTGCTCACGTTGCGAATACCAATACCATATCCCGCAGACATGTTGTGAGACGACAACAGTGTCAGGTGTAAAGGATCGGCGTACGCGTTTCCGTAGCTGGACGTACTTCTGAAGAACGTGATTCCCGCCTGCGCGAACGCAAACGGACGCCAGGTCCCGTGCGTGGCCATGACCTCGGGACCCACATGGAGCGCAAACATGTTGTGGTGCCGGGAATCATAAAAAACGGTTTCCGTCTCACACTCACCGTCGACGCCACCACAGAATTCCTCTTCGACGTCATGGTCGTAGCGGCCGTACTGGAACATCAGCGCATTCGCTCGAAGCACCAAGGGCTGCCCGCGAAACGGCTGAACGCCGGCCATGACCTCGCCGCCGAACCCACCGTCTTCGTTTTTCTGAAACTCCCCAACGGGCAAGCCGACGAATCCGCTGAGCCCTCCTACCAGGAGGTCGGTGAAGCGGGCAGGGCGCGATTTGATGATCTGTGCCTCGCCGGCAGCTGCGCGGGTCGCCATCAGGAGCGCAAGCGCCGCGATTCGGACCCTGCGGATATCGGACGTCGGCTTCAGTCTCGGCATGGCGTCGGTCAGGAGGGCGTTCCCAGTTCAAACAGCCGACGAGATGCAATGTTCCCGCTCGCCGGACTGCCGATACCGACCCCCTAAGGCTCGAGCACGGGTCCGCTCGGGAATCGGCGTTGGTGAAGCCCCCTGAAAAAGCTGTATATTGTTGCCATGCCTGAGCCTATCTACCTGGATCATGCAGCCACGACCCCCGTTCGCCCGGAGGTCGTGGAGGCTATGGCGCCGTTCCACGGGCCGCGGTTCGGCAACCCGTCCAGCCTGCATCGTTGGGGACGCGAGGCCCGCACGGCCCTGGACGAGGCACGGGAACGCCTGGCCGGGTGCCTTGGCGCGCGGTCCGATGAGATCTGTTTCACTTCGGGTGGTACCGAGGCCGACAACATCGCCATCTTGGGCGGCTGGCGGGCCCGCAAGGGAGAGGGGCGGAACGCCGTGGTCTCCACCCCGATCGAGCACAAGGCGGTACTCGGGGCAGTCCACCAGGCGGCAAAGGAGGGCGCCGAGGAGCGTATGTGCCGAGTGACGCCGGCCGGCGTCGTCGATACCAGGTCCTACGATGAGCTGACGCGCCCGGACGTCGCCGTGGTATCGGTCATGTGGGTCAACAACGAGATCGGCACCGTCCAGCCCATCGAGGCACTGGTCGCGACCGCCAAAGCTCGAGGCGCGCTGTTCCACACGGATGCGGTGCAGGCCTTTGGCAAGGTGGACATCGACGCACGCACGGTAATGTTCGACGCGTTGTCGCTGTCGGGGCACAAGATCGGCGCCCCGAAGGGATGCGGCGCCATTTTCGTCCGGCGCGGCACAGTGCTGGAATCGCTGTTTCACGGCGGCACCCAGGAGCGCGGTAAGCGGCCCGGCACTGAGAACGTTGCCGCCGCCGTCGGTTTGGCCAAGGCCGCGGAGCTCACGTGCGCCGAGCGCGTCGAGGAGACGACCCGGCTGCGCGCGTTGCGAGAGCGCCTGGAGCGTGGCATCCGCGAGCGCGTTCCGGACGCGGTGATCCATGGCGCGGGCGCCGCCGCCCGCGCGCCGCACATCGTGAATGTGTCCGTGTCGGGAACGGACAGCGAGTCCATGCTGATGGCGCTCGACCTTCAGGGCATCGGTTGTTCGGCCGGCTCCGCGTGTCAGTCGGGATCGTCCAGTCCATCGCACGTTCTGTCCGCGATCGGTGTCCAGCGCGATCTGGTGAACGCCGCGATCAGAATGAGTCTCGGCTCCCTGAGCGACGAGCGTACTGTGGACCGCGTGATCGACGTGTTCGCACGCCTGGTGAGCAAGGCGCGGAGCCTGGCCGCGGTATGACGAAAGAACGCGTGCTGGTCGCGATGTCGGGCGGCGTGGATTCGTCGGTGGCGGCCGCGATACTTGTACAGCAGGGCTACGACGTCGTCGGCGCCACGATGAAGTTGTTCTGCTACGGCGAGGATGTGCCCGACCGCCCCTGCTGCTCGCTGGACTCCATCAACGACGCGCGACGCGTCTGTCAGCAGCTTGGCGTGCCGCATTACGTGCTCAATCTTGAAAGCGCCTTCGGGCACGACGTGGTGGACAACTTCGTGGACGAGTACTCACGCGGCCGAACGCCCATTCCATGCGTCCGATGCAACACCTTCACGAAGTTTCGCGACCTGGTGAAAAAGGCAGACGCGATCGACGCGACGTACATCGCCACAGGGCATTATGCCCGGGTGATCGACGGCGACCTCTATCGCGGTCTGGACCACAGCAAGGACCAGTCGTATTTCCTGTGGGGCATAGATCGCCTGGTGTTGTCGCGCATGATTCTGCCCGTGGGTGCACAGACCAAGGCGCAAACGCGCGCGACGGCACACGAGCTGGGACTGGAAGTGATCGCCGAAAAGGTGGAGAGCCAGGATATCTGTTTCGTGCCCGACGGTGATCACACGAAGATCATCCGTAAGCGGCTTGGCGATCAGGCGCCTGCGCTGAGCAGCGGTCCATTCGTGCTCTCGAACGGAACGCTCGTGGGACAACACGACGGATACGCGCGGTTCACCATCGGGCAGCGTCGTGGGGTGCCGGGCGGCTTTCGTGAGCCGATGTTCGTAGTCGCGATTCGTCCAGATGATCGCGCGGTGGTGATCGGTCCGCGCGAGGAACTTCTTGGACGAGGCCTGGTGGCGCGCGAGATCAATTGGCTGCTTGGTGACGCACACGCCGGGGCCATTGGCACGCAAGTCGGTGTCCAGGTGCGACACCGCGCCTCGCCCGCGGCTGCAACGATCATCCGGAACGACGGCGATGAGATCGAGCTGGCGCTGGACCAGCCGGTCGCGGCGATCACGCCAGGCCAGAGCGCGGTGTTCTACGACGCCGACCGGGTGCTGGGCGGCGGGATCATCGAAAGCGCGCGCGGGGCGCGAACCGCGTTGCCCGTACTCGCGGCCTGACTAGCGCGGCGTTGCCGCCGCTGCCGGGAACAGGTTGAAGGGCACGTTGAGGATGGGATAGCTGTTCCAATCCTTGTAATCGAAGTGCCACCATTCCAGCGGGTTCGCGACAAAGCCCTCGTGCACCATCGCGCGCCGCAGCAGCTGGCGGTGCCATCGTTGTTGTGCCGTCCCGCCGGGATAGTCCGAGCGCGCGCGCGGGCTGCTCTCGTCGTAGGTGCTCGGCATCTCGACGGGCTTGCCACTCTCGAGATCGTACAACGTGAGGTCGACGGCGGCGCCACGATTGTGCTTCGAACCCTGCGCCGGATTCGCCACGAGCCAGCGCAGGCTGTCGGGCGTGGCGTCCCAGAATACCTTCGTCACGTACCAGGGGCGGTAGGCGTCGTGCAGGAGTAGCGTGTACCCCAAGGGACGGATCGTCTTGTTGGCGCGGACCAGCGCTTCGGCGGCGGGTCGCTGCAGAAACGTGCGCGCCTGCTCATACAGCCGCGCGCCGAGAAAATTGTTCTCCGTCGCGTAGCGGACGTCGAGCCTGATGGTCGAATCCATCGCGATGAGCTCGACCAGGTCGGGTTGCTTGAACGACCGCGCCTCGGCTGGCGGTGTAGCCTTGAGCGCCTCGCGTCGCAGCTCGTCCACCGGCCGCACAGGCGTGATGCGAAGTTGGTTGGCGCCCGGAGGTGGCTCGATGTTGCGGCGCGGCAGAATGCGGGTGCCGACTTGAACGCTGGTAGCGCGGCCGGAGGAATCGCGATGGAACCGCACCTCCCCAGAGACTGCAGTGGTCGCGACGGGCGCATCAAACACTGAGTCGGTGCGCTCTCCGAGCGGGACGTAATTCCCCTGGTGATCGAGAATCCACACACGACGATCCCGCTCCAGCGCGTACCATCGCGTCGTGGTATCCTCGCCATACTCGCCGATCAGACCGGCCCAGCGCGTCGGCAGTGAATCCGGCATGCGCGCGAACTCGGACGCAAATTGCTGGGGCCACGTTCCCTGGCCGGTTTCCGTGTTGGCGCCTGAGGACGCGCAGGCGGCAAGGATGAGCGCGACGGCGGCGGTGGCGAGCCTGCGAGCGGGTGTCAATGGCATCGTTCAATTCTAGCGCATCACCACGGGCTCACGCGGAATCGATGTTTCTCGCGTACCGCTCAGTACTTCATGCCGCCGGCCTCGGCGAACTCGCGCATCATCTTCTCCTGCTCCTCCGTCAGTTTCTCCGGCACGACGATCTCGACTTCGACGATCAGGTCGCCCCGGTGCTCGCCTTTCTTCACGCCCTGACCGCGCACGCGAAAGCGTTTTCCTGACGGCGTCCCCGCTGGAATCTTGATCGACACCTTTTTGCCGTCGAACGTCTTCACGTTGACCTTGGAGCCCAATGTTGCCTGCGCGATGTTGATCGGCACGCTGGCGACCAGGTCGTAACCCTCGCGCTTGTAGAAGCGGTCCGGCTGCACGACGAAGTTGATGATGAGATCCCCCGCGGGTCCGCTGCGCGCCCCGTGACCTCCCTGCCCCCGCAGCCGGATCTTCGTGCCCGTATCCGTGCCCTCGGGAACCGTCACCGCGATCTTGCGGCGCGCGCGAACCTCGCCGGAACCACCGCAATTCTTGCATGGCTCGGTGGGGATCTGCCCGCGGCCAAGGCATTGCGGACACGGGCGCTGCACGGCGAATCCACCCTGCCCGAATGAGATCGTGCCCCGTCCGCCACATTCGGGGCACGACTGGATCTTCGACCCAGGCGCGCCTCCCGAGCCGTGGCACACATTGCACTCTTCGTTGACCTCGAGTTCAATGTTGACTTTCCCGCCCAAGGCCGCCGTCCGGAATTCCACCTCCAGCGTGACCTCCACATCCTGACCACGCTCGGGCTGCGTTTGTTTGGCGCGACCCGCGCCGCCTCCGAACATCGAACTGAAGATGTCGCCAAGGCCACCGAGCCCCCCCAGGTCCACTTCCTCGAAACGGAAATTTCCGCCGGCTGATCCACCCGGCCCCCCGGGCGGACGCGGGCCACCGCCTCGTCCTTGACGTGCGCCCCCGGACCCGAACCCACCGAAGGCGCCAAGCCTGCGCATATCGTCGTACTGCTTGCGCTTCGCGGCATCGCCGAGCACCTGGTAGGCCTCGGAGATCTCCTTGAAGCGTTCAGCGGCCTTCGCGTCGCTCGGGTTTTTGTCGGGATGATGCTTCGAGGCGAGTTTGCGATACTGCTTTTTGATCTCGTCCTGCGAAGCGGAGGCTGAAACACCGAGGACCGCGTAGAAGTCCTTGTTCTGCGCCATGAGGTCAGTACGGGGTCAGCCTTGCCACTGCTTCACAACAACGCGGGCGGGCCGAAGCAGCTGACCGTTGAACCGATATCCTGGCTGGAACACCCTGGCGACCGTGTGGTCGTCCTCGGGGGACAGCGCGGGCTCGGTGGTGACGGCTTCATGGAGCGTGGGGTCGAAGGTCTGATCGAGCGGATTGAGCACCTCGAGGCCAGCTGCGCCGAGGGTCTTGAGCAATTTCTGCTCGATCATTTCGATGCCCTTGTGGAGCGTCTGCTGATCGGTGGTGGCCGGGTCGATGTCGGCGACCCTGCCCAGATCGTCGATGGCTTCGAGCAGCCGGCTGACCAATTCGGACTGGCCGCGTGCGCCGGCCTCCGCGCGCTCCTTCGCCGTTCGCCTGCGATAGTTGTCATACTCTGCGGCGAGTCTGAGATACTTGTCGCGTTGCTCGTTGAGCTCCTGAACCGCGTCCGGGCGGTCCGAGGCCGAAACCTGGTCAGACTCGGTACGTTCGCGAACATCGGCGGGCGCGGGCTCCCCGTCGCCCTGCGGCTCCGGAATAGGCGGATCGGACTCGGCGGCGTCCATGGGATGGCGGTCTCGTTTCCTCATGTCTGAATGTTCGCGGGTTCACAAACAGCATGCAACGTCACGCCAGCGAACAGCCGCGATGGCTCCGAGCCGAGACCCGCGGAGACTCATGGCGTCATGCTGACGGGCTGGGTCAACGCCTTGGTGAGCCGGTACAGGAACTCCTGTCCCTCAAAGAAGCTCTGGATTCGCATGCGTTCATCACGGCCATGCGCGCGCGCGTCCACGGTGGGATCACTGAACAGGCCCGATACGCCGAACGCCGGGATGCCCAGCTGTCGGAAATACCGGGAATCGGTGGCACCAGTGGACATCGTGGGAATCACCGGAATGTTCCCGAACAGCTCTCGGGTGATCCGGTTGATGGGTTGCATGACATCGGGCAACAGCGGCGTGGGCGGCTCGGGCGCGCGCGATTCGAACTGGGCGACAACCTGGACGCTGGTGTCGTTGATGACTTTGACCAGCGCCTGGCGTGTCTGCTCGGCCGTGCTTCCGGGATACATGCGGCAGTTGACGTTCGCCTCCGCCAGTTGCGGTAGTGCATTCTCGGCGTGTCCACCTTTCAACATGGTGGCAACACAGGTGGTGCGCAGCATCGAGTTGTAGCGCGGGTCGGCCGCCACGACCGCCAGGGCCGCCGCGTCGCGAGGATTGGCGACGAGCGCCCGCATCGCGCGGCCCATCGCTGGCGCCTCCACTTGCGCCGTTTTCGTGAAGAATTCGCGCGTGACTTCGTTGAGCTGGATGGGAAACCCGAAGCGTCCTACTTTGACGAGCGCGACCGAGAGTGAGGTGATCGCGTTGTCATGACGCGGAACCGACGAATGGCCGCCGCGATTCGTGGCTCGCACGATCATGTTCGCGAACACCTTCTCGGTCGCCTGTACGGTATTGATGAGCGGCTGCCCTGCCCTGAGGGTGCCGCCGCCCCCTTCGTTGATGACCAGCGCGGGTTCGATCTTGTCGCGATGGTTCTGCAGCAGCCATTCAACGCCGTTCGCGGTACCCCCTTCTTCGTCGGCCGTCAGCGCGATGATGATGTCTCGGTCAGGTACGTAGTTCTCCCGCTTCAGGCGAATGGCATTCGCCACGAAAATGGCGGCCATCGCCTTGTCGTCGGCGGTTCCGCGACCGTAGTAGTAGCCGTCGCGCTCCGTGAACACATACGGATCGAGATCGGCCGACCAGTCTGCCTTCAGGGCCTCGACCACATCCAGGTGAGCGAGCAGCAGGATGGGTTTGCGCGCAGCGTTTCCGCTCCTGATGCGCGCCACGACGTTGTGCTTTTCGGGGCGCGGTCCTCCGACGAAAATGTCGGTGTCAGGAATGCCCGCGTCGCGAAAGCGCTGCGCCATGGCGACCGAGGCGGTGGTCACGTTACCGGTGGTGACCGCGGAGTTGATCTCGATCAGCTGCTCGTAGATGTCGCGCGTGAGCTGCTGATGCGGCGTCAGCGCTCCCGGCGTATAGACCGCACGCTGCTGCGCGGCGAGGGGCAGCGCGGCCATCAGCAGCGCGATCACGACGGTATGTCTCACAGAGAGGCCTCGAGTGGGTTGCGGGTTCTGTTCTACGGCTTGGGAGGCTGGCAGCGTTGCACGATGCCGAGCGCCATCTCCTTGAGCGCGGCGGTATCGCCGGCGAGTAGCCGGCCGCTTTGTCGCAGGGAGGACGATCCGGTGGTGAAGAACTGCCGGTTCCCGGACTCGATCAATCCTTCGGCGCTGAAGAGAACAAAAACTGTTTCTGTCTCGCTGACGCCGACTGCGCCAGGTTGCGAAGCGCGAATCTCGAGAAAGGTGGGAGGAAACGCCCTGGCCGCCGAACCCGCGCCGACCCGGATCGAGCGCCGAGGAAACTCCTCGCCCTCGAACGTCCATTTCGACTCGGCCTCGGTGCTCTGATTGATGCAAGCACCTTCGCCGGGTATGGGATTCAACAGCGGAATGCGGCCGATCTTGTTCTCGTCCACCACGCGTGACGGCGGAGGCACCGGCGGCGTATCCTCCGTCGTGAGAGGTTGCTCGCTGTCAGGGACGGGGGTCTGTTGTGGGGGCTCACCCGCGCACGCCAGCAGTGTGATTGCGAGAGCAGCGACCAAATCCAGCCGCGCCCGTTTCATGGGACCACCTGCATTCTGATGGCGCCTTCGTAGAATCGTCCAAGGTCTGCCCGCAGCTTTCTCGCGGACGGTTCGTCGATGTACATCATGTGGCCGGCGGGATATCGCTGGAACGTGATGTTGTTTTTCGCGATAGCGGGGTCCACAGACATGTGGGTGAAGGTGTATTGCGATGCAAAGTACGGCGTGGCACCGTCGTAATATCCCTCCGCCACGAAGAGACGCATATATGGATTGATCGCGAAGGCGCGCTCGAGGTGCGGCACAACCGTCGCGTATTGATTCTGCGGGTAGTTCCACGGGCCAATACCACCGCCAAGAATGAAGTACGTCTCTTCATTCTTATAGTTCAGCTCTCGCCGGGCGTAGTCGGTGAAGACCGGCGTGAATGTGTTCCGGATGATGGACATGCTCGGGTCGCCAACGCCTCCGCCGCCCGGACCACCCCCGCCACCCGCGAGCAACGGCGCGAACCCCGTGAAGCGGCTGTCCAGCCGCCCCACCTGACGCCGGTCGTTTTTGAGCAACTCTGAGTTGAAGGCGCCAAGACTCACCCGCAAATCGTTCAAGGCGACGAATGACTTTGGCAGCCCGGTGAAGCGCGCCATCTGCTCTGCGGCCGCGTCGAATTCAGCAGGTGAGAGTGTGCTTCCCTTCATGAGCGCGGTGGAGTACTCGCCCATCGCCCAGCGCTCCGCTTGCGCGGTGACCTGATCGATGGTCAGACGCTGCAACTCCGGCGAAAGCTTCTTGTGGTACCACGCCGTGGCGGTGTAGGTCGGTATGAAGTTGATGAAGCCGAGATCGTTGCCCCGGCGCTGGTCCGAGTAGCCGAAGTTCAGCACGGTGGACACCAGCGTCACGCCATTCAAGGTGATGCCCGCGCTGGCAAGCACGCCAGACAGACCGGCCGCGCGCGTGGTCCCGTAGCTCTCGCCAGCCAGGAATTTGGGTGACGACATGCGGTCGTATCGAGTGAGGTACAGACGTATGAACTCGGATACAGAGCGAAGATCCTCGTCGAGACCCCAGAAGCGGGTGCCAAGGAGCTGGCTGGCCGCGCGACTATAGCCGGTGCCGATCGGATCGATGAACACCATGTCGGTCTGATCGAGCAACGTGTGCGGATTGTCTTCGAACGCGTATGGTGGAGGCGGCGCGTCACCGTTCGGCATCAGGCGGACGCGTTTGGGTCCCCAGGCGCCAAGATGCAACCACACCGAGGACGAGCCGGGACCGCCGTTGAAGACGAAAGTGATGGGCCGTGAGGCAACGCTCGCGCCGTCCCTGTTGTACGCGATGAAGAACATCCCACCCTCGATGGCACCAGTGTCGCCGTTGCGGATTGGCAGCATGCCAGCGTGGGACGTGTACGCGATCGTCTGCCCGCGCACGGAGACGGATTTCCGCTGGACCACTGGCGCCACTTCGGTCATGGCCACGATGTCGCGTGGCGTCGCCGTGGGTACGCGCCGACCACCGGCGCTGTCCCCGACTGCACGGTTGGTGTCCTGTCCGGGTGTCGTTGGACGTGCAGCAGCTGGCGGAGGTGCCTGCTGCGCGCGGGAGGGCGCGGCAGGCATGATCACGAGGGCGACGAGCGCGACCGCCTTGGCTGTGATGCGTAGCATGGACACGAACGCTGAAGGGGGAGGAGCCTGGCTTGCCGGAGCAGAACTCTGCCGACGAATCGTGGAATCCGCCAGACTGCCGGTGCAGATTGTGCTTGAAAGGGATCCTACCGTTCCCGCGAGGAACTAATGCATCGGTCACTGACTGCATGTTCGCTGGCGCTACTCCTGGCCATGTCGGCCTGTAGCTCCGCCGGGCGTGCCGCGATGGGCGGCTCGGCATCGGCGTCGGCGTCGGCCGTCCTGCGATCCGCTGACGGCACTCCGATGGGTGTGCTCGCATTGACCCCAGTACCCGGGGGCGTGCTCCTGTCCGGACAGCTGACTGGGGTTCCGGCCGGTGCGCATGGCATTCACTTCCATACGGTCGGTCGCTGTGATGGGCCCGAGTTCACCACGGCCGGAGCGCACTTCAATCCCGGATCGACGAAGCACGGGCTGCTGAACCCGGAGGGGCCACACGCGGGCGATCTGCCAGCGGTCGCCGCGGACGCGAGCGGCCGGGCCGCGGTCAATGCGACGACGGTGCTGGTGACCTTGAGTTCGGCCGCCGGCAACGGTCTTTTGGACGCCGACGGCTCGGCGATCGTCGTTCACGCCGCTTCAGACGACCAGCGCACGGATCCGTCGGGCAATTCCGGTGGCCGGATTGCCTGCGGCGTGATCGAGCGCCAATCGAGCTGAGGGGTTACCGCCTACCGGTCGTTCAGGACAAACCCACGTGCGGCGCCCGCGCCCGCCGCATTGTCCGCGCCCACGACTGTCTTGCCGGTGCCCGCGCCAAAAGCCGTTGCAGCGATTGTGATGATCACGCTGGCGTTTCTGGCCGCAGGCGCGGTGCCAGCTGGAACAAAGCGGACTTGATAGCTGGTCGGCGCGACAGTGAAGTATGGAGACGCCGCCTGATACGCGACGGCCGTGGCCACCGGGGTCGCGGCACCGAGGTCCGCGCCAGTCGCGGTCATGAAAACGTCCACCGCGCCTGACGTCGAGCTCATGTTCACCACGCGCACCCGGCTCTGCGTCGCCGCGGCGGCGGTATTCACGTCCGTGAGCACGACACTGGTCACCGCGCCACCACCGGTTCCGCCGATGGCGTAGACCGTTTTGTCCTCGCCCGCAGCGACCGCGAATGCGACCGTGGCAAGCGTCACGGACGTATCAGCGGTGCGCTTCACGACCAAGGTGCGATTGCCGGAAAGAATCGGCGAATACAGCGCCGTGGCTGGCGCCGGGAGCGTAGGCGGGGTGGCCGCGGTGTAGGCGATGTTCACGCCGAACGGAAGATTCTCGAGAATGGCATTCACTGGATTGCGCGCCGGATCGGTGACCAAATTCACGAACCGAACGCGGCCCTGGTCGCTGGACGAGAGCCCGGAAGGCGCGTCCTTGGTGCCACATGCGGCAGCCGCCGTCAAAGCGACGAGCAGGCCGAAAGCTCTCTGGTGTGTGTTCATGGCTCTCGGCCTCAGGTGGTGGGGCAGGAAGAAGGATACGTCGGCTCCGCGGGATCGGCCGGCACGTTGGGATTCGCGTTGCGGTCGCCGACGGCATACGGGAGCCAACAGCGCTGCCCGTCCACCGGTACGGCGGGTGCGGCCACCGGGCCACGGATGGCCGTGCGGCGGCGGGAGTCTTCCCACCGGAGACCGGTACCAAGCAATTCGTATTTGCGCTGCACGTAAATATCCGCCAGCAGCGTCGCCGCCGTCTGGCCCGCGCCGATGGGAGCCAGGCACGCTTTTGGGTCGTCGAGGCCACGGCCGCCAGTGCAGTCCGTTCGAACGGAGTCGAGAACGGCCTGCGCTTCGACGAGTTGCGCTGGGCTGCCAAGATTCACCAGCGCTTCTGCCTTGACGAGCAACGCTTCGTCCGGGAAGTACACGGGTAATGGTGCGCTGGTGTTCGCGTAGCGGTTCCAGTCGTCCAACAACGCGTTGACGCGTCCCGTGAGCGTGGTCGAGGGGACAACGAAATAGGTGAAGCGCTGATCCCCACCGGTCATGGAGGTGCGCCACTGTCGGCGCGGCGCGATGCCGTTTGTGCCGCCAGTGACATTCGCGTAGAAATTGACACCGGGCGACGGAAACGTGAGCACGGACAGCGCCGTCGTCCCGGTTCGCGCCACGAGGTTCGCGGCAGCCAGCGCGTTCGCATGATCGTTGGCCAGGCGCGCATAGCGGGCACGGAACAGCTGGATGACGTTCGCCAGACTCACGCCGGGCGTGAGGATGCTGTTGTTGAAGAATGTGCTCGGCGCGTCGGCGGCGATGGTAGCCGCGGCAGAATCCAGGAGGTCGCGCACGTGCTGCAGTGCCACGCTGCGAGCCACATACGTGGGCGCCGTGCTGCCATAGGTATTGATGGGTATTTCCTGATACGACTGAAGCGCCTGGCCCAGGGCGTCGGCCTTGAGCGCGAACGCCAGCGCACGCAATCCGCTGCGCGTGCCGGCCTCGAACTGCGCGGCCAGCGCGTCGGAGCCCGCCAACAGGTCGTCGGCGGTCCGCACGGTGCGGTACACGGAGTTGAACACGTTGTCGGCGATGGCGGTGCCGGATGGAACCACGCCTTGCTCGGAGTCGCTGATGGAGATGAGCGACGCGCTCTTGGAGGCGAATTCGTCCGTCACCAGGCCCGCCATGTACGCAAAGTTGCCGTACGAGGCAGCATACCTCGCCTGCAATCCGGTGGCGAGCGCCATGACGCCAGCGACGTCGGTCGTGACCTCGCCTTCGGTCGGCGCGTTCGGATTGGAGAGGTCGAGGTTGCACGCGGTCAGGGCAACGGCGGCGAGCGCCGCGCACGAAGTGAGAATGCGCAAGGGACTCGTCTCCGTCAGAACGTGAACCGCGCGCTCAACGACCACACGCGCGGAATGGGATAGCCGCCGAAATCGAAGCCCCGGTCGGCGGCCGTCGTCTGCACCGATCCAAGTCCGCCGGCATTGGTGCCGAACAGATTGATTTCCGGATCGAAGCCGCTGTAATCGGTCCACACGGCAAGGTTGCGTCCGGACAGCGTGAGGTCGACGCCGCTGCGGAAATAGCGTCGCACGCTTGGGACGTCGAGGGTATAGGTCGCCGACAGTTCGCGAAGCTTCACGAACGTCCCGTCCTCGATCCAGTACTCGAAGATGCCCTGCGTCCGCGCGTTGTAGGCGGGCGGCAGCTTTCGCGGATCGCCGTACGGGAGCAACTCGCGCTCATACTCTTTCGAGTTGCTGGCAATGCCAGCGTTCTGCGCGCGCGTGGACAGGTTCATGATGTCGTTGCCGAAGACGCCATCCAACAGCGCGCGCAGGCGCAGCTTCTTCGCGACGGTAAACTCGTTCAGCAGCGACGCCATGAAATTGGGATTGGGATCGCCGATCACCTTGTTCAGGGAGTCGTTGCAATTCCCGCCGCTCACCGCCTGGCGCTGTGTGACAGTGCCCATGTCCGCGGTCCGCCGATAGCGTCCCAGCGAATCGAACAAGATGGCACCGGTCAGGCAGTGCCTCGCGATATACGAGCCGTAGAACACGCCAGCGGGTTCGCCGGTACGAATCCGGTTCGGATATCCGCCCGCCGACTGAAAGTCGAGAATCTTCAGGCTCTCGACCAGGTTCTTGTTGCGGGCATACGTGACGGTGGATGCCCAGTTGAGATTCTCGCGGTCGAGGTTCGTGGTGTTGAGCGCGAGCTCGATGCCCTTGTTCGACATCGTGCCGATAGGCGCGAACTGGCGCGAGAAGCCCGTGCTGGACGGCAACGGCCGAAAGAACAGCAGATCCGACACCACGCGATCGTAGTACGTGGCGTCGAGACCGGCGCGGCCGGCCATGAATCCCACTTCAGCGCCCAATTCCCATTCGCGCGCGCGCTCGTTCTTGAGCTCGGGGTTGCCGAACGTGATGTCGTTGACGAAGCCGGGCCGGCCGGCGAAGGGCAGTTGCGTGTACGTGATGTACTGCGAATACGCGTTCACGATCCCCGGCTGGCTCCCGGCCCAACCGATGGCGCTGCGTACGCGCAGGTTGTTCAGTTGTCCGGCGCGGTTATCGAACACTACGTACGACGCCGAGAACTTCGGGAACGCCTGCCAGCGCTCGGACGGCGCGAAGGTGGACGACGCGTCGTACCGCACCGCCGCCGTCAGGAACAACTTGTCGTTCCACGCCAATTCCTGCTGGCCATAGAACCCCAGCGTGCGCAACTCGGTATCGGACTGGCCGGCTATGGGCGCCGATCCCGCGCTCACCAACTCGCCCACAGGGGCCAGGCCGTTGGCCACGGCATTCGTGAGGCGGATACGCTGCGACGTGAAGTTGACGCCGCCGGTGGATCGCAACTCGATCGCTCCATTGAAAATCGGCGCCCACTGGTAGCTGGCCACTCCGTCCTGGTTCACCACCAAGGTCCCTTGGAAGACTGATTGCGCGCGGCCAGTCGAGTTCGGCGTCGTGCCCAGCACCGCCCCACGCGGTACGAATTGCCGCTGTTCGAACGTGGTGTTGTCGGCGCCGAGCGTGTAGTCCAGCAGCAGGCGGGTCAGCGGCGTCCAGGTCAGCTTGGTGGACCCGATGAAGCGATCGATCTGTTGCGGGTTTCGAATGCGCGCGATGGCCAACAGCGGATTGGTGCCCAGCGTGGGCGGCAACGGATAGACGCCGTTCACCGGCCGGAAGTCGATGCTCGTGGGCGCAAAGAAGAGCGAGCCCATGATCCCGAAATCGTTCTGCTCGCCAAAGGCCTGCAGCTCGTTGTGCGTGGAGATGTAGTTGGCGGTCGCATTCGCAACCAGGCGGGTGGCCAGCTGCTGTTGCAGGTTGATGCGGGCACCCGCACGGCGCGACGAGGTGGAGCGCAGAATACCGTCCTCGTCCGCGAAATTGGCGCTGAGGTAATAGCGCGTCTGCTCGCTCCCGCCCTCCACCGTCAGGTTCTGTTCGGACTGGGGCGCGCTTTGGAAGATGTCGTTTTGATAGTTGAAACGATTGATGGGCAGGCCGTTCACATCGTACGGATAGAAGTTGAACGGCTGCTGCTCGCGAAGCTCGGCGACCGCGTAGCGTGTGGTGAGCGTGTAGCGAGGCTTCCCGATGTTGCCACGCTTCGTGAAGATCTGCACGACGCCGTTATTGGCGCGCGAACCGTACAACGCGGCCGCGGCGGCACCACGAATGATCTCGACGCGCTCGATGTCGTTGGGGTTGAGATCGGCCAGGCGATTCTGCGGATTTGATCGAATGCCAAGGTCCGCCAATTGTCCGGAGCTGTTGTCCACGATGACGCCGTCCACGATGTAGAGCGGGTCGGAGCCTGAGATGAACGAGTTGACGCCGCGGAGGCGCACCGAGATGCCACCGCCGCCGGGCCCGCCGGAATTCTGCGTGATCTGCGCGCCGGGAACCTTCCCCTGCAGGGCCTGGTCGAGCGTCGAAGCGAGCGAGCGGCCGATCATCGTCGAGTCCACCGACGCGATGCTGGTGCCGACCTTGCGCTTCTCGGTTGCTGTCCCCGTCCCCGTCACGACGATTTCGCTCAGGTTCACCGCGCTGACGTTGATTGGGATGTCCACGGTGTTCCCCGCGACGGTGACGTCTACCACGCGTGTCACCGGCTGATACCCGAGGCGCCGAGCCACGATGTTCCGCATCCCTACCGGAACCAGCGGCAGTGTGTATTCGCCCGTGGCGCCGGTAGCGGTACCCACGCGCGTGCCTGCGACGGTCACCTGGACGTCCGCCAGTCCGCGGCCGCTGGCGCCATCGGTGACGCGCCCCCGGACGGTTCCGGTGGCCTGCGCCTGCAGCGATGCGGGCGACGCAGCGGAGACAAACGCCAGTGCGAAAATGGCGGCACTCAGTCGAACGACGAAAGTCATCGGATCTCCCAATGCGCGTTCTACCCGCAGGAAGGCCACGGGTGAAGTGTGATTGTGTCGGCCTACAATAGTGGGGGGAACGTCCGCTAGCCAGACACTTGCGCGATGAAGATCACGGATGCCGGCTTCCCCGTGACAGGATGCACGGGCTCGAGCAGCTCGACGATGCGCAGCCCGCTCGTCACGAAGAGCGCGACCCAGCTCTCTAGCGTCCTGAAATACCACGGCGCGGGATCGGTGAACTCAGTGCTGAAGCCCGTCCATGTCCCGGCGCGCCATCCATCCCGATATGGTTGATCGCCACAGGCGACCACCGGGTGCAGTGTCTGGACCACCAGGTACCCATTTGGTGTGAGCAGCTTGGGCAGCTGGCGAATGAGAGCGTCCACCGCTTCCTTGCCGATGAGCGCGAAGTTCGCCACCGCCAGGTCCACCGAGACCTGCAGCTTCCCGCCCGCGATCTCCTCGTACGACACCACTCGAAAATCGCCGCCACCCCGCCGCGACGCCTCGACGACGAGCTCGGGAACCGCATCCACACCAATCACCCGTGGACCTTCTTCGTGCAGCGCTCGCGCGAGCCACCCCTCGCCGCACCCAATATCGAGCACCGCCTCAGGCGCCAGACTCAACACGGCATTCACGATCGCGCGGTTCGTTACCAGGCGACGGCTGTCGATCTGGTCGTGTTGCACCGCCGTGGTCCACGGCGACGCGTTCTTTCTCCATGAATCGATGATCTTAGCGTCGCTAAGGGGTTCGATGGCGGCCATGGCTCTCCTCGGGGACGGGTGCACCACGACACCCGATTATCGGCGTGCCTCAATGAACTTCGGCGAACACGCCACAGACAGGGGGTATGAAGACAGGACGGTGCGGACCGAGAAGCTGGCTGCATTGTACTTCCTGTTGTATTTCTCAACTACCTGAAACCTCTTGCCAGGCGAGGCAGCCCTTTGCGCTTGTTCATCCTCCTTGTCGCAGCCACCGCGGTCGCAGCCTGCTCGTCCTCGAAGTCCGGCTCGACCACCAGACCGACACAGTCGCGAGCGCGCGTCGTCCGGGACACCGTCCGGGATGCGGAGCTGGACCGGCGCCTATCCCGCCTGGACCTTCGGGTCCTCGAAAAAGAGACACAGGTGGACGAGCTGCAAACACGATTGGATGATGCTCGTGATGAAGTTGTCCGTACCATGGCGAAGCTCCAGACCCTCGCAAGCAGGGCCGAGGCCGCGTCGGCGATGGCAGAAGCCGATGTCGCGCTGCAGTCGTTCCGCGCGCTGGAAGGGTCGCGCCAGCTTCCGGAGATGACTCAGGCCTCGCGGCTAGTGCAGCAAAGCACCGCCGAATTCGACAAGCAGAATTATGGCGGAGCGCTCTACCTGGCCGGTCAGGCCAAGACGGCCGCTGGCGCCGGAAGGGGCCGACTCTCCGCGGGCAATCGCGGCGCGGCGCGCGCAGGAGAAACTCCATTTGTCGTGCCCATCCGGCTCAAGGTTGCGAGCCGGGGCAATGTGCGAGAAGGGCCGGGGACCAACTTTCCGGTGGCCTTTGCCGTGGAGGCCGGCAGCACCGTTACCGCCTTCGCCTATTCCGACGAATGGATTCGCGTGACGGAGGACGGTGGTCGCGCGGGTTGGATTTTCCGGACGCTGATCACGCGCCCGTAAGTCAGGTCTTCTTTTTCGCGGTCGCTTTCCTGGACGCGGCCGGCAGTCGCTGCTTGACGGCACTGGCCGCGGCCTTCGCCACCTGATTGCGACCGCCGCGCTTCGCGGTGTAGAGGGCCGCATCGGCAGCGGCCATCACACCCTGGGACGTGTCGTCGTGTATCGGATACCCCGCCACCCCGATGCTGAGCGTGATGCGGCGTCCTGGAAATTCCGCGGCTTCGACACGCGTCCGGATGCGCTCGGCCACTTCCAATGCGCCGGCCATCGCGGTCTCCGGCAGGATCACGGCGAACTCCTCGCCACCGTATCGCGCCACGCAGTCCACGGTGCGTGTGGCCTCACGGAGCAGCCCAGCCACTTGCTTCAGCACAACGTCGCCCTGCGGATGCCCGAACGCGTCGTTGTACTGCTTGAAGTGATCCACGTCGCACATGATCACCGTGAATTCGTGATTGTTCCGCCGCGAACGCAGCAACTCATCGGTCAGCCGCTGCATCAGCGCGCGATGATTGGCCAGGCCGGTAAGACCATCGGTAACCGACAGCTGCTCGAGCTCCTGGTTCTTCTCTCGCAGGCTCTCGTTCGCGCTCGCCAACTTCTCGCGGCCTTCCCGAAGGCGCGCCACCATCTCGTTGAACACTTTCGTAAGCGCTCCCACCTCGCCGGACTCGCCGGCGTCCGGGAGATCGACATCGAGGTCGCCCATCGCAACCCCGGTCGCACCGTCGGCCAGGCGTTCCAACGGACGCACGATGATGAGGCCAAGCCGGTATGCGATCAGGGCAACCACGATCAGCAACAGCACTACCACGAGCATCGCGCTATTCCTGAAGCCTCGCACCTGAGCGAAGGCGTTATCGATGGGAAGTTCCGCAATCACCGACCAGCGCGGAACCAGCGGGACCTCGCGGCGAGCGCCTAGCACCTCGCGACCGTCGAAGCTCCAGTATGACAGCGCCAAGCCGTCGCTATGACGCAACCGCTCGGCGATGCTGGTGCGCAGTCGTTTGCCGAGTAGTTCCTGCGATACCCCACGAGAACTTGCCACCACGGCGCCACTGTCGTTCACCAGGTACACCAACTCATTGACCGAGTCGCGCAAGAAGCTTCGGAGCGCATTCTGCACTGGCGACAGATTCATTTCCACGGCGAACGCGCCGGCCATCGCGCCATCCGGACGATTGACTGGCACTGCGACGATCATCTTCCCCCGCCGGGACTTGTCGTCCCAATACGCGTCGCCCACGACATGGCCTTCCTGGCGCAGCGTCTTTTGCCAATCCCGCGGCAAGGTCACTGGTTGGACCCGGGCGGCGCTGGTGGCGAGTACCCGCCCACGCGCGTCCAACACCATCAATTGCTCGAAGTCCGGAATGCGTTCGTGAACGGAACGCAGGTACTCGCGCAAACGCATATTGGCCGGGCCAGGACTGGCAGCGCGGCTCAGGTTGGTAGCGACCTCGTCGGAACCCGCGAACACCTTCAGGTCATACAGCCGGTCCTTGAGCCAGATACTGATGGCCCCGGCGGTTTGGCTGCTCTCAGAGATCAGGTCCTGGGTGAGCTTGCTCTCCAAGGCCCTGCGGTTCTGGTTGTACGCGTAACCCAGCGTGACTCCGGCCGGCAGAAGCGTGCCCAGGAGCGCCAGAGCCAGGATGCGGCTCTTGATGCTGTTCAGGCGCGCGACGCGGATATACTGCGTTACATGCGTAACTGCTTGTAGGGCAACGCTTTTCCGTTGCGTCACTATGCGGCTTTGGTAGGGGGAGAGAGGGACAGCGACCCACGCTTGGGAAGGACGACATGACTAGCCGCGGGGAAACGCACCACGACCACCGAAGG
>JANNJV010000023.1:0-4442 GCA_031395945.1 Gemmatimonadota bacterium | reverse complement strand
GTGCGAGGCAGCGCGGCGGCCAGCGCCTGGCTTACCGGTACACGGAGGAGGTGCGAGAAGCCCAGGTCGCCGCGTGCCACGTTGCCAAGGTATCGCGCGTATTGCTCGATGACGGGCCGGTCGTAGCCGAACGAAGCGCGCATCCGGTCGCGCACGTCCTGTGGCACCGATGAATTCTCGAAGGACATCGGGTCACCCGGCGCCAGCTGCAGCAGCAAAAACGCGATCGTCGCCACGAGGAACAGGACGACGACCGCGTGCAGAAGGCGAACGGCGACGAGGCGCCGCACGCGCTAGGGCTGCGCGGGACGCAGCCCGATGCGATCGCGCTCGATGCGCTCGTTCCCCGGGATCCACCAATCGGCGAGCCCGCCCCACCATCCGTTGGCACGCACGTCGACCGGTCGGATTCTGCGATGCATGCCGGCGATGGTGAGCACGTCGTAGAGCCAGATAGCGGGCGCGTCATCCACGACCAGCTGCATGGCGCGATGGTATTGCTGATTGGCGCGCGCGGGGTCGATCGTAAGAGCGATGCTGTCCACGAGCGCATCCACGGCGCGATTGGAGTAACGGCCGGCGTTCGCGCCGCCGGGTGGGATGCCCGCAGTGGTCCAGTACTGCTTTACGGCGGACCGATTCGGGTCCGGACTCACAGAAGACAGCGAGGCGTCGAAGGCGCCTGTCTGCTCCCGCTCGTAGTAGGCGCTGAAATCCATCTGCGCGATATCCGCGCGTGCGCCGACGGTCTTGAACTGTTCCTGCAAGAGCACAGCGTATCGCATGCGCACTCGACTGGACGTGGGCACGTTCACCGAGAAGGCCAGCGGGCGTCCACCTTTCGCGCGCACGCCGTCCGGCCCCGCCAGCCAACCGGCAGAATCCAGAAGCGCAGCGGCGCGCGCTCGATCGAATGGGGGAACCTTGATCGTGGTGTCCGCCAGCGCGCGCGGATACGGTCCCACCCCCAGAATGCCAAGGGTGTCGAAGACGTTTCTTAGCATGGCCTCCCGATCCACGGCCATCGAGAGCGCTTGACGCACGCGTCGGTCGGCGAAGATGGGATGCGGCGCCGACAGCCGACGGGGATCGCGCTGGTTCAGCGAGAGAAACGAGTATCCCAAGCCCGGATACGGCATGGCGCGCACGTTGGCCGCGCTGTCCAGCCGCGGCAGGACGTCGGCGGGAACGATTTCGATGAAGTCCGCCTGGCCACTCAACAGCTGCGTGATGGCCGCACCGCCGTCCGGCACGAACGAGACGATGATCCGATCGAGCCTGGCGCGTCCCCGATAATGCGCGGTGTCGGCGACGAGCTCCACCCGAACTCCGGGTTCGAACCGCGCGAAACGGAATCGTCCAGAGCCCACCGGATGCGAAACGGCGTCCGATGTCGAGAGCTTGTCCCTGGGAATGTCCTTCAGGATGTGCTCGGGCACCACGTACACCTGATACGCGAACTGGAAAAACTGTTCGGGCGACCGAGCGCGAAACCAGGCGACGGCCGTCAACGAGTCCCTTACGGAAACAGAATCGACGTTGGTGAGGAACGCGGTGTACTGCGTGGCGGTCCTGGGGTCCTTCAGCAGATCGAGCGAAAACCGCACGTCGCTGGCGCGCACCGGGCGGCCGTCATGCCAGCGCGCGCGGAGGTCGAGGTGGAACGCGATCGACATCGAGTCTGCCGCCCATTCCCAGCGCTGAGCCAGGCGGGGCGCAAAACCGGCGTCGCCTGTGGTGACCAGGTCGGGGCCAATCTCCGCAAGCTTTTCGTACACGTTGTCGGATATCGCACGCCCGATCGCGTCTCCCGCATATGCCGGGAATGGCGGCGTTGTCCCGCTGCCCGGGGCGGCGATGACCATGGTTCCACCGGTCTCACCCGCCCGTGCATCGCCAGCCCGTTCGGAGCAGGCGGCTGCCATCCAGAAGACCAGCGAGACGGCGATGTGTGAAAGGCGCATGATCAGTGTGTTGGCTCTCGTCGAGGAGTCGGGTCGTGACTGGGACTAGGATACCAAGTCGCCGGGTACCGTCAAGCGACTATCGGCGCCAGGTCCATGAATCGCCACGATATGTGTCACAGAGACGATCCACATCGCGATTCAGCTCGTCGTCGGGTTCGAGGTCCGGTATCGCCGCGCCGGTTGCGCGACGCAGCGATTGCACGAGCGGCTGGACAACGTCGTGCAGTGATGGCTCGCGACCCAGCTCGTCGGCCAGGGTCGCCGTCAGGGGCTCGGCCATCGTCTGGTCCTTCATCAGGCGCGCAATGAGCCCCTGATCGTTGTGCAACAGGATGGATCCGTGCTGCAAAAGCGCGCCGTCGTGCCGCCACTGTGCGCTACCCACGAGCTTGCGGCCGCTGACGACGATCTCGTGTTCGGCAGGAAGATCGAAACATGGCCGGAGCCCGGGCGGCACCGATCTCGTGCCGGTGGCTTTCGACGCCCCCACACCCAGACGCGACAGGCCGTCGAGGAGCACGTCATTGATGAAGTCATACGCAGCGCGGGCATGGGCGGCATTCTCTATCGGCAGCGTCGCGCTGTAGGTGACCTCGCGATCGTGCAACAACGCCCGGCCGCCGGTTGGGCGTCGAACGAATTGCACACCGAGCTCGCGAGCTAAAGCATGGTCGTAACACTCCCGTGCACGTTGGTTTCTACCGAGGGAGAGTGTGGGCGCACTCCAGCCGTACACGCGAAACACCGCGTCGCCTGTGCGCGCCGCGCGCAGCATCAGGGCCTCGTCCACCGCCATGTTGCGTGAGCCTGGCGCCGCGGGCGTCAGGTAGGAATGCCAGCGCATTGACTGAAGCATAACTTTAAAGCCATGACCCCGACCACTTCCCGCGCTCCGGTGCGAGCCGCTGATTCTTTCGTCCCCAGGCACGTAGGACCAAGCGACGCCGAGACAGGCGCGATGCTCGAGCTCCTCGGTTATCCGAGCCTCGACGCCCTGATCGACGCTGCGGTGCCCAGGCGTATTCGCATGGCAAAGCCGCTGGCCATCCACGAAGGCCGCAGCGAGAACGCGGCCCTGCGCGCCATGCGGCAGTCCGCGGCGAGAAACGAGCTGTACCGCTCGTACCTCGGCATGGGATACAACGACACCATCACGCCGCCGGTGATCCAGCGGAACATTCTCGAGAATCCGGGCTGGTATACCGCGTACACACCGTACCAAGCGGAGATCGCGCAAGGGCGGCTGGAAGCGTTGCTCACCTTTCAGACGATGATCATGGACCTGACGGCCATGGAGATCGCGAATGCGTCGCTGCTGGATGAGGGCACCGCGTCGGCAGAGGCGATGGGCCTTTCACACGGAAGCGTGAAGGGCGATCGCTCCCGGTACTTCGTGTCCGACGAGTGTCATCCGCAGACAATCGACGTGGTGCGCACCCGCGCCGCGGCGCGCGGATGGCAGGTGGTGGTGGGCGACTGGCGAAAGATCCAGTTCGACGACGCCGTCTTTGGCGCTCTCATCCAGTATCCCACCACCGACGGCGCGGTGGTGGAGTATCGCGAGTTCTGCGAGCGGGCCCACGCGGGCGGTGCGCTGGTGACGGTGGCGGCCGATCTGTTGAGTCTCGCGCTGCTGACGCCGCCGGGAGAATGGGGCGCGGACGTGGTGGTGGGGAACACGCAGCGGTTCGGGGTGCCCATGGGGTTTGGCGGTCCGCACGCCGCGTTCTTCGCCACGAAGGACGAATTCAAGCGCCAGCTCCCTGGCCGGATCATCGGTGTGTCGCGCGATGCCGATGGCCGGCCGGCACTGCGCATGGCGTTGCAGACGCGGGAGCAGCACATCCGGCGCGAAAAGGCCACGAGCAACGTGTGCACGGCGCAGGTGCTTCTCGCGGTCATCGCAGGCATGTACGCGGTGTATCACGGCCCCGAAGGGATTACCGCCATCGCCCGCCGCGTGCACCGGTACGCCGAAGCCCTGGCGCGAGGCGTGGAGCAACTGGGTCTCACGATCAAACACGCACATTTCTTCGATACCGTGCGGGTGGAGGTGGGGAAGGGGCTGGCCGCGTCGTTCGTGGGGCGCGCGCGCGCGCAGAAGATCAACATCCGGCAGATGGGCGAGGACGCCGTGTGCGTCGCCTTCGACGAGACAGTGGGCGACGCCGATCTCCGCGACCTGCTCTCGGTATTCGCGGGCGGCAAGCGAGAGGCACCGGCGCTCGAGGCACTGTTGCGCGAGGTGGACGAGCGCTATGACGAACGGTTTGCCAGAACCAGCCAGTTCCTCACGCATCCCGTGTTCAACACGCACCGCTCCGAGACGGAAATGCTGCGCTACATGCGCAGGCTTGAATCGCGCGACCTCTCGCTGACGCATTCCATGATCGCGCTCGGCTCCTGCACAATGAAGCTCAACGCGACCGCCGAGATGTTTCCCATCACGTGGCCCGAGTTCGCGAAGCCGCATCC
>JANNJV010000015.1:0-9261 GCA_031395945.1 Gemmatimonadota bacterium | reverse complement strand
TCCTCGCATGTTCTCGCGCAGCACACGAGCGCGCTGAGGACAATAAGGTCCAGCTGCTTCCATGCAGAACAATCAATGACAACGCGCCGGCAACCCAATCCGAGCGCCAGATTGACCTGCACAACCAGTGTGCGCCTGTACTCCCGACTCGGGTTCGACTTCAGCCGAATCAGGTGGGGAGACGATCTGACCTTCTCGGTGCTGGCAATCACGGGGAGCCTCAGCCAATGGATCGGAGTCATCCGTGCGAATGGCACACACTGACTCGCGCGAACCCGTGAAACGCACCCACTGTGCCGCCCACCTGCTGGAATGGCCCGCCGTAAACGATTGTGCCGGAGTCGTTTAGGAGATCAAGTCCCAGCAGCATGCGCGCACTCGCCACACTTATGTGGCCCGTGGGCGTCAGGTGCGAACGGCACGCCGCAATGCGCTGACAGCCGCGATAATGTAAGTCGCCGAGAACAGCGATCCGAGCATGATCGTCTTGATTATCGCCTTCACGATACCCAGACGCGCAGGCCCCTCGACCGCGCCAAGCGCCACTGGAACATCCAACAGGAACAGCACCAGGGCACCGAGGATAAATGCGGTCCAGACCAATACGGCCACACTTACCGCACGCGTCTGCCAACGGATGCCGCGCGCTACACTCGACGCGAGCAGCCCCGCAAACCCCATTGTCGCCAGAGGTAACCCGGAGAAGCTGGCCACGACCGTTCCAAATTCCCACTCCGGGCTGCCCAGGTGCAGCGGAATCCAGGCGAGCAACCAATCGCCCAGTGCTGCGATAGTCAGCACGAGCGAGAACCATCCGATCCAGCGCCACGAGTGGGCCACGTCTGGCGTTGTTGTGCGGCCTCTATTGTCCGGCTGACCCACAAGGATTTTCGATTCGAGCGCCAACGCCGTCGTCCTCCGCTGCTACCGACTGGGTGTCTTTACGCAAACGGCGCGGAGCGCAAAGTGTCGCGCCCGCGCCGCTCTAGTGAACACTAGAAGTGGATCGGCTGCCGTCAGCCAGTGGACTGAGTCCCCTTCTTGCGCCGCCTGCGAACCGCGCCAGCCAGTCCCGCCATACCAGTACCCAATAGAATCAGGGACGCCGGCTCTGGAACCGCGGTGTTCGGGACGCAGTCCGGGTAGTCGCCCGCGCCGCCCGTATCGCACTTTATGGAGCTGCCGTCGGGCAATTGCTGCGAGTGCCAACGCAACTGCACGTTGTTCAGCGAAAAATTCTGCGAGAGGTTGAAAGTGAACTCGACGTATGGCTGTCCCGGGAACGAGCTACCTCCGTTCCAGCACGTTTGCCACTTGATCAAGCCACCGGGATCCTTGCAGCCGATAATGCCGCGATTTCCCTGAGTGCCTTCCTTCAGCTCGAGCTTGACGCCCGCGAGATTGTTGATGTCCTGGGCGTTCTTGTTGGTCCAGTATTCAGTGATGTCCGTGCCGTTATAGTCGACGCTGTACCCGTTCACTTGGCCGGTCCATGCGGCGCCGGAATGGTACAACCCGATCGAGGTCATCGTGTGCTGCACGCCCATCGTGCCGTTCAGGTTCCAGACCTGCATCTTGAGAACGTTGTTCTGGGACCAGAGCCGGACACTCGCGCACACCTTGAACGACCCCATGCTGCAGTAGTAGTCGAAATTGAACGTCTCCGGATCGGCTGCTCGCGCCGGCGCCGCCAGGGCGCACAGAGAGAAGATCGCCAATGCGAGTCGCTTCAGAGTTCTCGTCATGATTTTGCGGCAGGAGGATTGGTGGACGTGCCCAGGCGCCGGCATGAGCATGCGCCATGCCTTGCGCGGACGAAAGTGCATCCCCGATCAACTCTTTGAAGGGATGCGACTTAGTGTTTTCTGGATTGGCGCTCCCTGTGGATAAAGTGCAGCAATCGCGCAACAACCCGTGCTGGGAACGCCTCAGAACGGCGCTGATTGCTACGAGTTCGGACGCTGTGCCGGCGTTGGCGGCACCTGCCGAAACACCTGATAAACACACGACTTAGAAGATCCGGCCACCCGGTGCGCGACCCGGCCTTTGCAGCGGTCCGCGGTCTGCAAACGTGTCTGCTCGGAAACTCCTCGCCGCGCCACCGCCTTTTGACCGGAGTCGCATGAAGCTTCGCACCGCAGGCGCCGCTGCCTTGGTCCTCGGACTCTGTGTCTCGCAAGCGGCGGCTCAGGTCAACGTCACGGTAACTTCGCCCAAGGCTCCTGGCGGCACCGGGGTTGTCTGGGATCCGCCGGGTGCCACTTACGGCGCTTTCTACGTCAGTCCGTATTCCGGAGTCGTGGTCTCCGGTGGCACCAGTCAGTCAGTGATTCTCAACTGCGTCGACTTTTTCAACAGTGCGACGCTGAATAGCCCATACAAGGCGAACCAGACCTACCTCAACGCGTCGAGCCTGAGTAACACGCGCTTCAACAATCTCGAGTGGTACTTGCAGGCTGCATGGCTCACTCAGCAGTACAGCAGCCCGAATCCGGGAAGTACCCCGAATCGCACCATCGCAATCCAAGCCGCGATCTGGAACATCTTCACTCCCGCGGCGCCTGATCGCGTGGGAAGTAGTGATTCCGATATGTACGGCCAGCAGTATTGGATTGCGCAGGCCCAAGCGAACTGGAAGACAGTCGACGCGTCCAGTTTCTACGTGCTCACGGCGACGAACAAGGACTACGCCGGCTCACCGCAGGAATTCCTCGTGTACAATCCGTCCGCGGTGCCCGAGCCCGCGACACTCACCCTGTTGGGCACGGGCTTGGCCGGACTGGCCGCAGCCGCGCGCCGACGGAAGAAGAAGGCGCTCGCGTCCTGATTAAATCGGCAAGCCGCTATCGCGGTTCGCCCGGCTTCATAGTCGACGGCGCGGTCGGGAGGGTGAACAGCCCCCCGGCAGCGCCGCTTGATTTTCGGGTGACAAGCCCCCTGCTGCCGCGCCAGGCAGACAGTCCACAGGCGAAAAAGGTGGCTCCAGCGAGAGCCATCTTCACGGCCGCCGTAATCGAGGCAACGTGAAATGACGTCTGCATTTCCAGTCGGACTGATGCCCGCGTCTGTACCGCATCAAGCCCAAAGAACGCCAATGCCACCAAGCAGACCGCCGACGCGAAGAAGCCGAACACTCCGATCGTCCGAAGCATGACGCGCTGCTCAAGGAACCACGCTATCAGCATCGCAACGAGCAGTCCCGCCATGGGAATCAGCAAGGCGTTACTCACGAGGCCCACGGCACCGAAGCGCCAGCGGGGGTCACCGGGACTCCAGGGGTACAGCGTCGTCCACGCATCAACGAGTGGAATCGCCATCAACGCGATGGCAACCAGATACGCGGGCCATGCGAGCTGACGGGAGGGGAGCATTAGCAAAATGGGATATGGATCGGCTGTGCCACGGGCGGGTATCGTACTGACGATTGTCGCGAGCCCGCGAAACGGCCAGACAACCTGTTGATCGCTCCGTGAACGCCGACTATCGTTGCGGACCCGCCCTACGTGGGTTGCGCGGCCCGGAAAGCTGAGCGTTTCGGCTAAGTAGGTCGTCAAGGCTGAAGGCCGCTGCAGAGCGCAGCGCTAGCCGTACCCTTCCCGTGAGAAGTCTGATGTTGCAGCCCCGCCAACGCACGCATTCCATGACTTTCCTCACCGAGACTCGTTCGCCCGCGGCTGCGCGCTGCCTGCGCGCCTTCGTTACGGTAATTGCAATCGGGTCGCTGGCGTGTGGCAAGGACAATCCCGTGACCCCGGATCTCATCCAGCTTGGCGCTATCCAGGTCGACAATGGTAGCCGCATTCTCGAACGCGGCAGCCGAGACACGGTGACCGCGACCGCGCTGGATTCGGATGGTGATACCGTTGTCGTTCCCGTCGTCTGGCGCAGCTCGAATGAGCGAGTCGCAGTCTTCGAGCGCAATGGCGTCCTCGTGGCGCTCGACACCGGCGTCACCGTTGTCACAGCCTCTTCACTGGGGGTCACCTCACCGCCGGTCGCCTTCGGCGTGGTGTGGCTTGGCCCGGCCTTTATCGACACGACAGCGTGGACGCGCCCCTCGGCGCTCAATCCGGGCGCGACGCTCACCGACAGCGTAAAGGTTCGCGTCATCAACGTGGATAGCCTCCCCGTCGCCAATGCGCTGGTCGCCTTTACCGTGGTAAGCGGAGGCGGATCGGTTTCCCCGTTCATCGACAGCACGAATGCCAACGGAATCGCCGTCACGCAGTGGACACTCGGTCCGGACGTCGGGCCGAACGTGATTCGCGCGTCAGTCGTCCGTCCCGATAGTTCGCTCGATCCACTCGTCATCGACAACACCGCCACGTTCTCCATCACGGGGTACAATGCGCTTACGGTCAGCGGCGGTGATGGGCAAGCGGGGCAGATCTTGTCGGATCTTCCGCAACCGCCGTCTGTAAAGCTCGCGGACTCACTGGGAGCGCCGCGCCCCGGAGTGCCCGTGACCTTCACCGCGTTCTCAGGGGGCCGCGTTACGACCTCCACCGTATCGACGAATGCCAGCGGCATCGCGAGCCCTGGTACCTGGACGCTGGGCGACATCCCGGGGACACAGGTTCTCGAGGCACGTGTTTCAGACGCCAAACTCCAATTGCGTGCGACTGCCACTGGGACACCCATCTATTACAACCCATCGGCAGTGATTGCCGGCGGTTTCAGCACCTGCGCCATCGAGACGGACGGCTCCATCAAGTGCTGGGGCGAAGGCTCGCAGATCGGATCGGGCGCAACCGCAGACACCCCACAGCCCACGGCGGTTTCCGGATCACTGGTCGCGTCGGCCGTCGTAGGCGGATCGACGCATTTCTGCGCGCTGACCGCAGCGGGCGACGCCTGGTGCTGGGGATTCAATGCCATGGTCGACACCTCCGGCGCGACGACGAACGCGGACGTGCCCACCGAAATGCCGACCGACGTGGCGTGGTCCCAGGTGAGTGCTGGATTCCAGCACAACTGCGCCATCAGCACCATCCAAGTGGCCTACTGCTGGGGCAACAATCCCTCGGGACAATTGGGAGACGGAACTACCACCAGTCGCTTCGTTCCCGCACCCGTGTCGGGTGGTTTCACCTTCACTCAGATCGCCAGCGGGACGGCGCATACGTGCGCACTCTCGAGTGCGGGCAGCGCGTTCTGCTGGGGCGGGAATCAGCTTGGGCAGGTTGGCGATGGTACCACGCAAGCGCGACTCAGCCCCACGGCGGTTGGTGGCGGGCACACCTTCCAGGCATTAGGAGCTGGGGACACCTTCAGCTGCGGCCTGAGAACCGATGGGAAGGTCTATTGTTGGGGTGCGCTGGCAGGAGGCGCACAAACGAATCCGGTCACCTATGCAAGCGCACCAACGTTTGTTGCGTTGAGCGTCGGCGACCAACACGCCTGTGCCTTGACGGCCGACGGAACAGGCTACTGTTGGGGTGCCAACGCATTCGGGCGCCTCGGGGACAGCACCACGACGAACAGGCCCGAGCCGACAAAGGTTGCCGGCAATCTTCGCTTTGCTCAAGTCAGCGCCGGCTACCGTCACACCTGTGCGCGGACCACCGATGGCCCGGTCATGTGTTGGGGCCAAAACAGCTCGCTCGAGCTGGGGAACAACTCCGCGGCATTTTATCTGGTGCCGCGCTATGTCGTCCTTGGAGTGACTCCGTGATTCGTCATACAATTGCGTTGCTCCTTCTCCCGGCGTGCCTTGCTGCGCAGATGACGGTGGAGGGGCAGGTGACGAACGCGGTCGGCGTTCCCGTGCAGGGCGCCTCCGTGGGCATTGCGAGCCTCGGGGTCAACACGCGCACCAACGCCGAGGGACGCTACAACTTTCTCATCCGCGCCGCGCAGATCCGCGGTCAGTTGGTCGCCATGGTGGCGCAACACGGCCGCTTCGGAACGCAGACGGTTCAAGTCCAACTCACCGGCGGATCGCTGGTGCAGAATTTCGTGCTCACGACGGGAGAGCGCCCGCGCGTTCCAGACGTGACGCGCCCCAACGCGCCCCGAACAGATACGATTCCACCACGCACGCCCAGCGCGCCGCGCGATCGGTCAGTCGTCGCGCTCAGCGCTCCAGCGGCTTCCCTGTTCGACGCATCCCCGGGCCCGACAGACTTCGTGAGCGCCCTCGCCGGAAAGCACCCCGCGCTGAACGTCACCAGCGCCAGCGGACCTGGCGCATCAGCGACCATCATGTTTAGAGGCCCACGCTCCCTCGCCGGCAATATCCAGCCGCTCGTGGTGGTGGACGGCGTTCCAGTGGACAACCAGCCCTTCACCACCAACTCGCAGCGCTTCGGGCTGGGCGGGTTCGACTACGGCTCGCCCCTCAACGACATTTCCCCGGACGACATCGCCAGCTACGAGCTTTTGGACCAAGCCACCGCGTCATTGCTCTATGGCTCACGCGCCGCCAACGGCGTGCTGCGCCTCACCACGAAGAGCGGACGCGAGATCACCGGCTTCAGAATCGCCGCAACATCCAGGTTCACTGCCCAAAGCCCACAGCGTCTGCCCAGCTATCAGAACGCATTTGGGCAGGGACTCGGCGGGCAATACGAGTTCTTCGACGGCCAGGGCGGCGGCATCAACGACGCCGTCGCGGAAAGCTGGGGCCCCAAACTCGACGGATCGCCCGTTGCGCAGCACAGCCTCACAGAACCGCGCCGTCCCGATGTGCGCTATTGGCTGCCGCGCGCCGACGGTGTGCGCGACTACTTCCAGGGCGGCGGAACCCTCGACGCCAGCGTAGCGTTCCTGGGCTCGCGCGATGCATCCAACATGCGCGCCGCGGTGAATGTACGGAACGTCACCGGCCTTTCACCCAACGAAAGCGCTCGTCGTCTGGGCCTCACACTGGGCGGCGCGTCGCAGTTTACCAGCCGCATTTCCGCCGACGCGAATCTCCAGATCATTGGGTCTCGCGCCGAACACCGGCCCGGCACCGGGTTCGACGAGATCAATCCCGTCGCGGGCTTCACTCGCATCGGCCGGCAATTGGACTTCGACGCATTGCGCGACAGCGTGCGCAACCAGGCCGGCGAGGCAATCAGTTGGATCTACACCAACCGCAACAACCCATTCTTCGCGACGTCGGAGAACTCGAACGACGATCGTCGCACGCATGTCATCGGTGGTGTGGGGCTCACCTTCGGGCTCGCCAATTGGCTGAGCGCGCGCTTGCACGCGGGAACCGACGACTTCAGCGAGACGCGGAACGTTGCGATCGCCAAGGGTTGGCTGGGCGGCTATCCCGGCACTCTCGGGCGCGGCGATTTCTCCGGTGGCGGCAGCGACAAACACTCCGTAAAGGCTTCGGAGCGGCTGGTGGACATTTCCTTCGTCACGGCCGCTTCTCGATTGGCTGGCCTGGATCTCACCACCACGGCGGGCGCTTCTTCAAGGGCCAATACGTTCGAGTCGAACGCCAGGACGGTTGATTTGCCAACCACCGGACCTGCGGTGGTGGATACGCTGTCCCTGTCCGGGAAAAACAACATCGCGTCGTTCTACGCGCTGGGCTCTGCGTCTCGAAGTGACTACCTGACATTGACGGCGGGCGCACGACAGGAGCAGGCGTCGTCGCTGCCCCAGTCCTCCTCCGCCGTCTTTCCCTCATTTTCGGCAACGTTCGACGTGGCGCGCCGTGTTTCCGTGCTTCGTGAGGTGCTTCATTTGGGCGTGGCCCAGGTACGCGCCAGCTGGTGGCGCGCCGGGAATGAAGTAACCTCGCGCACGTTGGCGCAGATGTATTTCGAAGGCGGCGCGCCGAGCGCGGCGGACAGTAACGTCTCCGGCCCCGAGCGCACCGCAGGCGTGGAGCTTGGGGCGCACCTCGTTTCAACCAACGCGCGCGTCGGTCTCGATTTCACCGCTTATCGAGAGCGATCAACCGAGCTGCAGCTTGCGACGCCGGTAGGTGGTGGTCTCTCGCGGTTGTCCCAAAACGGACAGGTCTTCAATGGAGGATTCAGCGCGGTCCTGCGGTTTGGCGTTCTTCAGAGCGAAAAGATCACCTGGGACATTGCCGGCGGCTATGCCCGCAACACGAGCACCGTGGATGCTCTGGGCGATGGCGCCATTCAGGCGAAGCTCAGCCCCTCATTGTTCGGCGCCGGTCTCGGCGCGCAGATCGGCGGCCCGGCAGGGTTGATCGTGGGGTCGCGCTATCTGCGTGACGCCACGGGGTCTCTGCTGCTCCGCAACGGACTCCCGGTCGCGGATGCTACGAGTCCATTTACCGTGTTCGGCTCGTGGCAGCCAGATTGGACCGGCAACATGCAGAGCAAACTGCGCTACGCCGGGATGGAACTCTTCGTGTTGCTCGACGTGCGCATGGGGGGAAAGCTCTTCAGCGCCACTAACATGTGGGGCTCGTACGCCGGCACGCTCGAGTCCACGCTCATAGGCGAGCGCGCGCAGCCCGGGACACAGCGCGTACTCGAAGACAGCCTGACGATTGCTGGAACGGACAGCCTGCTTGGAACTCCCAACACCACGAAGGTGAGCGCAGAGCAGTATTTCCATTCGCTGGGCGCCATTACCGAGCCGTGGGTGTACGACGCGAGCTACGCCAAGCTGCGCGAGGCACGGCTGTCGTACGAGGTTCCGACGCGCTTTCTGCCGGGATTCCGCGAGCATACGCTACGCGTGTCGCTCATCGGACGGAACCTGATGACCTGGGCGAAAGCGCCGAATGTGGATCCGGAAACGACGCTCGCCGGTGGAGCGTTTCAGGGATTCGAGATGGGGCAACTCCCGGCGGTTCGTAGTCTCGGACTGCAGCTCAGCGTGACGCCATGATCTTCACGGAACCCAGCGCTCAGAGCTGCTGGAGATTCCCGGCCCAGGTCTGCAATCAGCCCCGAGGGCGACTGTAGAGCACCAGCAACAGTTGTGGCGAGCCGTCAACGACCCGAGATGGAAGTACGTTGGCCACGCCACCGTATCCGTAGCTCCCTTAATAGCTTAAGTCGTTTGGCTGGCGAACCGGCGTCGGACTGAGGTTTGCCCTTACAGGGGCTCTCCCGCCTGTCCAGGACCCTGCCCGTGCCTCCCGCCTCCAAATTCGTACTCGGTATTTCAGCCTACTACCATGACAGCGCCGCGTGCCTGTTGCGTGACGGCGAGATCGTGGCAGCCGGATCCGAAGAGCGATTTACCCGAAAGAAGGGTGACGCAGCGTTTCCAATGCGTGCAGCCGCCTACTGCCTTCGCGAGGCCGGCATTTCCGTCGCCGATCTCGCCGCC
>JANNJV010000580.1:0-2308 GCA_031395945.1 Gemmatimonadota bacterium | reverse complement strand
CCATACGAGCGTCGAGCGGCTGAAAGAGGTCTATCGAAAGGCGCACCCGAGGGCATGAAAGTGGCCTTACAGATTGGCGATGCGACTCGAAACCCTGCCGCTCATCCTCGGAGCGTTCATCGGCCTGGTCGGGCTGGCGTTGCTTCTCGACGCCTGGCTCAAGGACGACCTGTTTGTCTCGGACGAGCGGCGCAGTCGGCCACGTCTCGATCGTGATCGCTTCGGCGAGGCCCTGGTAGGACTGGGTGTACTTGCCATGGCCGCGGCCTTCGTGGGACGCGACACCTGGCGCTACTCCACACTGGCGGTCATCGCGGGCGCCGTGTTGCTCCTCTGGGGCATCAAGCGCAACAGCGCATATCTCCGGGAGCTGTTCACGCGCGGCGATCGTCAGAAGCCCAAGCCCAAGTACGCTGAGGGATCGAGACGAGTGCGATAACCCGTTTCGCGCATCCCCGTTCCCGCCATGCATCCAACGATCCGCGCCACCACCATTCTCGCCGTACGCCGCGATGGACGCGTCGCCATCGGCGGGGATGGACAGGTCACGGTGGGTGAGACCGTGATGAAGGCCAACGCGCAGAAAGTGCGCGTCCTCCGCGGCGGCCGTGTGTTGGGTGGCTTCGCCGGCGCCGCCGCCGACGCCCTGACGTTATTCGATAAATTCGAGGAGAAGCTGGAGCGCTTTCCCACGAATCTGCCGCGCGCCGTCGTCGAGTTAGCGAAGGATTGGCGCAGTGATCGCGTGCTGCGACGGCTCGAGGCCTTGCTGGCGGTGACCGACAAGGAACACGGGTTCATTGTGTCTGGGAACGGCGAAGTCATCGAGCCAGACGACGGCCTGCTCGCCATCGGATCCGGCGGTCCGTATGCACTGGCCGCGGCGCGCGCGCTGGTGAAGAACACCGAGCTCGAGCCCAAGGAGCTGGTGCGTCGCAGTTTGGAGATCGCAGGCGAGATTTGCATCTATTCGAACACCAACATCACGGTTCTGGAGTTATAGACGTCAACCCCCCCACGTCGAACCTTTTCACTTCAAATGCATTGCAACTGCGTTGGACGTGTGAGGCTGGACGTGCGAGGTTCGACGTTCTCGGGGGTTTTGTGGGAGCTTAGCTTGAAGCACCAATGCCCACGAACCGCACCGCCCAGGCGCTTGCCCGACTCGCCGACCTCACCCCGCGCCAGATCGTCGCCGAGCTCGATCGGTACATCGTGGGACAGGGAGACGCGAAGAAAGCGGTAGCCATCGCACTGCGAAATCGCTGGCGGCGGCAGCGCGCCCCGGAAAGCATCCGGTCGGAGATATCCCCGAACAACATCATCCTGATCGGGCCCACAGGCGTTGGCAAGACGGAGATCGCGCGACGGCTGGCGAAGCTCGCCGGTGCGCCGTTCGTCAAGGTCGAGGCGTCGAAGTTTACCGAAGTGGGGTACGTCGGTCGCGATGTCGAAGGCATGGTGCGCGATCTCGTCGATAGCGCCATCGACATGGTGCGCACCGAACGCGAGAGCGAAATCGAGGATCTCGCGCAGGAAAAAGTCGAAGAACGGCTGCTGGATCTGTTGCTGCCCCCGCCCGAGCAGAAGCACACCGAGCCGGCATCACCTGCACGCACACCCGAAAGCGCTCCGGTTGCGCGCAGCGCCGCCGAGAACTCGTCTTCTCGCGCCGCCGAGAACGAGATGTTTCTCGTCGGCTCGCACGGCGATACTGAACGGCGCACGCTCGAGGAAGAGCGCTATCGGCGCACTCGCGAAAAACTGCGGCAACTGTTGAAGGATGGGCAGCTGGAGAATCGCGAGGTCGAGGTGGAAGTCACGCCCCCCGGACTCAGTATCGACATGTTCTCGGCGCAAGGCGCGCCCGAAGGCATGGAGAACTTCAGCGACATGCTGAAGCAGATGCTGCCACAGCGAAAGAAGAAGCGGACCGTCAAAGTGAGCGAGGCGCGCCGGATCCTGCTCGATCAGGAGTTCGACAAGCTGATCGACATGGAGGACGTCACGTCTGACGCCGTGGAGCGCGTGGAGCAGCTGGGCATCATCTTCCTCGACGAGATCGACAAGATCGCCGGCGAGCGCGGGCAGGGCGGGGGGCCCGACGTGTCGCGCGAAGGCGTGCAGCGCGACCTGCTGCCAATCGTCGAAGGCTCCAACGTCCAGACGAAGTACGGAATGGTTAAGACCGACCATGTCCTGTTCATCGCGGCGGGGGCTTTCCACGTCTCTAAGCAAAGCGACCTGATTCCCGAGCTTCAGGGCCGCTTTCCGATCCGGGTGGAGCTCAAACCACTCACCGAAGCGG
>JANNJV010000561.1:0-4630 GCA_031395945.1 Gemmatimonadota bacterium | reverse complement strand
TGCGCGAGGTAGCCGTTCGCGTCCATGGTCACGGCCGTGATCCAGCCGCGCATCCATTCATAAATGAAGAGCTTCTGGTTGTAATGCTCCGGGAACGGGCGAGCCGCGCGCAGGAAATCGCTGCGGTAGTAGACCGGTCCGGCCATCGCCGTGCGGCCACCGGTGCCGAGCATCGGGAACTCGTCGGACGCGCCGTACGGATACCAGATGAACGCCTTCTCTGCCGGCGGCAGCTCGGCGAGACCGGTGTTGTTGGGCGACGTGTTCATCGGACGCGCGGGATTGAACCGTGCCCCCGCCCGCACGGTGAGGGAGTCGACCACCGTTGTCTTGACGTACGCCTTGTTGTCGCCAACGAAGTACGGCCACCCGAAGTTGCCGGCGCGGATGGCCTGTCCAATCTCGTCGTGGCCCCTGGGACCTCGCTCTACCGAGTCCACCGACGCGTCCGGGCCGACGTCACCCCAGTAGACCCAGCCCGTCCGCTTGTCGACTGCAATGCGGTACGGGTTCCGGTGACCCATGGTGTAGATCTCCGGCCGCGAGCCCGGCGTGCCCTTGGGAAAGAGGTTGCCCTCCGGGATGGTGTAGGAGCCGTCAGCTTCCGGATGGATGCGCAGGATCTTGCCGCGCAGGTCGTTGGTGTTCGCCGACGACTTCTGTGCGTCCCACGGCGACCGGCCGGGTCGCTCGTCGATGGGCGCGTAGCCGGTGCCGAAGGGATTGGTGTTGTCGCCCGTGGAGACGTAGAGGTTCCCGTTCCGGTCGAACGCGATGGAGCCGCCCGTATGGCAGCACTGCGTGCGCTGCACCGGCACTTCGAGAACGATCTTCGCGGATGCGAGGTCGAGTGAGTCGCCCTTCATCGTGTATCGAGCCAAGACATTCTTCGCGACGCGTCCGGCGGGCGAGTAATACATGTAGACCCAGCCGTTCGTCGCAAAGTTCGGATCGGCCGCGAGTCCCAGCAGGCCGTCCTCGGCCTGGCTGCTGTCCGCGCCATCTTTGCCGTCCGCGTACTTGGTGCTCACGGGGATCGTCGCGATTTTCGTGTAGCGTTTGCTCGAAGGCTTGTACAGGTTCACCCCGCCCAGGCGCTCGACGAACAGCACGCGCTCATCGGGAAGCACCGCCAGCTCTACCGGCTCGTTGAGCTTGTCGGCGAGAACGACTTTCGTGAAGCGATTCTCTTCCGGTCGCGCGCGCTTGTAGTCGAGGGCACCCGTTCCCATTGCGTAGCGCAGCCCACCCATCAGGTGGCGGAGGAAGAGCGGCTCCGAGAACGTGGCCTCGGTGTGGCCCATGTTGGTGTAGAACGCGCGTCCGCCGTCGTAGGCGTGGTACCAGCTCATGGGGTGACGGTCGCCGTTGGTGCCGCCCTCGTAGGTCTTCTCGTCGATGTCGACGAGCACCTTGAGATCGGGCGCGATGGACTTGAAGTTGTAGAACTCGTCCTCGCGCTCCCAGCGGTCCGGCAGCCCCTGTGTGGACGCGTGGCTCTTGTCGAGCACGCGGAAGGTGCCCTTGCGCACGTTCGGGTTGTTCGGGTGGCTCGTGAAATACGCGCCGGCGAGTGCGCCATACCACGGCCAGTCGTACTCCGTGTCGGTGGCGGAGTGGACGCCCACCCAGCCGCCGCCTGCCTGGATGTAGCGCTCGAGCGCGTCCTGCTGGCGGCCGTCGAGGACGTCACCCGTGGTGCTCAGGAAGACGACTGCGCGGAATCGCCTGAGGTTCTTCTCGTTGAACGCGCTGGCGTCCTCCGTCGCCTCTACGGTGAAGGCGTTCTCCTGCGCGAGCTTTCGTACCGCGGCGATTCCGGTCTCGATGGAGCTGTGGCGGTAGCCGGCCGTTTTGGAAAAAACGAGGACGCGAGGCGCCGTGGTCTGCGCCGTCGCGGGGTCGGCTGGCGCGAGGAGCAACACGGCCAGGGCGAGCAGGCGCAGTAGCGGAATACGCGATGTCATGATGCGCGAGGTCCGAATGTGAAGGTGTCTGGAAGCGACGGTGTGCAGGACTGCATGGGCATGTGCATAATACGTCCACACAAGTGCCCAGGCATCTCAACACAGTCAAAGCAGGTAATCAATAATGCGCGCTTCGGTGCTCTGCGGAATCTCCTGTCTTTTCTCGCTTGCCCTTGATCTGCCCGCGCAGGACGCACTGCGCGACGCGATGCGCTGGCGGTCCATTGGCCCCTTCCGCGCCAGCCGAGCGCGCGCGGGCGCCGGCGTCGCCACGCAGCCGTACACCTTCTATATGTCTCAGGTGAACGGCGGCGTCTGGAAGACCACGGACGCCGGACGCACCTGGAACCCGATCTTCGACGACCAGCCGACGCAATCCATCGGCGCCATCGCGGTGGCGCCCTCCGACCCGAACATCATTTACGTCGGCTCTGGCGAAGGGCTCCATCGTCCCGATCTCTCGGTTGGCGACGGGGTCTACAAATCCACGAACGCCGGCCGCGGCTGGACCAAGCTCGGTCTCAACGACGCGCAGCAGATCGCGGCCATCGCGGTGGACCCGCGCGACCCCAATCGACTTTTCGTCGCGGCTCTGGGTCATCCCTACGGACCGAACAAGGAGCGCGGCATCTATCGCAGCACTGACGGCGGACGGACGTTCACCGCCGTGCTTCAAAAGAGCGAAGACATCGGCGGCAACGACGTGGACATCGATCCTACGAATCCAAATGTCGTCTACGCCAATCTCTGGGAAGCGCGCCAGGGTCCCTGGGAGAACTCGGCGTGGGCGGGACCAGGCGGTGGCCTGTACAAATCGACCGACGGCGGCAGCGCGTGGCGCCCGCTCACCAACGGCGTTCCCGGCACCATCAACCAGGCGAACGTCGCCATCTCGCCCACCAATCCCAATCGCCTCTACGCCTCCATCGCGGCCAACGGACCGCCCGCGCGCGTCGGCATCTACCGCAGCGACGACGCCGGTGAGAACTGGACGCAGATCACTACCGATACGCGCCCTGCAGGACGCATCGGCGGCGGCGATCTCCCGGTGCCAATCGCGCACCCCACGAACCCCGACGTCCTCATCATGGCGAGCACCGTGTCGTGGATCTCGCGCGACGGCGGCCGCACGTGGGCGCCGTTCAAGGGCGCGCCCGGCGGCGAGGACTATCAGGGCGGGTGGATCAATCCCACCAACCCGGACATCATCATGATGATCGCAGATCAGGGGACGGTGATCACCCTCAACGGCGGCGAGACGTGGAGCTCATGGTACAACCAGCCCACGGCGCAGATGTATCACGTCGCCGCCGACAACGCTTTTCCGTATCGAGTGTGCAGCGGCCAGCAGGAGAGCGGCAGCGCGTGCGTGTCCAGCCGAGGCGATTACGGCGCGATTTCGGATCGCGAGTGGAAGCCGGTGGGGGTGGACGAGTACGGGTACGTCGCACCGGACCCCATGGACCCGGATATGGTCTATGGCGGAAGAGCGGTGACGCGCTTCGATCGCCGCACCGGCCAGGTGTCACAAGTTGGTCCGCTCGCGGGACGCGTCTTTGCGCCCGGCACCAGCCCGTACCGCCAGGTGCGCACACAGCCAGTCGTCTTCTCCGAGGCGGACAAGCGCACGCTGTTCTTTGGCAACAACTTTCTGTGGAAGACCTCGAACGGCGGCCAGACGTGGACGCAGATTGCGCCCGACCTCACGCGCAAGGAGTGGGCAGTTCCCGCCAGCGTGGGCAAGTACTCGGACACATCGCAGGTCTCGCAGCGTGGCGTGATCTACACCATCGGTCCGTCGCCGCTGAACCTGAACACCATCTGGTTTGGCACCGACGACGGCCTGATCTACCGCACGACGGACGGCGGCACGAACTGGCGCAACGTCACCCCGCCGCAGATGGGACCATGGTGGAAGGTGTTCATGGTGGAGCCGGGCCGCTTCAGCGCGATGACGGCGTACGCCGCGGTGAATACGCTGCGTCTGGACGACATGCGGCCGCACTTCTACAAGACGCTCGACGGCGGTCGCTCGTGGACTGATATCAGCTCTGGGCTCTGGGCCATGGGCTCTGGGCCAAACGCCGTGGGGCCGGCGAACGCGATCAGGGAAGATCCGAAGAAGAAGGGGCTATTGTACGCCGCGACGGAGAAGGGAGTGTTCGTGTCCTTCGACGACGGCGGCAGCTGGGAATCGCTGCAGCTCAACCTGCCGCGAAGCTCGGTACGCGATCTCATTGTGAAGGACGACGATGTCGTTGTTGCCACGCACGGCCGCGGCTTCTGGATTCTCGACGACATCACGCCGTTGCGGCAGATGCAGTCCGCTGCGATGCAGCCACTGGAGACCACGCTGTACAAGCCGGCTCCCGCGCTGCGCGTCCGTTGGAACGCCAGCACCGACATGCCCTGGCCCAAGGAAGAGCCGGTGGGCGAAAATCCCCCCGAGGGCGCGCCGATCAATTTCGCTATCGGTGCGGATGCTGATTCCGTGACGCTCGAGTTCCTGGACGCACGCGGCCGAGTGGTGCGACGCTACTCCAGCAACGACTCGCTGCCGTACGCCATACCCGGTAACGCGACCGCGCCCTATCCCACGTACTGGTACCGACAGCCTCGACGTTTGCCCCGCACGGCTGGAGTGCATCGCTTCCATTGGGACG
>JANNJV010000128.1:0-12838 GCA_031395945.1 Gemmatimonadota bacterium | reverse complement strand
AGCGGACGATGTTCATCGCGGAGGTCTTCCAGTACTGTGAGATCCTCAGCCAGGAAGGCGAACGAAAGACGGTTGATAGCGGCTACGTCAGATTCGGCTATGACGACTCCGTGTTTCATCATCGCCGAGATATCGTACTCGCGGCGACGTTCAAGCTGCAACGCGCAGATCCGGCGGCGATCCATCGCATTCTTCAGGAAAACCTGAGCTGGCGCGGTGGAAAGCACCCATGGCTCGAGTGGCACCCAAGCGCCGGGTCAATCTTCAAGAAGATCGAAGGCGTCGGCGCGGGACGACTGGTGGATCAGTGCGGCCTGAAAGGACACCGTGTTGGCGACGCGCAGATATCCCATATCCATGCCAACATCATGGTGAACTTGGGCCGGGCCACCGCCGCCGACGTAAGAACGCTCATCGAGAAGGCTCAACGAGCGGTGCAGGAGAAGTTCAATCTCAAACTTGAAGTCGAGATAGGCTTCATAGGCGAATTCTAGCAGATGGCCAATTAGTGGCTTTTACATGTTTTAGTGATGTCGCTATTTTACCCATGTCTTCCATGTGGTTTCGTCCGGGCCGATTGCCAAAGCGGTTGGCTGTCCCAATCGACGCACCAGCGGAAGCGTCAGGATTGCCGGTTCGGTCACCAACCGCTCGAGCCAGCGAGTTGGTGAACTCTGAGCGTGCTTGAGACCGAGTTCATCAAACCGTCTGGATTGACGATCTATCAGAGCTTCGAGACCGAAGCGCTGAACGAAGCGTTGAAGTTCCGCCTCGGAGATGGAGCGCTCGGTGAGATCGACGAAGTGGGCTCGGATACGCCGCTCCGCGAAGAAGCGAATGGCCTTTCTCGTATCCGCGCTTTTCTTCAGCCCAAATATCTGAACTTCCATCTCGCAGGCAGTTAGAGGTCTCTTGTCTGTGTCGCGCGATAGACGGACAACGCTGCCACCATTCCGACGCGCCTGGTGGCTTTCCAATCCGCATGGGCAAACCATGTGGGGAAGGTTTGCGCGGCGGCGACCGAAAACTCGCACCGTACCAGAGCGTCTGGAATCGCCCGATGGGGATTCAATCGAGCTGTGTCACATGGAGGGCGCTCGGACATCCCCACGGATACTCTTGCTGCACGGGCTCGAAGGATCCGAGCGCTCGCACTATGTCGGCGGGCTTCTGTCGGAAGCAGCAGCCCGCGGATGGGGCGCCACATTGATCGTTTTTCGCGGCTGCGGCACTGCGCCCAACACTGCCCGTCGGTTCTATCATTCCGGCGAGACGAACGATCTCGCGCACGTCTTCGGAATTCTGGCGTCGCGATGGCCGGATGCAGCATGGTGCGTTGCCGGCGTCTCGCTTGGCGGCAATGTGTTGCTCAAGTGGTTGGGCGAGCGAGGCGTTGTGGTGGCCGATCGCGTGCGCGCAGCGGCAGCGATTTCGGTTCCCTACGACCTCGAGGCTGGCAGCCGATTCATCTCTCGTGGCTTCGCGCGCGTGTACGACCGAAGCTTTCTGAACTCCCTTCGACGAAAAGCGCTGGCAAAACTCGAGCGCTATCCTGACCTGTTCGATCGGGCGCAATTGGACCGCGCGAGCTCCGTTTTCGATTTTGACAACGCCGTGACCGGACCCGTCCACGGGTTCGTGGACGCGCGCGACTACTACTCGAAATCGAGTTCCCTGGGGTATCTCGCGCGCATACGGGTGCCGACGCTGCTGCTTTCGGCGCGGGACGACCCGTTCCTGCCCTCATCCGTGCTTGATCGTGTGGCGGTTGCGGTTCGTGAGAACCCCACCTTCGAGGTCGAGTTTCTGGAGTCTGGTGGTCACGTTGGCTTCGTGGGCGGACGCTGGCCTTGGCGGGCCGAGTACTACGCCGAACGGCGAACCTTTGAGTTCTTTGACCAGGTCATGGAGCGCGGCTCGTAGAGGCGTTACGATTGAGAAACGCTTGGCCGGGGGGATGATGCAGCACCGCGATGCGTTGTGTCGTTTCGGGATCTCGCTTGTTGTCGTCACGGCGGTCGCGTGTGCACGCGCTGCCGCCGTTGCGGTTGTTCCTCCGCTTCCCGCGGGCGCCACAACCGTGCAGGATCGGCTGACGACTTCTCCGCGGCACGGCGAGTGGGCAATGATCAAGACCGGTCCAAACGACAGCGTGCGCGCATGGGTGGTGTACCCTGAGCGATCCAGCAAGGCGCCGGTCGTGCTGGTCGTGCACGAGATCTATGGTCTGAGCACGTGGGTTCGTGGGGTAGCGGACCAGCTCGCGGCCAACGGATTCATCGCCATCGCGCCCGATCTGTTGACCGGCAAGGTGCAACTGGAGGGCGATACGGTGGCCAACAGCGTCGCCAGCGCCGCGATTCGCTCTCTGAACGCTGCGGACGTGCACCGCCAGCTCGAAGCCGTCGCGCGCTTTGGAATGGCGCTTCCCGCGGCGCTACCGACATACGGCATCGTGGGGTACTGCTGGGGCGGCGGAACGTCGTTCGCGCATGCCGTGCGGTCACCAGGCGGGTTGGGGGCCGCGGTTGTCTACTACGGCACGTCGCCCGATACGGCGCAACTGGCCGACGTGAAGGCTCCGGTACTGGGCCTCTACGCCGGCGACGACGCGCGCATCAACGCGCGCGTGCCCGCGACGGATTCCGTGATGCGCCGCCTTGGGAAGACCTACGAGGTGCATTTTTTCGAGGGCGCGGGCCACGGATTCCTGCGTCAGCAGGAAGGCCGCGAGGCAAACCGGCGCGCGGCAGAAAAGGCGTGGCCGCTGACCGTCGGCTTCTTCCGTCGCTACCTGGGAACCTGACGTCGTCATGAACGCAGTGGCGATTCTCCTCTTTCTCAGCGGGCTGCTGCTCGCGGTTCGCGTGATGTTCTTCGGCGTGCAGAAACGCGTAGACGATGAGCACCTCAACCACCGACGGTGGCCATTGGCGCTGGCCGCGTTTCTCGCCGTCGCAGGCGCCATGTTGTACACGCGGGCGGACCGTGTGACCGCCGGCTGGATCCTGGCGGTTGCATTGGCAGCGACGATGGCCGGCGTCGGTGCGTGGGTTCTCGTGCAACGCTCTGCCGCGATTCCTTCCACGGATCCCGAAGACGATCCGCGCTATCGGTTTCAGGGCCACGTCGCGAGGGTCGTGCAAGCCATCGAGGCGTCCGGTGGTGGCGTTCCCAACGGCAGGATTGCGTTCAACTTCGACGGTCGACGCCACGAATTTGACGCACGCTGGTCGCCCGAGGCGGACCTTGGCCCGCAGCCGGCAGCCGCCGTGGACACCGAGGTAGTCATCGAGTTTGTGGACGGCGATGTGGCCTTTGTCGAACCGTGGGCCGTGGTGGAAAAGCGGCTCTGAGCAGTGGCTTTGGGACGGCTGACGGAAGGGGGCGGTATGTCGGACGTGATGATCTTTGCCGTCGTTTTCGTCGCCTTTTTCATTCTGCGGGCGATCGCGGCCACCGTGTTTTTCTACTTCTTATTGCCCGAGAGCGATCGGTGCCCTCTGTGTGATTGCGCGACGATTCGCGTGTCAGAGCCCGCGTGGAACCGCTTGCTCCCCTGGTTTCGGACGAGTTGGTGTTATGAGTGCGGCTGGGAAGGCCTGCTCCGGCCAGGGCCGGCCGAGGAACCAGTGAATACCGCGAGCCATTCCGGCCAGTTGCCACTGAGTTCGAAAAAGTCGTCGTAATACCGAAGTCCGAGATGTTCCAGTTCATCGACGATGGTGCCGAAGGCGTCGGCGTCGAAGACAGGTCCGATGGCGACGATGTCGCCTTCGACACGGAACTCGTCATCGGTCAGGCCGAGACGGAGGTCGAGCGTCGCTCTCACCAGGCCAGACCGCTCATATGCAGAGCGCCGGATGAACAAAGTCGGTGCGCCCGAGTGTATTTGAATAGCCATGTTGATACTCAAGATATCTGGCGGCGATAGGTTCCGGTCATGAGCAAGTTGCCGTCGGTCGAAACGGTATTTGACGTCATCGTCATCGGTGCGGGCCACGCCGGAACTGAGGCGGCCGTCGCCGCGGCCCGACGCGGCGCTCGCGTCGGTGTCATCACGAGCGCCCTCGACATGATCGGCCACATGTCGTGCAATCCGGCGATCGGCGGAGTGGCAAAGGGGACGGTCGTGCGTGAAGTCGATGCGCTCGGCGGCATTATGGGCCGAGCCACGGACATGGCGAGCATTCAGTTCAGAATGCTCAATCGCAGCAAGGGGCCGGCGGTGTGGGCGCCCCGCGCACAATGCGATCGCGGCCTCTACCGGCGGGCGGTTCGGCGATTGCTCGAGCAACACCCATCATTGCGCACGGTGCAGGGAACCGTGTCGAGGCTCCTCTTTGACGGAGACAAGGTCGAGGGGGTGGAGACGCTCGAAGGACGGCGGTTTTGCGCCAACGCCGTGGTGGTCACGACGGGGACGTTCCTTCGCGGACGAATGCACATCGGAACGGAGACCAAGGTGTCTGGCGGGCGGGCAGGCGAAGCCGCCTCGGTTCAACTCGCCGAACAGCTGGAGCGAGTGGGCCTCGAAGTGGCCCGGTTCAAGACCGGTACGCCCCCACGAGTCGACGGCCGTACCGTGAACTACTCGGAACTCCAGCGCCAGGAAAGCGAAATCGAGCAGTTCGACTACTCCTGGTCCCATTTCTGGGATACGCCGCGGCGCGATGGTGTCGTTACCCGGCACCCAGATCAGCTTCCCTGCTGGATCACGTTCACAACCGACGCGACCAAGCGGGTCATTGAAGACAACCTGAAAAAGTCCGCCATGTATGGCGGCGCGATCGGCTCGCGCGGGCCCCGCTATTGCCCGTCTGTCGAGGACAAGATCGTGAAATTCCCAGACGCAGATCGGCATCAGCTGTTCCTGGAGCCGGAGGGACACGACACCACGGAGCTGTACGTCAACGGGTTGTCGACATCCCTGCCAGTCGACGTGCAGGTCGAGATGCTTCGGACCGTGCCGGGCCTCGAGGACGCGGAGATGACGCGTGCGGGGTATGCCATCGAATACGACTACTACGTACCGACGCAACTCGATGCGGGACTGGGCGTTCGCAAGATTCCCGGCCTTTTCTTCGCTGGACAGATCAATGGAACGACCGGCTACGAGGAGGCCGCGGGTCAAGGCGTCGTTGCCGGCGCCAACGCCGCCGCTCATTGCCTCGGAGTATCGCGACTGGAATTGGGCCGTGAGGAATCGTTCATCGGTGTCCTGGTGGATGACCTGGTCACCCGCGGTGTGGACGAGCCGTACCGCCTGTTCACTTCTCGATCGGAGTTTCGGTTGACGATACGACAGGACAACGCGCTTGCGCGTCTAGGGACGATTGCGATGCATGCTGGACTGCTCTCCGACGACGAGTACGCGGTTCACGAACGGCGGCGGCAAGCCCAGGACGAGATCATCGATCGTGCGCAGAGAGTGAGCATTACCCCCGCGCAGGCAGCGTCCGTGCTCGGGGAGGCTGGAGAGACGCCATTGTCTCACGCAGTTCGAATCGCCGAGGTTGCCAAGCGACCCGGTGTTTCGCTGGAGGCATTGTTGTCGGCGGCCGGTTCTACATTTGCCGACAAGAACGCGATGCTCACCGCCGAGCTCGAGCTCAAGTACGCCGGATACTTCGAGCGCGAGCGAGCCCAGGTGGACCGGCTGCGGAAGTTGCGCGATTTTTCGATTCCGGTTGAACTTCCGTATGAGCACCTTCGATCACTGTCCACCGAGGCGCGCCAGAAGCTTGGCGCCATCCGGCCAACGTCGCTGGCGCAAGCGGCAGGCGTTCCGGGAGTCAGCGCCTCGGACTTGCAGAACCTGGTGATTGAAGTCGAGCGACGACGGCGACTCGACGCGCTACCTATTTAGTAACCTTTTGTTACCAATTTCGGGGATTATCATGGTGAAACGAGCGATAATGTCCTTAGGGCTGGTCGCAGTAGCCGGTTCGGCAGCTGCGCAGGAGTCGAATCGCCCGCTGGTTCCGCAGATCGTGACGAGCGCCAGCGGTGAGGTCAGGCTGGCACCCGATCGAGCGACGGTGAGTATCGGCGTTCAGACGAGAGCGACTACTGCGGCAGCGGCATCCGCGCAGAACTCGCAGAAACAGAGGGCAGTGATCGATGCGGTGAAGGCGAAGGGAATTGCTGCTGAGCAGATTTCGACGTCGAACTTCAACGTTATTCCCGAAACGCGGTATGACCGGGAGGGGCAGGCGGCGCCACGGACAACCAGCTACCTCGTCGTCAATACAATTACCGTCGAAGTCCGCCGAATCGATCAGGTGGGTCCCGTTATCGATGCAGCACTCGCGGCGGGATCGAACCAAATCAATTCCCTGGCTTTCGGGATAAGTAACCCCGACTCTGCGCGCCGGGCGGCGCTCGCGATCGCAGTCACGAAGTCCAGGGCAGACGCGGAAGTCATTGCCAGGGCCGCCGGTGGCAGCCTTGGGCAGCTCATTGAGATCAATGCGTCAGATACGTACTCCCCCGGCCCCCCTCGCCCGTTCATGATGCGAGGCGCCGAAGTGATGTCCGCTGATGCAAAGGTTGCTGTCGAGCCCGGCCAAGAGGCTGTTACTGCCTCGGTGAACGCCCGATGGCAGTTCATCCAGGGGTCTCCTAGGTAGCCCGAAGCAAGCAGGCTCAGTCTATGTGAAACGTGCCACCTTGTGTTGAGGTGGCACATTTCATATGTTCAGTCCCGTGGATACGTTCGCGCTCGGCTATACCATGGGGCTGATCGTGGCTGCAGGATCGTTTACCGGCGATCGCCAGCAACCATCGCTCGAGATTCGAATGCACCGGCGCGACGTCGATCCGCTGGAAAGCGTTCAGCGTTTGCTGGGAGGCCGGATCTTCGGCCCGTATGTCCACGGCGGCCGGAACCTGTATGTCTACATGCTGCGAGGCCGCCAGCTGAAAGAAGCACTCCCAGTGATCCAGCAACATCTCCCCAGCAGCTGGAAGCGTCTGCAGTTCGACGCCTGGCGTTCGAAATACGGGGACTATCTTGATCGTCCGCAGCCGTCGCAGGCTCTGATCGATCGCGTGCAACGACACCTTGCTCCGGGGAATCGCTAGTGGCGCGTATCATCGCGATTGCGAATCAGAAAGGTGGCGTCGGCAAGACGACGACCGCCGTGAATCTCGCCGCGACGCTCGCCGCCGCCGAGCGACGCACGCTGCTCGTCGACGGCGATCCGCAGGGCAACGCCACCAGTGGCATTGGTCTCGCCGCGGACCGCTTCAGCCGTACGACGTACGACGTACTCATTGGAGAGAGTTCCGCCGCGGAAGCGATCGTGAAGTCGGTGGCGTTCAAACATCTCGATGTTCTGCCCGCAACTCCCGACCTTGCGGGGGCGGAAGTGGAGCTGGTGGGCAAATCTGGTCGCGAGCGAGCCATGGCTCGCGGGCTGGCCACGATTCGCGACAACTACGATTTCGTGCTCGTGGACTGTCCGCCTTCGCTCGGGTTGATCACGTTGAATATGCTCGCGGCGGCCGACGCCTTGTTGATCCCGTTGCAGTGCGAGTATTACGCGCTTGAGGGTATTTCGCAGCTTCTCAACACGGTGCACCTCGTTCAGAAGAGTTTGAACGAAGGGCTGGTCATCGATGGCGTGTTGCTCACGATGTACGACGCGCGCCTGAATCTCTCCCGTCAGGTGGCAGCGGATGCACGAGAGTACTTCGGCGCACAGGTCTTCGAGACCGTCATCCCACGAAACGTTCGCCTGGCAGAAGCGCCGAGCTTTGGAAAGCCAATCATTCTCTACGACGTCGCGTCCGTAGGAGCACAGGCCTATGTGAAGGTCGCCGAAGAGCTGATGCGAAGAACCAGGGGCGTGGCCGCCGCTCCAGTTGCGGCTTCCCTCAACGGGCGGGGGCAGTGAGCATGGAAAAACCCAGACGGCTCGGGCGTGGCCTCGAGGCGCTGATTCCCGGCGCAGCAGCGGCGACGGGAAGCGCAACAGCCGAGGCGCCGCCGTCCGACTACCAGAAGCTGCCAATTTCGGGGATCAAACCAAACCCGTATCAACCTCGCCGCGAGTTCGACGAGGCGGAACTCTCGGAACTGCAGGCGTCCTTGAAGTCGTCGGGCCTGCTCCAACCAATCACGGTCCGGCGAGCCGTCACGGGTTTTGAGCTGATCTCTGGCGAACGACGCCTGCGCGCCGCCACCCGATTGGGGTGGGCCGACATTCCGGCCATCATCAAGGATGTCGATGATCGGACGTTGTTGACGCTGGCACTCGTCGAAAACCTGCAGCGCTCCGACCTTAACGCGGTTGAGGAGGCCAGGGGGTATCGCCGTCTCACGGAGGAATTCTCGTATACCCACGCGCAGGTCGCCGAGGCGATGGGGAAGGACAGGACATCGATCACGTCGTTGCTTCGCATTCTTCAATTGCCGCCAGCGGTCCTCGAGCTCGTTGAGAAGGGCCAGTTGAGCGCGGGGCATGCGCGTGCGCTCGTGTCGCTGGAGGGCGATCGCCGCGCACTCGCGTTGGCGAATGAGGCCGTGGCGCACCAACTGAGCGTGCGCGAGATGGAACGGCGAGTACGCGAACTTCAGCAACCCATAGCCCCCAAACGTCCACCGCAAAAGGCTGCGAGCGAAGTTTCGGGGTCGCCGGTACTGAAGCGCCTGGAGGACAGCCTTCGTCGCCGGTTGCAGACCGACGTGCACATCCGCCTAAGCGGGCCCGAGAAGGGCAGCATTGAGGTCGCGTTCTATTCAGCCGACGATCTGGAGCGTGTGCTCGATCTTGTCCTGGGACCTTCTCGCGAGCGCGAATGAGATCGCGCGCACGCTGGCCACTGCTCGCGTTATCGCTGGCCGCTGCCTGTCAGCCGACCAAGGAGGCCAGCGATTCAACGACACCTGCCTTTCGCGTCGCGCTTCTCACTCCGGGGCCAATCTCGGATCAGTCGTGGAACGGTGGCGCTTATCAGGGGTTGCTGCGCATTCGTGATAGCCTGGGCGCGGAGGTGAGCCACGTCCAAACCAAAACGCCAGCGGACTTCGAGGAAAACTTTCGTGAGTACGGCGCGCGCGGGTTCACGCTGGTTTTCGGGCACGGCTTCGAGTTTCAGGATGCGGCGAAGCGCGTGGCACCGCGGTTCCCACGAACGACCTATGTGACTACGAGCGGCAACACCGCGGGCGGGAATGTCGCCGGCATTCTGTTCAGCTTCGCGGACGCGTCGTACCTCGCGGGCATTCTCGCGGGATCGATGAGCAAGTCGGGAATCGTCGGTGTGATCGGCGGAACAGAGTTGCCGCCAGTGAAGGAGAGTTTTGCCGCGTTCGCACGGGGCGTTCGCAGCGTGAGCCCAGGGGCGACGGTGCTCACGGCGTACATCGGCAACTGGGACGACGTCAGCGCAGGAAAGGAACAGGCTCTCGCTCAGATCGCGCGTGGCGCGGACGTCATTTTTCAGAACGCCGACGCGGCAGGTCTCGGAGTCTTTCAGGCGGCGCGCGACCGGCGCGGCGTTTATGTGATCGGCTCGAACGCCAACCAAAACAATGTCGCGCCCGAGGTGACGCTCGGCAGCGTGGTGATCGACTTGCCACGCGCTTTTCTGGAGGTGGCCCGCGAAGTCAAGAGCGGCTCGTTCCAGCCGCGGGTCGTCACGTTCGACGCCAAAAGCGACGTCGTGGCGCTCGTGATCAATCCCGCGGTCGCTTCCAACATCCCGGCCCACGTGCGCGCCGCCATCGACTCCGTGAGCGCCCGTGTGCATGCCGGCGCCTTCTCGTCGGTACCCCGATAGCCATGGCGCACCTTCGCGCGCTCGTCGAGTATCTCGATCAGGAACTTCGAACCGCCGAGATTCCGGACGCCGAACCCGCCTTGAACGGACTGCAGCTGGCCAACAGCGGAGAGGTTTCGAAGGTCGCAGCGGCGGTGGATTTCTGCGTTGAAAGCGTGACAGGAGCAATCCAGGAACGCGGGACCTTTTTGATCGTGCACCATGGGATGTACTGGCGCGGCCGCCAGCGTCTGGTGGGTCCCGCGTTCGAACGCCTCAAGAAAGCGATCGACGCCGGACTCGCAGTCTATTCGTCACACATTCCACTGGACCTGCATCCGGTTTTCGGAAACAACGTGCTCCTGGCGAAAGAGCTCGGACTCGAAACGAGCGGTGGCTTCGGCCGCTATCGGGGTGTCGAAATCGGAGTAACGGGAACTGCTGACATGGCAACGTCGGAGATCGTTCAGCGTGTACGCGGCTTTTCACAGCGGTACAAGACCACTGCGGTCAGCACCCCTATTCCTAACGGAGCGCGAACGCGCCGCTGGGCCATCATTACTGGCGCCGGCGCCGATGGGGACACGCTGGACGAAGCTCGGGAGCGCGGCGTCGATACACTGATCGTCGGCGAGGGCCCGCATCATTCGGCAGTCCAGGCGATGGAGCAGGGAATTAGCGTCATTTATGGCGGTCATTACGCCACCGAGACGTTGGGTGTGCGCGCGCTCGCCGAGCACGTCGCGGCGCGCTTTGGCATCCCGTGGGTTTTCGTGGACGTGCCGACGGGGTTGTGAGCCTGGGCGCCGCGACGGTGCCGCCACCGGCGCTCGAGTTGACGGGCGTCTCCAAGCGATTTGGGAGCGTCGTGGCGCTGAACGACGTGGAGCTCATCGTTGCGCCGGGGAAAGTTCACGCGCTGCTTGGCGAGAACGGCGCCGGCAAGACGACGCTCATGCGCATCGCGTACGGCCTCCTGCACCCCGACTCGGGTCGCGTACGCTTGTTCGGAAACGCATACCCTCGCCACTCTGTGCGCGCCGCCTCGCACGCAGGCGTCGGTATGGTCCACCAGCACCTCTCGCTCATACCGACGCTCTCCGCGGCGGAGAACCTCGTGCTTGGCCGTCGGGGCGTGTTCAGTCCACCGGAGGCAGAAGCCTTGCTGGCGCGCACATCGTCGCGCGCCGGACTGTCCGTTCCATCGGTGCCAGCGGTACGCGATCTCAGCATCGTCGAGCAGCAGCGCCTCGAAATCCTGAAAGCGCTGGCGCGCGGTGCGCGGCTGCTGATTCTGGACGAGCCAACCAGCGGGCTCGCGCCGTCCGAGATTGACGCATTGCTGCGCTGGATGCGCGAGTTCGCGGATTCGGGTGGCAGCGTCGTGCTCGTGACGCACAAGCTGCGCGAAGCGCTCGCGGTCGCCGACGACGTCTCGGTACTGCGTCGGGGCCGAATGGTTTATTCAGGTGACGCGCGCGGCAGCACGGAGCAGGCGTTGGCGCGGGCCATCTTCCCTGCGACCGAAGCGCCGCCGGCTGCGCCACCGGCCTCGGTGGCTGGCCGCGTCGAAGAGCTCGTGCTTCAGTGTGATGCGGTGGACATCGCGGGCGGCCGCGGCATGCGACGCGTCAGACAAGCGACGTTTCGGGTTCATCGACACGACATCGTCGGCATCGCCGCCGTGGAGGGATCTGGGCATCGCGATTTGCTGAGCGCAATTGCCGGCTTGACCCCCATCGCCAGCGGGACGCTCGACATCCCCTCGCGCGTAGCGCTGATCCCCGCGGATCGCGCGCGCGAAGGACTGATCGGAGATTTCACACTGGTCGAGAACATCGCGCTCCGGGGATTGGGCACCCGCCGCGGCACGATGCCATGGTGGCAAGTGCGGGAGCGCACGGCGGCGCTCCTCGAGCGATTCTCGATTGTCGCTCCTTCCACGCGCGCGCTCGCTCGCACGCTGTCAGGGGGAAACCAGCAGCGATTGGTTGTGGGCCGCGAGTTGGAGACCGCGGTGGATCTCGTCGTGGCCGATAATCCGACGCGTGGACTGGACTTGATGGCCACCGCATTCGTCCATGCGCAGTTACGCGACGCCGCGGCAAATGGCGCTGGCGTCGTTTTCCATTCAAGCGATCTCGATGAACTGCTGTCGCTGGCTCACCGCGTCCTGGTCGTGTTTCACGGCCAGGTTCGCGAAGTGGCCAACGACCGTGACACGGTCGCTCGCGCCATGCTGGGCGCGGAGACCGCGACATGATGGCACTCGCGGCAGTGAACGACATTTCCCAGGTACTGGACGCGTTCTGGAGAGGATCGTTGGGCAGCGGCAGCGCTTTTTTCTCGGGCACGCTCGTGCGGGCTATCCCGCTGGCGATTCTGGGAGTGGGCCTCTCGATCTCATTTCGCGCCGGCATCTTCAACATCGGCGGGGAGGGACAGCTTCTGCTCGGCGCCGTCGCGGCCGCAGTGGTCGGGATGTATGGAACCGCGCTCGGCGTCGGCGGCGTCATCGTGGCGCTGGCGGCGGGCTGCGTGGCGGGCGCGTTGTGGGCTGGCGTCGCGGCAATTCTGAAGGCGCGGTTCGGCGTGCTCGAAGTGATCAGCACGATCATGCTCAACTTCGTTGCGGCTAACCTCGTCTCGTATCTGGTGCGCGGTCCCCTGCACCCGCGCGCGCCCTGGTCTGGTTGTACTCGGGCAGATAGCGGCCGGCCTGGCGCATGATCCAGATCGGCGTATACGGCGTGGGCTCGCGCAGCAATGCGCGGATGAACGTATCGTTCAGCGCGGCAGGTCCGAAGAGCCCATCAGGAAATCGTCCACCGCGCGGGCACACTGGCGCCCTTCGCGGATCGCCCACACTACCAGTGACTGACCCCGGCGCATGACACCCGCGGCGAACACCTTCGGCACCGAGGTGACATAGGCCTTAGGGCCTTCAGTATCGGCCTTGACGTTGCTGCGTACGTCCTTGTCGACGCCGAATTGTTCCAGCATGCCGGTCTGCATCGGCCCAAGGAAACCCATTGCCAGCAACACCAGGTCGGCTTTCATTTCGAATTCC
>JANNJV010000517.1:0-3860 GCA_031395945.1 Gemmatimonadota bacterium | reverse complement strand
CGCCGGCACGCGCGTGCCGCCGACCAATCTTGCCATCACGGTGGATGGCCGCGCCGTGGGGAGTATCAGTCTCTTTTTGCAGACCGACATCGAGCGCGTGTCCGGAGAGCTGGGCTACTGGCTGGGCAAACCCTACTGGGGACGCGGCATCATGGCGCCGGCGGTGCAGGCCATGACCGCCTACGCCATCCGCATGTTCAGCCTGACGCGCGTCTTTGCAATCCTTGCGTCGCACAACGTCGCGTCCATGCGCGTGCTGGAGAAAGCGGGGTTTGTCCGCGAGGGCTTCATGAAGCAGAGTTCCATCAAGAACGGTGAGGTGCAGGACCAGTATCTTTACGGCTTCTATGCGTGACCTGCGAATTGTCTCACTGTTGCCCAGCGCCACGGAGATCGTGTGCGCGCTGGGGCTCGAGGATCAGCTCGTCGGCGTGACGCACGAATGCGACTACCCCGCGTCGGTGTTGGCGCTGCCCAAGGTGACCCGCACGTTGATTCCCACCGATGCGTCGAGCAGTGAGATCGACGCGCTGGTCCGCGACCGCGTGGGCGCGCAGTCGGCGCTGTACTCGCTCGACATGGCGATGCTTGAGCAGCTGGCGCCCGATCTTATCGTGACGCAGGCGCTGTGCGACGTGTGCGCGGTCGCGGAAGACGAAGTTCGCAACGCCGCCTGCCTGCTTCCCTCGGGCCCGCGGGTGGTGAATCTCGAGCCCGAGACGTTGGCAGAAGTGCTGGCCTGCATCCACGACGTGGGTATTGCGACGAACCACGAGCGCAACGCCTCCGAAGTCGTCGCGCTCCTGCAGGAGCGGGTAGATGCCGTGATCGCGCGCAGCAGCCTGATGCGAGAGCGGCCCCGCGTGGCGCTTCTGGAATGGCTGGACCCGCCCTTCTCCACCGGCCATTGGAACCCAGAGCTGGTGCGCCTCGCCGGCGGTGAGGATGGTCTGGGCCGGCCCGGTGAAAAGTCCGTCACGCTCCGGTGGGAGCAGGTAGTGGCGTGGCGCCCCGAGGTCGTGGTGATATCGTGCTGCGGCTTCACCGCCGACCGCGCCATGCAGGAAGTTGGCGTGTTGCGCGACGTCGAGGGGTGGGATGACCTGCCGGCGGTGCGGGATGGCCGAGTGTTCGTCACCGACGGCTCGTCGTATTTCAGCAGACCGGGGCCGCGGTTAGTGGACAGTCTCGAGCTGCTGGCGCACGTGATCCATCCCGAGCTCCATGCGCTTCCGGCATGGATTGCCCCGCCCATTCGCCTCTTTCAACCGAGCGAGGTCGCTCCATGATGCGTCGTGTATTGCTTGCGAGCGTTTTGTGTGCGTCGGCGCAGCTGCCGGCTCAGGCGCGGAACATCGACGTCCGGCTGCGCGGGTATGAGCAACTGGTCCGCCTGGACACACTGGCGGCGTGGACCATCGTGTCCGCCCAGCCTGGTATGGTGCACGCGGCCGCAAGGGAGGTGCTGACGGCCTTGAAGATGCCGCTCACGACCATCGACTCCACTGGCGGCGTGTTGTACCACAAGGGGCTCAATACGCGAGAGCGGTTGCTCGGTCATCGGATGTCCTGGGCCCTCAAGTGCGGCGATGGTATGATCGGCGAAAATGCGGATACGTATCGGATCCACATGGCGTACGCGGTGTTCCTGGAACCGGCAGCAGACAACCAGACACGGATGGGGATCGCACTCGCAGCGGGAGCGAACAACATCGAGGGCGCGTACAAGCCGGCCGTTGGATGCGGCACTACGGGTGCCTTCGAGAATGAAATGGCGATGCTGATAAAGGCGAAGGCGCAGCTGAAATAGCGCGCAACGGCGCCGTCAGGCAGTTTTGCCCAACCGCCTGCGGAGGAACTCCAGCACCTGCTCTTCGTGCTTGCGCAGTTTCCCGCCGGGTTTGCGCGGCACGTGCGCCTTGCGCTTGGGCATCGGCGGCAGCATCTCGCCGGCCAGATAGGCATCGAGCAGGGCGGGATGGATGTAGTACTTCCGGCACACCGTTCGGGTATTGCCCAGGCGCTTCGCGGTGTGGTCTACCGCCTTGACCACGTTCCGCTCGGCTTCCTTCTTCGTGAGCGCCGGCCCGAACTCACGCAGGTACGCCGCGGCGTCCATGGTGCCTGCCCACGTCCGGAAATCCTTCGCGGTGACGTCGGCGCCGGTCACTTCGCGTAGATAGTCGTTGATCTGCTCGGCTTCCACTTCCTGGCGCTTGCCGTCGTCGTCGAAGTACTTGAACAGCACCTCGCCGGGCAGGTCGATGCAGCGCTGCACGATGCGGGCGATCTGGGTGTCGGTGACCGACATCGCGTGCTCCACGCCGCTCTTGCCGCGGAACTCGAAGCGCAGCTCGGCGCCGTCTACCGCCACGTGGCGGCGGCGCAGCGTGGTGAGACCGTACGACTTGGTCTCGCGCGCCAGCTCCTGCGTCCCAACGCGGATGAGTGTGCGCTCCAGCAGCCACACCACGGTGGCAAGGACCTTCTCGCGCGGCAGACCGTCGCGCAACACGTCTTCCTCGACGCGGTCGCGGATCCTCCATATGACATCGCCGAACTCGAACAGCCGCTCGAACTTGGTGCCATCACGCATGGCGCGAAATCCCGGATGGTAGCGGTACTGCTTTCGTCCGCGCGCGTCACGGGCGGTGACCTGCAGGTGGCCATCCTCGAACGGGCAGATCCACACCTGAGTCCAGGCGGGCGGGATCACCAGCGCCCGAAAACGCTTGATGGCCACGCGATCGCGAATGAGCGTCCCGTCCACGTCGTAATACGAAAAGCCGGCGCCGCTGCGCTTCCGGCGAATTCCCGGCATCGCATCGTTGACATAACGCAGGCCCGCGGCTGTCGCGGAATCGACGTGCTCTGGTGACGCGGTGAGACCCAACAATCCTCCCGATAGGATACGGTGCACCCCTACAGAAGATTTTGACGTCTGGGACGTCCCCGACGCAACGACTTACACCCGAAACGGCTCGCGGTTCAGGGCGAAACTCCTCACATTTGGGCCCCATGCGAATCCAATCCATTGCTTGCGGGTTGTTCCTGCTATGTGCCGCTCCGCTTGCCGCGCAGGACCCCTTCGAGATCCAGGTCTATCTCTACCAGACCGTCCCCAAAGGACGCTGGAATCTCGAGACGCACGCCAACAACGTCGCGCGCGGCGCATCAAAAGGAGAGAACCACCTGACCTTCGAGCTCACGCGAGGTCTCACCGACTACTTCGAGCTCGCGGGCTACCTGGTAACGGCGTCACGGCCCGGCGTCGGTGGTGAATTCGCGGCCTGGCGTGTGCGTCCCCGCTTCCGCATTCCGGAAGACAAGCTGCCCTTCAAGTTCAGCCTCGCCACGGAATTCGCCTTTCCCAAAGCCGTGTACGAGCCCAATGATGTCACGGTGGAAGTCCGCCCGATCTTCGAGTTCGACATCGGACCGGTGTTGCTGAACTTGAATCCCACCGTGGGCCGAGCACTCCGCGGACCGGACTCCGCTGAAGGATGGGACTTCGAACCCGGCGTTCGCATCGGGTTCCCAGCCAGCCCCAAACTCGATCTCAGTGTCGAGTACTACGGCTCCACGGGTCTTGTGCAGGACCCGCTGCCGTCGGCACTGCAGGTGCACCAACTCTTCCCGGGCTTCGACTATTCCTTTACCGACGACATCATCCTCAACATGGGAATCGGCTTCGGCACGACGGACGCGGGCAACACGCTCGTGTACAAGATGCGCTTCGGCTGGATGTTCGGTGGCTGAGATGGCCGCATGACCGCACTGGGCCTGCGTCGCGCGCTGCTGCCCCTCGTGCTCTTCGCGCTGCCGCGCGCGACGCGCGCGCAGCAGGTGGCCGACACGAC
>JANNJV010000448.1:0-1883 GCA_031395945.1 Gemmatimonadota bacterium | reverse complement strand
CGACGACGTCGACCGCATCCGTCGCACGTTGACGGGATGGTATCGGTTCTACGACGGGTATGATCCGCTGTTCACCTGGTGGGCCCGTGACCCCTATAGAAAGCTGGACTCGTCGCTGGCGCGGTATGGACGCACGCTACGCGAGCGCGTGGTTGGGATGCGTCCTACCGACCTGGCGCAGAACACCGGCCCGATCATCGGCGATCCCATCGGCATCGATGGACTGAAGGAGGATCTCCAGTACGAGATGATTCCGTACACCCCCGAGGAACTGATCGCCATCGCCGAACGGGAGTACGCGTTCAGCCTTGCCGAGATCAGGAAGGCCGCGCGGCAGATGGGCTTCGGCGACGATTGGAAAGCCGCGATGGAGAAGGTGAAGAACACCTACGTCGAGCCGGGCAAGCAACCGGAGCTCATTCGCGACCTCGCGCGGCAGGCAGAAGCGTTCTTCGACCAACACGACTGGGTGACCATTCCGCCGCTGGCGCGCGAAGACTGGAACATGGAAATGATGGCGCCCGAAAGGCAGCGTCTGGCGCCGTTCTTCCTGGGCGGCCCCATGATCCTCGTTTCGTATCCCACGGCGGATATGAGCGACGAGGAAAAGCTCATGAGCATGCGCGACAACAACCCGCATTTCTCGCACGCCACCGTCTTCCACGAGCTCAATCCCGGCCATCATCTGCAGGGCTTCATGGCCGACCGGTACAACACCCACCGGCAGATGTTTCGCACCCCGTTCTGGAACGAGGGGAACGCGCTGTACTGGGAGATGTTCCTCTGGGACACCGGCAAGTTTCACGTGAGCGCCGAAGACCGGATCGGCGCGCTCTTCTGGCGCATGCACCGCAGCGCACGGATCATCTTCTCGCTCAACTTCCATCTGGGGAAAATGACGCCGGACCAGGCCGTACAGTTCCTGGTGGACACGGTGAACTTCGAGCGCGCGAACGCGGAGGGCGAGGTGCGCCGCTCGTTCAGCGGCCAGTACTCGCCGCTCTACCAGGCCGCGTACATGCTGGGCGGACTGCAGATGCGCGCGCTGCACCGCGAGCTGGTGGCGTCCGGGAAGATGACCAACCGGCAGTTCCACGACGCCATCCTGCAGGGCGGGCCGATGCCGGTCACGATGGTCCGCGCGCGATTGGCGACGATCCCGCTGACGCGCGCGGGCGCTGCGCCGTGGCGCTTTGCGGATCAGCTGCCGCCGCCAGTTCCTTTTCCCGTTCCGGTCCAGAGGTAGAGATGCCTGTGGCCCTTCCAAAGGGCTTTCGCACCAGCGAGGCGTTCCGTGCCTGGCTCGAGAAGTACCACGACAAGAAGACCGAGCTCAACTTGCGTCTGTTCAAGACGCACGCGAGGCACCGCGGCATCGGCTACCGGGAGGCGCTCGACCACGCGCTGTGCTACGGTTGGATCGACGGCGTGCGCCGATCGCTGGACGCAGACAGCTTCACTCAGCGATTCACCCCGCGGAAAAAGAAGAGCAACTGGAGCGCGGTGAACATCAAGCGGGTGAAAGAGCTCCAGAAGGAAGGACGCATGCGTCCCCCGGGGCTGGCCGCCTTCGAGGCGCGCGACGCGACGGCGGTCGCCCCATACTCGTTCGAGTCGAAGGCCCTGAGCCTCGCCCCCGCCTTCGAGAAGACGCTGCGCGCCAACGAGACGGCCTCGGCATTCTTTCTATCGCAGGCACCATACTATCGGCGTCTCATGACCTTCTGGATCATGAGCGCCAAGCGCGAGGAAACTCGCGCGAAACGGTTCGCCAAGCTGCTGGAGTATTCAGCCAAAGGCAGCAGGATCCCACTCGTTTAGGTCCAGGGTTCGTCAGCCGACGGCCCGTAGATCGAAGGCACCTTGCCACCCGCCAATCGCAG
>JANNJV010000435.1:0-3217 GCA_031395945.1 Gemmatimonadota bacterium | reverse complement strand
GTATCCCATCAACATCAACTTCCAGGTGGTGCCCGGCTACGACTACGGTCTGCGCGTGACGCCGAACGCTTCCGGTGATTTCCGCATCATCTGCAACGAGTTCTGCGGCATCGGCCACCACACGATGGTGGGCCGGGTGATCGTGGAAGAACCGACCGCCGCGCCGGCCGCTCCCGCAGCTCCCGCAGCTCCCGCGGGAGGCGTTCGATGACCGCCGCCAGCGTCCCCACGGGATCCGTCGGACCGGCGACGAACGTGCCAGCGGCTTCGATATTCCGCACCTGCAATTTTACGGGACGCAAGCTGCACGACACGGCGATGACGCTGGTCAAAGTCAACGCGGTCGTGTCCATCGTGTCGCTGCTCATCGGCGCGATCGCCGCGGTGCTCATCGTGCAGACGCGTTGGCAGGCGGTGCATCTGCTCTCCGCGGTCTGGTTCTATCGCATCCTGGGCGTGCACGGCATGAGCATGCTCATCTTCTTCATCATCTTCTTCGAGATGGCGGTGCTCCACTTCACCAGCACCGCGCTACTGAACGCCCGCTGTTGCGCGCCCAAGACGTCGTGGTTCGCCTTCGGGTTGATGCTGCTCGGTGCCCTGATGGTCGAAGCGCTGATGTGGGGCGGCAAGGCCGACGTGCTCTTCACGTCGTACGTCCCGCTTCGGGCGCATCCGGCCTTCTACCTGGGCGTCATTCTCTTCGCCGTCGGCGCGCTGGTCGTCACCGGCGTTTTCTTCGCGAATCTCGTGGTGGCCAAACGCGAGAAGACGTACCAGGGATCGCTGCCGCTCGTGGTGTACGGTGCCGTGACCGCGGCGATCATCGCCGTGATTACGCTCGTGCACGGCGCGATGATTTACATCCCGACGTTCCTGTGGTCGCTGGGCTACATGCAGGTGGATCCGCAGGTCTATCGCCTGCTCTGGTGGGCGCTGGGCCATTCGTCGCAGCAGATCAACGTCGCCGCGATGGTGGCGATCTGGTACATGCTCGGCGCGCTGACCATCGGCGCGGTGGTCCTGAACGAAAAGATCAGCCGCTCCGCGTTCGTGCTGTACATCCTCTTCATCTCGATGGCGTCGGCGCACCACCTGCTGGTGGACCCCGGCATGGGCTCCGCGTGGAAGGTGGTGAACACCAGCTACTTCATGTACATGGCAGTGCTCGCGTCCATGCTGCACGGCTTCACGGTCCCGGCGGGCATGGAGGTGGGAATGCGGCTGCGCGGGTTCACGAACGGGATGTTCGAATGGCTACGCAAGGCGCCGTGGGGCGACCCGGGCTTCAGCTCGCTGGTGCTGTCGATCGTGGTCTTCGGGTTCGTCGGCGGCATCACCGGCGTGACCATCGGCACGGAGCAGATCAACATCATCGTTCACAACACGCTGCGCTCGCCCGGCCACTTCCACGCGACGGTTGTCAGCGGCACCGCGATGGCGTTCATGGGTGCGACGTATTACCTGATTCCGCTGGTCTTTCAGAAGAAAGTGGCGTTCTGGAAGCTCGCGAAACTGCAACCGTACATCTTCGCCGGTGGCATGTTCATCTTCACGATTGCGATGACCTTCGCGGGCAGCTTCGGCGTCCCGCGCCGCCACTGGGACATCACCTTCAGCAACGCCCCGTTCGACGTCCAGTTCAATCCTGCGGTCGACGTCTTTCTTGCGCTGGTGGCGCTGGGCGGACTGACGGCCGCGACGGGCGCGTTCATCTTCATCGCGATCGCGGTGAAGTCCGTCTTTTTCGGTGAAGCGCTTGGCTCGGTCACGCCGCGTGTGGCGCTGGCAGGGGTACCGCAGGGGCTGACGCATCCGCCCACCCATGCGCACGATGTCGACAAGCGCTGGGAAGAACTCCACGGCCCGAAGATGGGCTGGATGGGGCCCGCGCCAGGCACGCTCATCCTGGTCTTCGTGTTTCTCGCGGCGTTCATGCTCTACTTCTTCGTCAACTGGAAGGTTCTGTCGTTCGTGTGGAGGATCGGTTGACGGACGCCCGGCGCGGAACCCCGGCGCTCGCCGCGCTCGCGATGATCCTCGTGATCACCGCATCGTGGTGGGCGCTGGCGCTCTGGCCGTTGACGTCCGCGGCGCCACAATGGCTGGCGCGCACACGCCTTGTTTGTTTTGGCGCCACGATCGAGGGCCTCCCCGATGCGGGGGGTTGGGTGCTGCTCGTCGGTCAACCGATTGGGATGCTGCTGTTGCTCTACACGGTCTGGGGGGACGAGGTGCGCGGCGGCATACGGACACTCCTCGAGCGCGCGTCCGGACAGGTGACCATCGGGATCACGTTGGCGGTGATCTTCGCCGGCTTGGCCGGCGTCGCCGCGCGCGTGCGGGACGCGAGCGCCGAGCCATTCGTGGCAGATCCAACGGAAAACCTCGGGCGGCAACTCACGCGCATCAGCGACATTCCTCCCGCACTGGCACTCGTCGATCAGTCGGGCGGTACGGTGACGCTCGACGCGTTTCGCGGGCGAGCCGTGCTGATCACCTTCGCCTTCGCGCACTGCGAGACGGTGTGTCCGTTGGTCGTTCACGCCGCGCTCTCGATCCGGGACAAGCTCGCGTCGACAGACGCGGAGCGGACACCGGCGGTGCTGGTGGTCACGCTCGACCCCTGGCGTGACACACCCAGCCGGCTGCCGGCGATCGCGGCGAAATGGGGCATGACAGGCGATGCGCATGTGCTGAGCGGACCAACGGACGAGGTGGAACGCGCGCTCAACGCATGGCGTGTCCCTCGCGTGCGCAACACGAAGACGGGAGACCTCTCGCATCCGGCGCTGGTCTACGTAATCGCGCCGAACGGGCGGATCGCCTTTGTCGTGAACGGAAGCGCGGAACAAATCCTGGCGGCGCTCCGCGCGCTTTGACGTTGAGCGCTCGGCGCTCCCTCGTTCATCCCATCAGATAGCTCACCACGTTCTCGGCCCGGACCTCGCCCCAGGAAGCAACGACCCGACCCAAAGCCATGAGATCGTCGCCGCTCGTGACGATCGGCGGCTCGAGACCGTTATCTCGGCGGCTCGAGACCGTTATCTCGTTCCTGCCCCAACCCCACGGTGGCGGTCAGCCCGTTGCAGAGACAGCGCCGGCCCAGCGTATCCTCGGCCAGCCCGCCCTTTCTCGCGTAGTCCGCCACTGGCTCAGCGGGGCAGCGATACGCCAGCCGCCCGCCTGGTCGGCGCACAGCGGCGCGAAGATACCC
>JANNJV010000428.1:0-4650 GCA_031395945.1 Gemmatimonadota bacterium | reverse complement strand
CGAGGGAGCGCTCGTTCGGCGCCGCGGTCGAGGCCTTCTATATGAAGGGGACGCTCGCGAACCGGGTGAGCGCGTACGCGGACTCAATGCGGCGGCATGCCGCCAGCGCGCCAGACGACCAGGAGGCTGCCGCGTTCGCGTCGCACGCGCTGATGCTGGCCGGGTACGTGAGCAACGGCGCGGCGCGCGATACGTTGTTCCGCGAGGCCATCGCACTGTCGCAACGCGTCGTGGCGGTGAACGCGAACCACCCGGGCGGCACGCACTACCTCATCCATCTGTACGACTCGCCGGGGATGGCGCAGCAGGGGCTGGCGTTCGCGCGCGCGTACGACAAGATCGCGCCCGATGCCGAGCACGCGCTGCACATGCCGTCCCACATCTACCTGCAGCTGGGCATGTGGGACGACGTCGCGCGCTCCAATGAGCGGGCGTGGGCCGCTTCGCGCGCCAGTGGCAACGCTGGCGACGCCGACTGGCACGCCTACTCATGGCTGCACTACGCGTATCTCCAGCAGGGCCGGTTCCGTGCCGCCAATGGACTAGTGGACAGCGCGAAGGTCATTCTCGCCAACGCCAGCGACGAGTACATCGACGCGCGCTTCGCGCTCACCCGCCTGCAGTTCCAGCAGAACGCGGAGACGGGCAAATGGTCTATCCCGCTCGCGGTTCCCGCTGGCGCCGAGGGCAACTCCGATCGCGAGCGTGGCTTTCGCCAGCAGGTGAACTTCTGGATGACCATCGCGGCCGCCATGCGCGGTGACTCCGCGGAGCTTGCGCGTCTGAGCGTTCCCTGGCTCGCCATTGCGGACTCCGCGAGCGCCGGCGCCGACATTGTCCCGGCCCGGGCGGCGAACGCGCTGATGGTTCGCGCGCTGCTGGCGGAGTCACGGCGCGACGGTGCCGCGGCACTGGGGGCCTGGCGTGCCGCCGTGCAAGCGGAGAAGAAGCTCAGCGCGTTCGTGGGCCCTCCCGAGCGTGTATTCGCGTCCGAGCTCTGGATGACGCGTCTGCTATACGATGCGGACATGAAGGGCGGCCTCACGCCGGCTCGGCGCGCCGTAATGGCCGAGGCGCTGGCCGCCGTCTACAACGTGCTGCGGTTGTGTCCCAAGCGTTCGCAGTCGCTGCTGCTGGTGGGCCAGGCGGCCAGCCGCATGGGCGCACCAGCAACGACGCAGGAGGCGTATTCACAGCTGGGCGCCAACTACAAGAACGCCGACGCTCAGCGCAGAAGTCTTCTTCCCCCAACGTACCGCTGACATTATGAGTCGCACACATTTCGAACACCGAGGCTCCATGCGAGCGCAATTCCTGGCGGCGGCGACAATTCTTCTGATTCCGGGTATGGCAACTTCACAGGCAGTCACGAAATACGTGCGCTACCAGCAGGGCGCCGCGACGTCCTACGGCATTCTCGAGGGCGACGCGATCCGCGAGCTGCGCGGGGACCTGTTCGCCAACCCGCAACCCACGGGCAAGCGCGTGCGAGTGGCCGACGTGAAGCTTCTCGCGCCCGTGGACCCGGGCAAGGTCATCGCGGTAGGACTCAACTACAAATCGCACCTGGGCGAGCGGCCCGCGGCCGAGTATCCCGGACTGTTCACGAAATACCCAACGTCCATCATTCCAACGGGCGCGGACATCGTGCTCCCGCGCGACGCGAAAAACGCGCACTACGAGGGCGAGATGGTCATCGTCATCGGCAGGCGCGCGAAGAACGTGTCGCGCGCCGACGCCAAATCGTACGTGTTCGGCGTGACCGTCGGAAATGACGTGAGCGAGCGCGATTGGCAGCGCGCCGACCTCCAGTGGTTCCGCGCCAAGGCGTCGGATACGTTCGGCCCACTGGGACCCGCGATCGTGACCGGCCTGAACTACGACGACCTGCTGCTCCAGACACGACTCAACGGCGAGGTGGTGCAGTCGCAGCGCACGAAGGATCTCATCTTCGACGTCGCCGCGATCGTGGCTTACGTGAGCACGTACGTCACGCTGTTGCCGGGCGACATCATCTATAGTGGCACGCCCGGCACCACTCGGCGCATCAAGGCCGGCGACGTCGTGGAGGTGGAGCTGGAAGGGGTGGGCATCCTGCGCAATCCGGTCACCGGTGGCGCCACCGACGCTGTCGCGCAGGCAGCGGTGACCACGGCGCCGATGGCGGCGGGTGGCTGGCCGATGCATTCCATGGAACGGCCGCAGCCGCCCGTGGTGACGCCACCGCCCGCGACCGCTCAGACCGCGCCACCGGCCGACGCGGTCGTCCTCTTCGACGGCAGATCGCTGGCCAACTGGCGCACCACGGACAGCGTGCCCGCGCCGGCGAAATGGAGAGTGGCGGACGGTTTCATGGAGGTGGTCCGCGGCGCGGGCTCCATCCAGACGGCGCAAGGGTTTGGTGATGCGCAGCTGCACGTCGAGTTCATGGCGCCAAACCCGCCATCGGGCAGCGGGCAGGGACGCGGCAACAGCGGCGTATTCCTGATGGGCCGGTACGAAGTACAGGTGCTGGATTCCTACCAGAACACCACGTATCCCGATGGCACGGCGGGCGCGGTGTACGGGCAGTACCCCCCGCTGGTGAACGTCAGCCGCCCGCCGGGCGAGTGGCAGACGTACGACATCGTCTTTCGCGCCCCACGGTTCGACGCGCGGGGACAAGTGACCGCGCCGGCGCGTATGACGGTTCTACACAATGGAGTGCTCGTGCAGGACAACGTCACCTTGTTGGGTCCAACGTCCAACCAGCGGCGCGATCCGTACGTGGCGCACCCCGACAAGTTGCCGATCAGCCTGCAGGACCATGGCGATCCGGTGCGCTATCGGAACATCTGGGTTCGGGAGCTTCGCTGATTCGTAGAGTTCTTCTCGCCGTCACGCTTGCGTCGCTTGGGCTCGCTTCCTCATGCAACGACGCCAGCGGCCCGGAAGACATCACCGGCACGTACATCCTGCGCACCGTGGATGGCGTGCCGGTTCCAGTGATCATGTACGCCGACGACGTCTCCATGGACGAGCTGCTGAGCGGCGAAGTGCGCCTCAACGCCGACCAGACCTTCGTGGACATCACGGCGCTGCGCCTGACATCCAACGGCGAGATGCGCATCGAGGCGCTTGAGGCGACGGGGACCTTCGCGCGCAACAACTCCGCCGTCACGTTCACCATCGCCGGCGGCGGGCAGTACCAGATGACGATGGAGCCGAACACGCTCACGCAGGACTGGAACGGCTACATCCTGGTGTACACCAGGCAATGACGCTCTAGCAAATCCGGAGTCCGGCGCGGCATTTTTACCGCACCCTTACCGGATCATTCATGCGTCAGCTCGTCCGCGCGTGCGCGGTGTTGCTCTCCCTCGCGACCGCTCTTCACGCGCAGGCCGTTCCCACGCTCATTCGTGGCGCCTCGGTCATCGACGGCACCGGTGCGCCCGCGCGACGCGCCGACGTCCGGTTGCGCGATGGGCGTATCGTGTCCGTGACCGCCGTCGGGTCGCTGGCTCCGCAGCCAGGTGAGCGCGTCGTGGACGCGCGCGGCCTGACGCTGGCTCCGGGCTTCATCGATACGCACAGCCATCACGATCGCGGGCTGACTCAGAAGCGCGACGCGCTCGCAGCCGTGAGCCAGGGGATCACGACCATCGTCGTGGGGCAGGACGGCGGCTCCCGCTTCCCGTTGCGCAGTTTTCTTTCCGTGCTGGACTCACAGCCCGCCGCCGTGAACGTCGCGTCGTACGTGGGGCACGGCACCATACGCGAGCGCGTGATGGGCGATGATTTCAGGCGCGCGGCCACGCCGGATGAAGTCGACCGCATGCGCCAACTCGTGCGCGAGGACATGGATGCCGGCGCGCTGGGCCTGTCCACGGGACTCGAGTACGACCCCGGCATCTTCTCCGCGCAGGACGAGGTGCTGGAGCTGGCGAAAGTCGTGGCACCCATGGGCGGCCGCTACATCAGCCACATCCGCAGCGAGGACCGCGATTTCTGGCCCGCCATCAACGAGTTGCTGCGCATCGGTCGCGAGGCACGCATCCCCGTGCAGGTCTCCCACATGAAGCTCGCCATGCGAAGCCTGTGGGGACGTGGCGACAGCCTCGTCAAGGTGCTGGATCGTGCGCGCGCCGCCGGCATCAACGTCACCGCCGACATTTATCCCTACACGATGTGGCAGTCCACGCTCACGGTGTTGTACCCGAAGCGCAACTTCGCGGACCGCGCCGAGACCGAGTTCATCCTGCGCGAAGTGGCGGCGCCCGAGGACCTTGTGCTCGGCGACTACGAGCTGGAGCCCAGCTACGCCGGCAAGACCGTGGGGCAGATCGCTACGCTGCGCAAATCGGACCCAGCCACCACACTCATGGCGCTGATCGCGGAATCGCAGGCCAAAAACGCCGACGAAAGCGTCGTGGCGACGGGCATGGACGAACGCGACATCGCCACCATCATGCGGTGGCCCTTCGCCAACATCTGCAGCGACGGGGCCCTGGACGGCGCGCACCCGCGCGGCTTCGGTTCGTTCCCGCGAGTGCTGGGACACTACGTGCGCGAGCGTCACGTCCTCCCGCTCGAGCAGGCCGTTCGGAAAATGACCAGTCTCTCGGCGGAGAACGTTGGCTTGAAGGAGCGCGGGACGATCGTGCCCGG
>JANNJV010000386.1:0-5588 GCA_031395945.1 Gemmatimonadota bacterium | reverse complement strand
AGGCCTTCCACCAAGCGCGGGATCACACCAACACGTGACGATATGCACACGCGAGCAATGGGGGCGCGACCATGCGCTTCCTGATCACGGGAGGGGCTGGGTTCATCGGGTCGCACCTCGCGGATCGCCTTATTGCTGAGGACCACGAGGTGTGGGTCGTCGACGATCTCTCCACCGGAGCGATCAGCAATATCGACCATTTGGAAGGCCGGCCGAATTTCCATTTTCGGCTCGGTTCGGTTCTCGACGAGGACCTGATCGGTCCCATGGTCGATCGGGTGGACGTGGTATTCCACCTCGCGGCGGCGGTCGGCGTCAAGCTCATCGTCACCAATCCCGTTCGTACCATCGAGACGAATATTCGTGGATCAGAAGTCGTGCTCAAGGCGGCCGCCCGAAAGGGAAAACTCACGGTGATCGCCTCGACGTCCGAGGTCTATGGCAAAGGCGTGAAGGTCCCCTTCAATGAGGAGGATGACCTGCGCCTCGGAGCGACCACGAAGAGCAGGTGGGGGTACGCGTGCTCCAAGGCGATGGACGAGTATCTCGCATTGGCGTACGTGAGGGAACGGGAACTTCCCACGATCGTCGCCCGATTCTTCAATACCGTTGGCCCGCGCCAGACCGGAGAGTACGGGATGGTCGTTCCGAGCTTCGTCCGCCAAGGGCTGACGGGCAAGGCGATCACCGTGTACGGTACCGGCGAGCAACAGCGTTGCTTCGCGGATGTCAGCGACGTCATCGAGGCGCTGATGCGGCTCATTGCGCTGCCGGCGGCCCACGGCCAGGTGTTCAACATCGGGAGCGACCGCGAGATCTCGATCAATGCCCTCGCAGAACTCGTGAAGTCGGCAACGGGCAACACGGCAAAGATCAGGCACATCCCATACGAAGAGGCCTACGACGAGGGATTCGAGGATCTCATGCGGCGCGTGCCGGACGTGGGCAAGCTCGAAAAAGCGATCGGATTCAAGCCCAACATTTCGATCGAGAAAATCGTGGACCGGGTAATCGCGTGGGAACGCGCGCATGGGGCGTGACACGATCGTGAGCGCCGCCGCGCGGCGCGTACGATGGCGCGAGCGCATTTTTGGATTGGCACGTCCGCTGCTCCCCGACGGCAATGCCCGCTGGAATGGCGGCGCGCTGATCGTTCTCTACCACCGCGTGGTAGCGGCGCACAAACCGGTACGCGATCCTTTCGCCGTCACGGCATCCGCTTTCGACGAGCAAGTCGCGTGGCTTGCGAGCCATTTCGACGTCATGACCGTGCACGATCTCGTTGCGCGGATCGAGCGACGTGACGCGACGGGTCTCGCTGCCATCACGTTCGACGACGGTTACGACTGTACGATCGAGCGGGCGCTCCCCGTTCTCAAACGATATGGCGTGCCGGCGACGGTGTTCCTGGATACCGCGCGCCTGAACAGCGGCGGATCTGCGCTTCGCGATGCGGATGTCCGGACGCTCGCCGAGTCAGGGATCGAGATCGGTTCGCACACCGTGACGCACCCCAATCTCGTCGAGGTCGATGACGTGGCTCTTACCCGGGAGTTGCGCCTTTCCCGCGAACGACTCACCGCGTTGACGGGCCAGCCCATCGACGGCTTCGCGCATCCATTCGGCCGGTACGACGCGCGAGTGAGCCAGGCCGTGAAGGACGCCGGGTATGAGTACGCGTGCACCTGCCGCCAGCACCGCACGAATGAGCCGGCGGACGACCCCTACCAGCTTACCCGAGTGGAAATCAACGACAGCGACGACCAATCGCGTTTTCTCGCGAAAGTCCGTGGCCGTTATGCCGCATTGTATTCAGCCTGGTACCGGATAAACCCGGCCACGCGTGCGTGGCTGAACAACTGACCATGTCCGCATCTCCCCGCATCTCGGTGATCATTCCGGCGCACAACGCCGTGTCCACAATGCGTGAGTCGCTCGCTTCGGTGTTCGCAAACCGGGGGGTGACGTACGAGGTGTTGCTGGTGAACGACGCCTCGACTGACAGCACCGAACAACTCGCGCTCGAATTTCCCTGCCGCGTGGTGTCGCTCGGAAAGAACATCATGTCCGCCAATTGCCGCAATCTCGGAGCGCAGCTGGCACGCGGCGAGATCATCGTGTTCTTCGACGCCGACCAACTGATGGACCCCGACACGCTGCTCGGGTACGCGAATGCGCTCGACGCGCACCCGGGCGTCACCGCGATCGTCGGATCGCTGGCGCCGGATACGCCGATGCCTGGATTCTTCTCACGATTCAAGAACTTTCAGCATCATCACACGCACCAGACCGCGGAACGTGAGGGGGCGACGCTCGCCAGTGGGCTGGTGGCCCTGCGTCGGGATGCCTTTCTCGCACTCGGCGGGTTCGAGCCCGCGTTCTCGGGCGCCAGCATCGAAGACATCGCGCTGGGATACCGGATGATCCGGACGGGACATCGCATCCGTTTCGAGCCTTCGATCCAGATGGTGCATCTGAAAGCGTACACTTTCAAGTCCATGGTCCGATCGGACATCCTGCACCGCGCAATTCCGTGGACAGGGCTCATGCTGCGGGAGCGGGTCTTCCGAAGTGATTTGAATACCCGCTCAGGGAATGTCGCGAGCGTGACACTCGCCTGGCTCATCCCGCTGTTTCTTCTCGCGTGGGCCTTCGGATTTGCCACTGGCGCCGCACTGGCTGCCGGTGCGTGGCTCGCGATCGTTCTTCTCAATCGCGTATTCCTTGGCGCGGCGAGACGCCAATTCGGACTCTGGTTTGCCGCGCGCTCCGCGGCATTCCTCCCCCTGATGTACTTCTATCATGGCGTCGGGCTCATCGCCGGAACCATCGCCTTTCTGCGGGGCGGTTCCGTAGCGAAACGGCGCGAGCCGCCCAAGCCGGAGTACCGGATCCTCGAGGGGAGCCCGCAACGCTGACGAGATATTGGCGCCGCCGCCTGAGTCGGCACGCGGGCATCGTCGTCGGCGGGGTGTTCCTGACCGCCGCCATCGTTTGGCTCCTTCGGGATGAGGGCGTCCGTGTCTTCCGTCTGAGCATGGGTACCGCGTACACGAGTCTCGGGTTGCTGTGCTGGTCGCTGCTCATCGGACCCTGGAACGTTCTGCGCGTGAATCCCAACCCGGTGAGCGCAGACCTGAGACGGGATGTTGGCATCTGGGCGGGCGTCTTCGGGATCGTGCACGTGATCCTGGGATTGCAGGTGCACTTGACCGGGAAGATGCTGCAGTACTTCCTGTGGGCGCCCGAGGAACGCCACCGGCTCCCCATGCGGTACGATGTCTTTGGCGCGACGAACTGGTCCGGGCTGGCCGCGACGCTTCTCCTCATCATGCTGCTGGCGATATCGAACGACCTCTCCCTGCGTCGCCTCGGAACCGGCCGATGGAAATCATTGCAGCGCTGGAACTACGTCGCCTTTGGGCTCGTCGCCTTCCACGGCGTCATTTTCCAGATGCTGGAGAAGCGATCCGCACCGTGGATGGTGACCTACGGCGCCATGCTGCTGATCGTGTTGGTCATACAACTTCTGGCCGTCCGGCAGATCCGAACCGCGCGCTTGACGCGCACTACGAACGTGGGAGCATCGCGGCAATCCGATCAGCCGCCACGGCCACGTCCTTCGTCTCCGCCGGCGTGATGGGCGAGCCGGCTCCGCTGGCAATGGCGTCGTAGAAGGCGGCAACCAATTCTCGCAGACCGGGATAGGCGGGCTCGCGCGAGATCATTCGCGACGCAAGGTTCGCAGTCGCAGTCGCAAGGGTTTTTGCGCTGAGCGCGAACGGTCGGGCGATTTTGCGCGCCCTTGAAACATCGGGCGGCTCGAAGGTGGCGAACCCGTGAAAGAGATCGATGTGCATGGTACCGCGTTCTCCCACAAATCTCGCCGTGTTGCGGGTGGGTCGCCCGGCGGCGCTGACGAGCATTCCGAACGACGTCTGGCCGACCGAACCTGTGATGCGCACCTCGCCCGGCATTGGAGACATCACGTGCCACTCCGCGTCCGGGAGCGACATGGCCAGCACCCTCCGCAGTAGTGACAGCGGATGGGGCAGGATGTCCAGCGCCAACTGCGCTCGTCGCAGCAACGTGTCGCCGCCGATGGTCGCGCCCGCTGAACACGCGACAAAATCGGCGTGGAGTATCGGGCCGAACGCGGCAAGGTTCGCGATCGTGTGCCGCACGCCCCGCTGATACAGAAACTGATGCACAGGGCAGGCAATCAGGTTACGCGCCGCGGCGAGACTCAGGATCTTCGTGGCGGCGTCGCCGGTGTGGGCGAAGGGCTTTTCGATCAGCACATGCGCGCCAGCAGCGAGTGTGCGTTCTGCCAGCTCGAGGTGCGTTTCCCGGGGTGTGCATAGGTGAACCGCGAGCGGCGATTCTCCGAGCGCCGCGGCAAAGTCTGTAGTTCCAGTCGCGGCATATCGCCTGGCCAGGCCGGCTGCACGATCGGCATCGGGGTCCACGACCGCGGCTATGCGGCGCCCGATTGCCCGCAACGCATGCGCGTGCCATTGGCCCATCAGTCCAGCGCCCACGATGACCACACCCTGCCTGCGACTGTCGCTCATGCGCGCAGCGCTTCGGCTAGCGGTAGCGCTTCGAGTGAGTCGCGCTCGGGGCCATCGAGCGCCACGGCTCGCCCAATGTCGGCAGACAGATACGCGGCGGCAATCACACGGAGGGATTCCAGGCCATCCGTCGCCGGGAACGGGCTTGGCTTCCCTTGCGCTATCGCCGCAAGGCATGCCTGAATGACACTGCGGGTCGAGGCCACGAGGGGAGAACCACCGTTCCGTGCGAATACCGCACGCGCCGCGCCTTGCTCTCGCCACGCGATTCCAGAACCGGCGCGCTCGACGGCGACATGGGGTCGCGTGCTGCGCAGGAGACCCGCGGTCAGGCGCGCGCGTCCGCCGAACGATGCGCGGTACGAGGCGTTCTCGGTGTCGGCGCGAACCTCGAGATACTGGCGGTCACCACGATGCGTACGACACTGCGTGAGCTGGCACAACCGGCCGCCGGAAAACTCGAGCGTGGCCAGCACGATGGAATCGGCGGCGCCGGACTCTCCCCCGCTGGAAAATGTTGCCCTCACCACGCTCGGCGTTTCGCCGAACAGCTGGAGCGCGACATCCACGAGGTGGACCCCAGCCTCGTACAGCGCGCGACGTCGCAGTGCGCCGCGCCAGCCCGTCTCGGATGCCGGGTTGTGATTGATCAGTTGCCACAGCTGCGCAACCACGGGGCCGCTACCGTCGTTGCGCACCTGGGAAATCAGGTCACGGAAGATGGGCATCGCGCGGAACTCGTGATTCACGGATATGGTCCGCACCAATCCCGACGCGCGAGCGATCAGTTCCCGCGCCTCGCGGACACTGGCGGCGAACGGTTTCTCGCACAAAACGTGGGCGCCCGCCTCCATAGATGCCACACAGTGGCGGGCGTGCAGCGCCGGTGGGCTGGCCACGATCACGAACTCTGGTCTTGCCTGCGAGAACAGCTCGCTGGCGTCGCCAAACACGGTGACGCCCGATTGCGACGCCGCCGCGCGCCGGTTTTTGTCGGGGTCCGCCGCGCCAACG
>JANNJV010000385.1:0-7475 GCA_031395945.1 Gemmatimonadota bacterium | reverse complement strand
GAGGCTCATGACTCGACGCACGTGATCGCGATGCAAACGTCTTTCCGTCCGCATGGCAGCCATCCCGCAAGACTCGAGGTCGCGCGTTGGCCCACACGGCTGACGGCGCCCAGGCGATTATCACCGCGGTTCGCGACGCCCCTTGGAGTCGGAGCGCGAGCCGCCGACCAGTCGGTACACTTCACTTCCGGCCAGGAGGAAAGCACCGACCCCGTAGACATCGGTGCTCTCCTCGTCGAAATGCCTCGGAGTCTCTCCGATCGGTTGGACGTTCACGAGCTTCCCGTCCTCGTGAACACTGCCTACCAGGGCCGACCATCCCTTCATCACAGCGGGCGCGAAGGTCGAGCGATCCAGGAAACCCTCATTGACTCCCCAGCCCAACGCGTAGACGTAGAAGCCCGTCCCACTCGTCTCGCGCATCGGATAACTCGCGGGATCGAGCAGGCTGGCGCGCCAATATCCATCCGGTTGCTGCAAGGTTACGATACGCTCGGCCATCTCGCGGTACTGTCTCACGAATCTCGCGCGCGATGGGTTGTCTTTCGGAAGATCTTGCAGCACTCGCACGAGACCAGCCATTACCCAGCCGTTGCCGCGGCTCCAGAACACCTTGCGGCCGTTTGCCTCACGCCGAGCGAAGAACCGGTCATCGCGAAAGTAGAGGTGCTCCTCCGGATCGTAGAGATAGTCCGATGTTTTCCACCATTGCTGGAGCATGAAGTCGAGGTAGGGCTGGTGACCGGTTGCCATGGCAAGCCGGAGCCACGCAGGCGGCGCCATGAAGAGAGCATCGCACCAATACCAGCCCGTACCCGCGTCCGGATTGCGCGCGCGGTCGGTGCTCAGGTTGTCACTGGTCGGATGCGCCAGGATCCAGTCGAATCGCGCACGCATCGGCGCGATCATGGCCGAATCTCCGTGCTGACGGTACAGGTCGGCGTAGACCTGCCCAACGCAATGGTCGTCGGCGAGATACGGCGAACCTGCTGTTCCCAACTTCCAGCCATTCTTCTCGCCCATTCGCACCATCGCTGCATGGAATCGCCCGTCCGAACCGATGGCCGCGAGCGCCATGAACCCAGTGTATCCCGCGCACTGCGTCCAATCGGCGGGATCGTGCCTCGATGGATGCGAGAGCTGCCAATCCGCGACGCGCTTCATTACATCCAGCACGGCGGCCGGTTGCGTCCTGGAACTCACAGACTTGGCGATGGCGCAGGCGGCAAGCATGCTCGCGCACAGCGCGAGAGGCATAGTTCGACCGGCTGGAAATACTCTGGCCGTCATTCGGACCCAGGCCGTTTACGGTAGGACTCAATAGTGAGTGTCCGCTTGCGTCGCTACAAGTTTAGCGTCACGGCATTTCATCACCGTCCCTTAATACTGCGCTCACGTGGTGTTCATCCGGCTGCGGTATCGTGTTGCGCATGCGCCGAACCGCCAGAGCAAGTGCGACGTGCTCATTGTCGGACTCCCTCCCCTGGCTCCCCGACGGATTGAAAGGTCTCGCGCTTTGCGCTTGTCTCGCCGCCGCGGCCTGCGCTGGCGCGGCCTCGGACGTCGAGCCGGGGCGATGGGTGCGCGTCGTCCGCGACGCCAATTACACGGTGGCCATCGATACCGGCCGCGTGTCGAGACATTGGGACCGATCGTGGCAAGTGTGGTATCGTACCGACCATACCGTTCCACGCTTGCACAAGGGACAAGCATTCAATCGCGAAATCGTGCAGAGCCGCGTGCAGTGCGAGAGTCTTACCTTCAAGGTCGTCAGCGTCGACATGTCCATGGGCGACAGGCCTCCCATCTCCGTGCAGCGCACGGATAACCGGGAGTTGGAGGAACAACCTTGGCGCGGTGTCGCCGATGGCACTGTCGAGGAGATCGCCGCGCGGGCGGCATGCCACTTCGCGGCCGCACGCGTCCGCGCCGGCTCACGCAAGCGAGCGAGTGATCCGTGAATTTCGGCGACCTTGCAAGGCATCGGCAAATCCATGCAGTTTGGTTGAGTAACTCACACTTTGGGCTGAGACGGAGACGACATGGTTGCCCCCTTCCCGTTCAGGTCTTTCCCCATTCGCTCGGTTCTGGAGAACTGGCGTGCGCTTCTCGTCCTTGTCCTGGTGATCGCGTTGGCTGCCGTCATCGCCCAGTCGTATGTCGGTCACTCCCCGGGCCCATACGGCACTTGCTACGCTCCGAGTGGACGCAGCATTCCGTGCGAACTGGACAGTCCTTGAAGCCGGATAACCGCTCACGCTGACGTCGCCAATCTCGCTGGGTCATGTCGCGGACCTCCATGTCGAGACCTGGACCGCGGCTCCGACTTACGCCTGATGAGCAGTGGGGATGCCACGAAATCGAAGCTGGTGATGGACGCTATGTTCCGGATGGAGAAGCTCGATATTGCGCGGCTACAACAAGCCTACGACTCATGAATCGGTCGCCTCGCCAACGAGGACTTTTTTTCCTTTCAATCGCGTTCGCGATCGCGCCATTCACTTTCGCGATGATCCGGGCGTTCAGTGCTCGCTACGACTTGCGGATGCTGTGGATGGCGTTCGCGGCACTCTTTGGCGTGGCCATCGTTGTGACGATTTGGAAGGCGCGTCCGCCGGCATCACCGCCAGTACTCGCTCTGTTTTCCGTTGCACTGGCTGTGGCCACCGTGTTTGCCGGCGTCGTTGCCATGCTGCTCGGGGCTACTGCGGCCTTCGGCATTTGGGCCGTCGCGTTCGTGCTCAGTTTTTGCTGGGCCCTGGCTTACACGCTCTACACGCTTGCGCATTGAGCAGGAGATAGGCATGGACGAAAAGTCGCTCTTCACCGATTTCTGGACCAACGAAGCGAAGACGACTCGCAACGTGCTCGGGAGAATTCCGGAGGGGTCTGGCTATCGTCCGGATCCCAAATCGCGGACGGCGCAGGAGATTGCCTGGCAGATCGTATGCGAAGAGCGGATGATCATCGAGGCGCTCGAGAGCGGCATGGCGGAGTGGTCGCCGCCGCCGATGCCTGGGACGATGCAAGAGGTGCTGCAGGCGTACGAGAAGCAGAGCGCGGGTCTGGGCCATCGCTGGAAGACCTTGCCGGCTGAGCGTTGGGACGGCACGCTCGAGTTCTTCGGCCGCCAGCGGCCGGCGTCGCCCATGGCCTGGAGCTTCCTTTTTGATATCGTACACCACCGCGGACAGATCACGACCTACTTGCGGCCGATGGGGTCGAAAGTGCCGCAAATCTATGGCCCCAGTGGGGACGAGCCCTAGTGCAACCTTGCGGTGACCGCTGCAAGTGGTCGCTGCGAATCTGCCCTCGGTCCCCGACAGAAGGCTGAAACCGGCCGGTCGCGGGAGCTGAAACCAGGCGGGCAGACCCACCGTATGGGATTCCAATAGGACGGGCATGGCGGAGAATGTGCCGCTTTCACGCACTCCTTGTTCCCATCGGAGTCATCCGTATGAGTTCCGCGAAACGCGTCGGTCAAGTCGTCGGGCTCGTGTTGTTGGTGCAGGTGATCCTGGCAATTCCGGTGTACTTCCTGTGGCTGAGGCCCGCGACCGGTCCTGACTTTCTCGCCTATGCGGCGGGAAGCGCATTGCAGATCAGGGCGGCCCTGCTGATCTCGTTTGTGTGCGGTGCGATGACGTTCACCGCCGCCATTGTGGCAATGCCGCTCTTCCGCCGCTACAGCGAACGCATGGCCTTCGCGTTTCTGGGATTGAGCATCGTCGGTCTGACCACGCTCGCCATGGAGAGCCTCGGGATCCGCAACATGCTCTCCCTGAGTCTCGAGGTCGCAGCGGCTGGCACGGCGGGTGAGATGCTTCAGACCCTGGGAAGAATGGCCCGCTTGGCGTGGGTCGGAGCGCATCTCACCAATGTGATGGTCGCCCATGGAACCGTCCTTCTGCTGTATGTCATTCTGTTCCGCTTCGCTCTGGTGCCGCGGGGAGTGGCTGCCGTTGGAATGGCGACGAGTCTCATGTCGACCACGGTGATGGTTCTGCCCCTCCTTGGATATCCCTTCCTGGGCATGCTTGTCCTGCCGGCGGCGCTGACCAATCTCGCGCTCACTGTCTGGCTGATCGCCCGGGGGTTCGAGGAACGGCAACAGCTCCGGCGCATCAACGTGCAGGAGACACCGCTGCAGACGTCTATTGCGTGATCCCGTTCCAGATAATACCCTCATATTGGCAACCCATAGGACAACAGGACACACGCGAACATGGCTGACAAACTGGACGTAAAGCAAGGGACGCTGGCCCTGATGATCCTCAAGACCGTCGACGTACTGGGGCCGCTGCACGGCTACGGTATCGCGCGCCGCATCGAGGAGACGAGCAAGAACCGGCTCACGCTGAACTACGGCACGCTGTATCCCGCCCTTCTCAAGCTCGAGCAGGAGGGCTTCATCACAGCGGAGTGGCGACAGTCCGAGAACAACCGACGCGCGAAGTACTACGCGCTGACCCCTGCGGGACGGAAGCAGTTGGCGCGCGAAGCCCGCGAGTGGCATCAGACGGCTGACTTGATCGCCGCCTTCCTCGCGCCGAAACGGGAGGCACGATGAGCTACGTACGCGCAGCGCTTTCGCGCATCGCTGGACTCTTCACGAAGAACGACGTCGACAACGATCTCCGAGAGGAGTTGCAGTCCCATGTAGACATGGAGACCGCCGAGTATATCCGGCGTGGGATGCATCCGGACGAAGCACGTCGCAAGGCAATGCTGGCGTCCGGGGGTCTCACCCAGGCCGCCGAGGCAGTGCGCGACCGCCGAGGACTGCCATGGATCGAGAGCCTCGGGGCCGACACCAAATACGCCTTTCGCGCGCTGCGACGCAGCCGCGCCTTCACCGCGGTCGTTGTGGTCACCCTGGCGCTCGGGATCGGCGCGAATACCGCGATCTTCAGCGTCGTCCGCGGCGTCCTGCTCAAACCCCTACCCCACCGTGAAGGGGATCGACTCGTCTATCTGCGACACTCGTCGGAGGGAGCAGCGAGGGCGAACATCGGCTTCTCCGTTCCGGAAGTGCGCGACTTTCGCAACGGCGCACCCGCGCTGGGTGGGATCGCCGAGTACTCGCAGTGGTTCGGCGTCCTGCAGGAAGACAACGGCGCCAAGCGCATCGAGATGGGGCTCGTCACTGGCAACTTCTTCGAGGTCATGGGACTCTCGCCGGTGCTGGGCCGGCTGACGTCTTCTGCCGACGACGGCAAAGGTGTCCCACCGGTGATGGTGCTGAGCCACGATTTCTGGGTGCGGCACTACGGCGGCGACTCTAGCATTGTCGGCAAGCAGGTGAAGCTGGACAACAACTCGGTGACGGTGATCGGCGTTCTGCAACCGGCGCCCTTCTTCCCGCAGCGCGTGGATGCGTTGCTCAACATGGTGATCAGTCCGCACCATCTCAGCGCGCAGATGGTGGAGGCGCGCGTGCATCGCATGACTGACGTGATCGCCCGGCTCGCGCCCGGCGCCACGCTGGAGCAGGCGAACAACCAAGTTGCGTCCACGTATGCTCGCATGCTCAGCGACCATAAGGACGCGTACGATCCGGGATCCCGTCCTCGCGTGACCATGATTCCCTTCAAGGAAGCGCTGGGGGAGCGCGCGCGACTCACGCTGTGGCTGCTGATGGGCGCGGCCGCCTTCGTCATGATCATATCGGCCGCAAGCGTTGCCAACCTCACGCTCATGCGCGGCGTGCGCAGGGAGCACGAGCTCGTGGTGCGCGCGGCGCTCGGCGCCGGCGTGCGGCGACTGCGGCGGTTGCTGCTCGTCGAGAATCTTGCTCTGACACTCGTGGGTGCAATGCTCGGCGTAATTGTGGCGATCGGCGGCCTGAGGCTGCTGACGTCGCTCGCCGAACGGTATTCGGCACGAGCGAACGAGATCCAGCTCGACGTCGCAGTGCTTGCCTTTACCCTCGCGCTATCGGTCGCGGTCGCCCTGCTGCTATCGCTGCTGGCGGCGATTCCAAAGGAAGGAGCGATGTCTACCGTGTCGGCAGGAGCGCGGCGCATGAGCGCCAGTCTCAGGAAAAATCGGCTTCAGCGCGCGTTCGTCGTCGCGCAGATCGCCGTGTCCGTCGTGCTACTCGCCGGTGCCGGGTTGCTCACTCGCACGATGATGCAGCTCTCCGAAGTGGACACGGGCCTTTCGGGCGAGACCGAGCAAGTGCTCACCATGCCGGTGTCGCTGCTGGATCCCACGCGGTTGAGTCCTCAGGCCGACGCGGCGAACAAGGTGCTGTACCATCGCATGCGGGAGGAGATCAGCGCCCTCCCCGGGGTCATCGAGGCGGCACTTGGCTCCACGATGCCGCTCCGCAGCGCGCAGATCGATCTCGACATCAAGGCAGAAGGCAAGGCGCTCGCCGTGGGCGAGGCGGTACCGCACGCCGACTTCCGCACCGCCGGCCCCGAGTACTTCCGCGCCGCGGGAATCCGACTGCTCAAGGGACGCGAGTTCTCCATCACTGATCAACCCGGCTCCGGAAAGGTCGCGATCATCAACGAGACGCTCGCCGAGAAGTTCTTCCCGGCTGAGGACCCGGTGGGTAAACGAATCGCCTGGACGGGTGAGATACTGAAGTTCACACCCATCAGCGGCGAGTGGCGCACCATCGTCGGCGTCGTCGGCGATACGAAGGATGGCGGCCTCGATACGCCCACGGAGGCTGTGGTGTTCATGCCGTTCGCGCAGGAGTTCTCGATGACGGGAGGGCTCGTGATCCGCACGGCGAGCGACGCGTCTGAGCTGGCGTCCGCGGCGACTCGCGTCGTCCGTCGCATCGCGCCGACGGTTCCCATAGAGAATGTACTGACGGTGGCGCAGATCAAGGATCAGAGCATCTCGCCGCGGCGGCTGAATGCGGCGCTGGTGTCATCGTTCGGCATCCTCGCGGTGATCATCGCGGCCGTGGGTATCGCCGGGGTTCTCGCCTTCTCGGTGAGCGCGCGCACCAATGAGATCGGCATCCGGATGAGCCTTGGGGCCGAGAGCGGCCGGGTGCAGCGGATGATCCTGAAGGAAGGTGGGGTGTTGCTGGCGATCGGTCTCGTGCTCGGCGTCGTCGGGGCGTTCTTCGCCGCGCGCCTCATTCAGGGGTTGCTCTTCGGTGTCGCGCCGCACGATCCGCTCACGCTCATCGGCGTGGCGGTCGTGATGGCCGTGATCGGGATCGTCGCGTGCTGGATCCCAGCGCGTCGCGCTGCGCGGATCGACCCGGCGATCACCATGCGCGCGTAGGAGGGCTGCATCCGTGCGAATGACGTATGCCATACACATCCTCGCCGGTACCCTGGGGCTTCTCACAGGCTACGTCGCGATCTATGCCGCGAAGGGGTCGCCGCTGCATCGCAAGAGCGGAATGCTGTTCTACGACCAGGTCGAGAATCTGAGGCGCGCCCGCGTCCTGTCTTCGTTTCAGCTCGCGGGCTATGCCGACAGGCGCAACATCGATCTGAATG
>JANNJV010000379.1:0-3838 GCA_031395945.1 Gemmatimonadota bacterium | reverse complement strand
TGCCGGCGTCGGGGCAACTACACTAGAACCTAGGGCTCCCGCGGCTCGCCCTTGGTGTCGGCAGCCAACTGGTTCTGACGCCGCTCGCGCTCTTTTCGCTCACGGATGCGCTTCACCGCAGCCCGGAACTCGTCTTCGTTGATCGAGCGCTGCGCGTTCTCCAGCACGTCGCGTCGGATATACGCGAGACTCCGCTGCTCGATGGGATTGATGGGCGACTGCCCCTTGTTCAGCGGCAGCAAGGCCAGCAGTGCGCCGGGAATTGTGAACTTGCCCAAGCGGATGTTGCCGCTGGGATCCCACCCCCACACCTGCCCGTCTTTTCCCTTGACCGTCCAGTCACCGGGCTTGCGTTGGCCGGACGCGATCGCGATCGAGTCCTGCACGATCCCAATGGCCAGGCTCACGATGCTGTCCACGGATTCCTCGACCGTCCGCGCGCGCCGAACCGCCGTGGTGGGCGACAACGCGATGCGTGAATCCGGTTGCCGCGGCGAGATGCCAGTGGCCGCTCCCGCGCCGGCATCACCCGTCCCCGCGCCGCTGCCCCCGGCCGATTGCGAGCGCGAGCTGTCGCGCATGTCGGGCACGGGCACCTGTGTCGGTACGACCGACGGTGCGCGCAGCGCCGCCGGCGCGGCCCCCGCGGACGGCGTCTTCGCTTTTCCGCCGCCGGCTTGCTGCGGCAGCGCGATGTACAGCAGGCGCTCCTGCTTGTAATCCGACTTCCGGATCCCCATCAACTGTCCGAGGGGGTAGCGGAACATGAGCTGGGCGAGCACCACGGCCGCGAAGACGTGGACGACGACCGATACGGCCCACCAGCGCGCGCTACGCCGCTCGAAGCTTTTTCTCACGCGACACCCACGGGCATTCGCGCACTGCGCACCACCGCATGCGTCATCGCGCTCAGGACGCGGCCCGCGCGCTGCGCCGCCTCCGCGATCCGTGCCGGCGACGTGATGAAGGAGATTCGGAAGAATCCCTCGCCGCCCGCTCCGAATCCCGAGCCCGGAAGCACGATGACGCCTTCGTCTTCCATCAGGCGCTCGGCGAACGCCGCACTGGCCAGGCCCTCGGGCAGCGGAATCCAGAGATACATCGTGGCCTTGGGGGCCTCACATTGGAATCCGGCGTCCCGAAACGCCTGGACCGCCGCGTCGCGCCGCTCGCGAAACACCTCGCGATTCTTCGGCAGGAACTGCTCCCAACTCTCGAGGGCCGCCACCGCGGCCGACTGCACCGCCATGAACTGCCCGGTATCAACAAAGCTCTTCACGCGTGACAGCACCGACGCGATCTCGGGACGCGCCACCGCCCAGCCGCACCGCCATCCGGTCATGTTGTACGTCTTGGACATCGAGTGGAACTCGATCGCCACGTCGCGCGCGCCGTCGATCTCGAAAATACTTGGCGGCACGTAGCCGTCGAACGACAGCTCGGAATACGCGTTGTCATACACGAGCAGGATGTCCAGCTCCCGGCATCGCTTCACCACGCGCTGCAGATACTCCAGCGGCGCGATCGCCGCCGTCGGGTTGTTCGGGTAGTTGAGATACACGACCCGAGCGCGCTTCAGCACGTCCGCAGGAATGTCGTCCAGCTCGACGAGGAACTTGGTGCGCGGGCGTAGCGGGTACTTGTACACTTCGCCACCGGAGAGCAGCGAGCCGCCCATGTACGCGTTGTACCCCGGCTCCGGAACGATGGCCACGCTGCCTGGCTCCATGTACGCGAGCGCCAGGTGCGAAATGCCTTCCTTCGATCCGATGAGCGGCACCACTTCCTTGAGCGGGTCGAACCGCAGGCCGAACCGCTTGTGCATCCAGGCGCTCACCGCTTCCCGGAACTGTACCAGCCCCAAACCGAACCCGTAGCGGTTCATCCCCGGGATGTAGACCGAATCCGTGAGGCGACGCAGCGCCGCTTCGGGCGGCATCAGGTCGGCGTCACCGGCGCCCAGGTCGATCACATCCACGCCGCGCTTCAGCAGATCGTGCTTCTTCTGCGGAATACGAGCCAGCACGTATTCCGGAAGCGTCTCGAAGCGCTTTGCGAGCTGGGGCAATGAAATCCTGGATGCTGGTGCTAGGTGCTGGCGACCACCGGGTTGCTCACCCGGCTCACGCCGAGCACCTCCACTTCTACCACGTCGCCGGGCTGGAGGGTCCCGACTCCCGCTGGGGTCCCTGTACAAACCAGGTCACCGGGCTCCAGCGTCATCACCTTCGAAATGTAGGACAGCACCATCGGAATCGAAAACGCCATTTGCGAGGCCGTCCCACGCTGTCGCTCCACGCCATTCACTCTAGTAACTACTTGCAGCGAACCAAGATCGTTGGGTGGCTCGTTCGGCGGGCCCACTGGACAGAACGTATCGAAGCCCTTGGCACGCGTCCATTGCGAGTCAGTCTTTTGCAAGTCGCGCGCTGTCACGTCGTTTACAGCCGCGATCGCTAGAACGGCGGCACGCGCCTGGTCTTGCGTGGCGTTCGTGAGTCGCTCGCCGATGATCACACCGATCTCGCCCTCGTACTCCACCTGCTTGGACACTTTGGGCAGCCGGATTGGTTGCCCGCTTCCCACGACGCTGGACGGCGGTTTGAGGAAGATGAGCGGCTCCTTGGGCAGCTCATTCCCAAGCTCTTTCGCGTGATCGACGTAGTTGCGGCCGACACAGACGATTTTGGTTAGGCGCATTTTCGGGCTGTGGGCGTTGGGCTGTGGGCTGCTTGGTTGTCAGGTTGCATAGAATCGCCGGACTTCTTCACGAAGGTCGGCCCAATTCCCCGCGAGCCGACGAGCCGGTGGCAAGACGCGCATGAGTTCGCGTCCATACCCCATGCGGATGACACGCGGGTCGGCAATGACCACGACGCCGCTGTCCGTGCTCGAGCGAATCAGCCGGCCAAATCCCTGCTTGAGCCGCAACGCGGCGTGGGGCAGCATGTACTCGGCGAACGCGTCACCGCCCGCGCGTTCGATGGCCTCACAGTGCGCCGCCGTCAACGGCTCGGTGGGCACCTTGAATGGCAGCTTCGCGATGATCAGCCCGCGCAGCGCGCGGCCGGGTACATCCACGCCCTCCCAGAACGACGCCGTGCCCAACAGGACGGAGCCGTCCGTGTTTCGAAACCGATCGAGCAGCGTGTCGCGCGTCGCTTCGCCATGGACCAGCAGCGGCAGCTTCCGCTCGAAGCCGCGCGATCGCAGCTCCGCCGCCATGAGGCGAACGTCCTTGTGGCTGGTGAAGAGCACGAACAGTCCGCCACCCGACGCGTCGGCGACATCGGTAATGATCTCGATGACGCTGGCCGCATGCCTGGCGGCATCGGCGTTGGGCGCCGCAATGTCGGTCGGGGTGACGAGCAGCGCCTGGATGTCGTAGTGGAACGGCGACGCAAAGACACCAGTGGTGGGCTCGACGTCCGGCTCGTTCAGCCCCAGACGATTTCGCAGGAAGCTGAAGTCGCCATTGGTCGCCAGCGTAGCGCTGGTGACGATCGTGGTCTTCACGCGGCGGAACAGGTCGTCCCGCAGGATGGGCGCGAGGTCGAGTGGAACCGCGGTGGCAGCGACGGATTTCTCGCGGCCCTTGCTCTCGAGCCAGCGCACGGTCTTGGCGCCGGGTTTCGGCGCCAGCGTTTCACCGAGCGCATCGCTGGCCCCTTCCAGCCGTCGTGTGACAGCGCGGATCTCGGCGAGAATCGGCGCGTTGGCTTCGCTGGCTTTCGCGCTGGCTTCGAGACGCTCGCTGATCATCTGGAGCCCCTCGCGCAGCAGCGCCAGCGCGCCGCGCGTGTCGTCCAGTGCGAGACGCAGCCCGGAGTCCCAGATG
>JANNJV010000369.1:0-6772 GCA_031395945.1 Gemmatimonadota bacterium | reverse complement strand
AGTCGCTGCGCGGCCGAGGGCAAGGTATCGCTCATGGTCAGAGTACCGGAGCTTGAGAAGATCAACGCGAAACAGTTGCGAGGTGTAGTGATCGCGCACATCGTCGAAGTCCCAACCCGCGCCCAGGTCGCGCGGCGAGCGCGCCTTCCACGACGGCTCGTGCACCTTGGTACCAAGACCGCTCGGCAGCTGCGCCAGAGAGCGCGCCTCAGGAATATTTGCGAACGCCAGGCACTCTGAGGCGAAGCGCACGTCGGCACGTCGCGCGTCCTCGAGTGGCCGCAAGTAAGCGCCCACACCGTAGTATGACGAGGTGCCCGCGTCTCCCTGGTGCGGAAAGTCGCCACCGTGTGCCGACGAAGGCCAGTACGGAACATCGGGACACGCGTCGCGCGCAATATCGGCGAGGTGTTTGTGAAACAGCGCCGGCCGCCATCGGTCGCGTGGCGCACCCCACATGGCCGCCTGCTGCTCGCCTTCGCTGTTGCCGCACAACACCGCGAGGCTGGGTCGGCCCTGGAGACGCGCAAGCTGTTGACCGGCCTCCTCGCTCACCGCCTGCAGGAAGGTAGAATCGTCCTCCGGGTACTCCATGTTCGCGAACATGAAGTCCTGCCAGAGAAGCACGCCGCGAGCGTCGCACTGGTCGAGGAACGCATCCTCTTCGTAGACCATCATTCCGCCGACGCGAAGCATGTTCATGCCGGCGTCCACCACTTGCGAGAAGGCATGGCTCATGGCGGTCGGCGATGCCTTGAGCGACACAGGATCGAGCGGCGTCCAGCAGGCCCCCCGACAGAACACCGGTGCTCGGTTGACGAAAACGGCGAAGCCTTTGTCGGCGGTGTTCACGCCCACCGAACGGAATCCGACGGAGCCGAGGTCCGCCTCGATGACACCGCCCCCGCTCTTGATTCGGAGCCGCGCCGAGTAGAGGGGCGACTCACCATGGGTATGCGGCCACCATTTCTGGACGTCCGGAACCACGAGGTGGCCCGCCGTCAGATCGCCACGCGGCTCCAGCGTCGCCTTGAACTCGCGGCCGTCGCGGAAAAGCGCGACCTCGACATGGGAAAGTGGGTCACCGCTCAGACTCTCACCGCGAAGGGAAACATCGAGCTTTCCATCGGCGCCCGCGCGCAACCGCACGTCCTTGATTGTCACGCCGCGCCTACGCTCGAGGCGGATCGCACGCCAGGGTCCCACGGCCTGCGCGGGTGGCGACCAGCCGGGCGTGCGGCCGAGTAGCGTGGCGCGGACCCAGCGGATCTGCTGATTCTCTACCATCGGCGCCCGCCACCGGGCACGCGGCCGGCGGCGAGCCAGCAAGGCGTCGAGGGAGCGGAAGCGAATGGCCAACTCGTTGTCGGTGCGCAGCAGCGAGTCCACGCGGCGCTCGTGCGCGGTGAACATGCCCTCGCTCGTGAGGAGTGGCCGGCCGTTCAGCCAAACGTCGGCGACCGTGGCCAGCCCGTCGAAGCAGAGCCAAATCTGCTCTCCCGCTTCGACTTTGTCCGCGGAGAATCGGGTGCGGTACCACCAGTCCACGGCGTCGAAGCGGCGCGCGGCGCCATCCAAGCTCCAGCTACCCGCCGACCGCAGCGACGAGGCGGCGGTCGAAGGCACGACGGCCTTCACCCAATGGAGAGACGCGCGTGCCAGCGCTTCCGAGCCGTCGAACGCGCCGGGCGCGCAATCGGCGACTTCCCAGCCGCTTGAAAGTGGCTGGCACAGGTGGCCCGTGATGGCGCGAACTCGCCCAGGCATCACTGGCTATGCAGGTGAAAGCTCGTCGATGGCCGCCTTGATCGACGCGATATTCCCGAATACGCCACGCTTAAGCATATGATCGGGGAATTCGACGTCGAATTCGCCCTCCAGCGCAAGCATGACGTTCACGCTTGCATGCGACGTCATACCCGCGCGATAGAGATCGGCGTCGTTGTCGAGCGCGATGGCGTCGCTGGAGAGCCGTCCGTGCTCGACCAGAATCCGTCGAATCGCTGCGCTTCTTTCGTCGTTATTCTGACTGCTCATTGCTCCGGATTCTCTTTCATGCGGGCAATCACCACAGCGGTCGCGTAATCACCTTCATGGCTCAGGCTGACCGCCAGCTCACTGATGCCAGAGAGCTTTGCCGCGTCGATAGCGCCGCCTTGGAGGGAAATTTCGCAGGCGCCAGACGGCGCCCGGCGTACCTCAATATCGCGCCAGTTCATCGGGTGGTCCACTAGGCCGATCGCTTTGAGAGTTGCTTCCTTCGCCGCGAACCGGGCGGCAAGTCGCTCGCTGGTCTTGGAGGGAACGGCTGTCGCGTACGCAGTCTCAGCGTCGGTAAACACACGCCGTAGAAAGCGCTCGCCGAACTTCTCCAGAGACTCCGCGATTCGACTGATCTGAACCAAGTCAATTCCAACGCGGAGAGTGCCCCGCGTTGTCACGCTGGATGTCCCGACGGAGCATCAAGTTCGCGCTCCAGAACGGCCATCCCGCGCGCCCACGCCTGCGACATCTCCGCGAACGTCGTGGAGGCATCGAAAGGCTTCCTGGTGTTTACAGCGCGCGCCGCCTTCAATATGAAGGTCTTGGCCGTGCCGCTCAGCTGAAGAAAGTCATCCGCTGCGCTTGCGAGGCCATCTCCTTCGCCTGCCTCGATCAACCACCGCAGGTGCAAGGCCAGGAGCTCGAAAGCGGCGCCAAGTTGACGGATCGTCGCAAAGGCCCACGCGTGGTAAAAGTTCAGGCCCTGCCGCTGAATCCAGGGGAGATCGTTCTCGAAGCGGCGATTGAACTTGTCGATCGGGTTGCTGATCGGCCTTCTCGCGAGGTGGATCGCCAGCAGTACACGCGCCATCTGCGCGAGCTCGGCGGGAGGGCGATGCACGATGCGGTCGATGCGGATCAGCTCAGCGAAGAGTGGCAGGAACGTAGGGTCGGGCGCTGCGTTGAGCCGGAACAGGTTCTCGAGATCCTCGCCCTCGAGCGCGTGGTAGGCGGCGTTGTGGAAATAGCCGAGCCGGCGTTGCTCCACGTCGATGTCGGCGAGGATGATGGTGGTCTTGACGTGGTTGCGCCGATAGTCCGTGCCCGAGGTGTCGGGCAAGTGGAACGAGTCGGCCTCGGTGCTTATGAACTTTCCCTCGCCCAGGTGATGTGTCGCGTGCTCGACAAGGGGTCGCCACACGTTCAGCTCCTGAATGTCGACGCCGAACAGGGCGCGCAACTCATCATGCGAGGGCTTGAAGAATGTGAAGTTGTCGCCCTCGAAGTCCACCGCCGCGCAGAAGCCCATCGCCGCGAGTGGCTGGAGCTTCAACGCGTGTAGCATCTCGATTATCACATCGACATAGCAGTTCTTCTCTACCCAGAGCCGGTCGTCCGCGTGAAGCATGTGACGCTGATAGTTCGTCGCATCGAGACCGGGGACGACGACACGACGGCTCACGGCCACAGTCTCGCGCGCACGGCCTTTGGCCACGACGGGGGCTCGAAGCCGTGGGTCTTGAGGAGCGCCATCACCACCCGCTCCATGCCGAAGCCAAGGCACGCCGAGTGGGCGGTCTCGCCGCTCGGGAGGCGAATGTCGAACGCCTGGCCGAACTTGTCCTGATGGTAGTTGAAGGAGCAGCACGCGGTCGGGCTTTCTTCCGAGATAACTGGGATCAGGACCTCGAACTTGAGGCGCTGTTCGATCTGGCCAGCTGCGAGCATCTTGCCGCCGCGGCCGAAAAACGGATCGGCCGCGACATCGGATCGGGCGGGAAGCTCGAGCGATTTCAGCATCGCGAGGCCGCGAGCGAGCCACATGTCGCGCCATGCGACGACCATCTCGGGCGTGCCTATGCGTACGAATTCGCGTACGCGGAAGGACCGCATGCGGGTGGGCTCGATCGACGGTTCCTGCCTGTAGACCCACGCGAACATCGTCACGTGCCTGCCGTCTGTCGGCACGGTCCCCGCGCACGTCGGGTACAAGGGATAGCACGCCGCGGGATTCAGCACGAGGTCGGTCGTTCCGACCAGCTCACCCCACGATTGGCCCGACTGGATGCGTTGTGAAAGCGCCCGTGCCTCGCGCTCGCTGCCCGTAAAGCTGTGTACGCAACCGCACAGGTTCGGGAACGAATCCATGTAGCCGGTGCGCTCGATGATGCTCCGGTCGATGACTGGCGGAAAGGTCATCGTCTCGACGTGATCGTCCCTCGACACGCGAAGGATGAGCGCGTCGAGCCGCTCGAGGACGTCTTCGAAGACAGCGCCACGACCGAAGGCGCCCAGTGGCCCGGCCGGCACGACGAGCCCATGGCCCACGAGCCCATCATAGAATTCCTTCGGATCGAACGCTGACACGGTTGTTCGACCTACTCGTCCTTGAAGACGAGCAACATGGACGCGTTCTTCGACGTGATCCGGTCGTTGCCGATCATGAGCGCGGCAGAGAGCGAGTCACGGTACTGCCGGCCCACGCTGAAGGGAGAATCGTTCTTGTAGCCCACGATGCCGCAGATCTGGAGCGCCTTGTGCACGATTTGCGGTGCCGCTTCTGACGCCGCGATCTTCAGATTGTTGAGCTTCAGGGCCCAGCCCATGGTCGAGAGCTCTTCCCTATCGTCGGCCACGGCGTCGAACTCCGTGGCAACGCCGGTCACGAGCTGTCGAAGGGACTGGAGCATCACCGAGGCTTCCGCGAGTCGAGTGGCCGTCAGCGGGACCGTCCCGGGCTTCTTACGCGCATCGCCGCGAACGAACGCCGCCGAACGCGCAAACGCGTCGGATGCGATGCCAAGCCAAACCGCAGCCCACAGTATATGAGAGTACGGCACCATCGTCTGCGCCGATGAATCCGCGAACGCCCCAGGAACGATCTGCGTGTCCGGCCCGGAGGAAGTCACCTTGAAGCTCGGACTGCACGTGCCACGCATGCCGAGCGTGTTCCACTCGCCCGTGCGGTGCAGCTTGTAATCGCCCTTGCGCAGCAGCACCAGCACCTGATCGCTGGGGGATGCATCGCTCGTCCGGCGGCAGGTTACCAGGAGATCGTCGGCGTGCTCACCATAGGAGACGGTCGTGGCATCCTTATCGAGCTTGAACCGGCCGCCCTCGTGCTCGACCGCGCAGATGCTGGACCGTGTGTCGCCGCCAGTGCCGACTTCGGACGTCACCGATGCCAGCAGGATCTGCTGGGTCGCGACTTCCTTCAGATACTGCTGGAAAAACGGCGACGAGAGTCCATGTCGGGCGATGCACGCAACCTGGATGTGATGCATAGCCAGCACCATCCCGCTCGAGCCGCAAGCCTGGGCGACGGACGTGCACGTCGCCGCCAGCTCACGCATGGATGCGCCCGCGCCTCCCAGCTTCGCTGGCACGGCTGCGGACAGCAACCGCGCTTGGCGCGCAGCCTCGATGGCCTCACGCGGGAAGCGCGCTTTGGCATCCACGTCGGATGCGTGCTCGGCGGCTGCGCCGGCGACCGGACGTTGGGCGGGCAGGGAGAGTTCAGTGGGCGTAGCGTCGGTCTGGCTGCTCATAGAGGACAACAAATTACCATCTGCGCCATCTACGGCAAAGAGATTTGGCGGCGAGCGGTCCCTCATTGTCAGTCGTCCACTATCGCGGGTCGGTTGCGACACGCAGTTTCCCCCCGCCACCGAGCCTCACGCGATGTCGCCGGACACACCGTCTTCGGGCGCACCACTTCTGCATATCGATGACCTTTGACGGCGAATTGCAAGAACGGCACGGCGATCGCGACGCAGCCAGTGACCGGGCTTCGTCGCTGCGCTCGCACAAGCGAGCGGCGATCGCCCTCCTGGTGTTGCACGGAACGCTGGCTTGGGTCAACCGAACGTTCGCGGCCGGCTTGTGGCACGACGAGGCGAACTACCTGCTTCTCGCACGCTCAATTCGCCAGCTCGGATATCACGACGTATTCACACTTGGATCGCCTCTCCACACACACTACCCACCCGGCTTTCCGACTCTCCTGGCGTTCTGGTCACTGCCGTTCGGCGAAAACGTTCAAGTCCTCATTGCCGTTGTTGTGCTTTGTTCCGTGGGCGCCCTGGCGCTGCTGTACGATGTGATGCGACGCCGCGCCGGTTCGGGGGTGGCGCTCACCGTTCTCGCACTCTCGGCGCTCAACCCCGAGCTCGTGCTGCACGCTGGGAGGCCATTGAGCGAGGCGCCGTACATGCTGTTTGCGACGCTCGCGCTTTGGGCCGTCCTTCGTGAGCCTTCGACCTCGATAGGAACCGGTAGACCAACCCGCCGGTGGGCGCTGCTCGCCATCGCCGCTGCCCTGTGTGCCGCCCTGACGAGGCTTGTGGGAGTCACGATGGTGGGAGCACTCTTTTTTCACTGGCTGCTCGAGCGGCGCTTTCGTCGCGCGTTGGTGTTAGGAGTGGCTGGGGCGATCTCGGTCGGAAGCTGGCTGGCATGGAGCGTAGTCGCCCCAAATGAGCAGCGGGTAGGGCGCTCCTACATCGCCGACGCGACGTTCTCCGATGGGCCGCAGCAGAGTCTTTTGGGCACCCTGGCGGAGCGGGTGACGACGAATATCTCGGCGTATGCCACCGAGCAACTACAAGGAAACCTGCCGCAGCCGACCATTGCATCTGTTCTTAAACGTGTCTCTCGTGACGGACGATTTGCTGGCGTGGGCGTGGTCGACAACCTGATTGGAATCGCAGCCCTGTTGAGCCTCGGTGTGATCGGTGTGTGGGCGCTCTGGAAGCAGGCGCGGCTGGTCATCATGTACCTGGGATTGTAC
>JANNJV010000295.1:0-4995 GCA_031395945.1 Gemmatimonadota bacterium | reverse complement strand
GGTTCGTGGCGTATCGAGGAGATGGCCGAGATAACGGCCGATCAGATGCGCGTGCGCATGGGTTGGGTCACCGGCCGCCACGATAAGCGTTCCGATCGGTAAGGTGCGTCGGGCGATCGGCGTTGGGGGTTAGGCGTTTGGCGTCCGGGATGAAGGACGCCCAACCCCAAACACCGGACTCCAAGCGCCAAACGCACCGTCCCTAACTGGTGGTTACGCCTTCTGCGACGCTTGGCCGCAGTGGCTACAGGGCGGCGACAAGCTGCTTGAGCGCCGTCAGCCGCTCCTGCAGCGCTCCACGTCCGCCCGCTTTCTCGAGCTCCTTCACGATCGGCGGCGGCAGGAACTCGCGATCGGTGCACTCGATGATAGCCGCGATCTGCTGCAGCTCTTTCTCCAACCCCTCCGTGGACGGGAGAAACTGTGCGACGACTTCGGCGAGCGCTTCACGCGTGATGGTCTTGTGTCCGGCCAGCAGCGACTTGCGCAGTGCGCGGCCCACGATGCCCTCGATGTCGGCGCCCGACAACTGGCCCCGCTGGGGGATGGCCGGCACGTCCTTCACGTCCAGCGTCGTACCGAGCTTTTTGGCCAGCACGACGAACATCTGCCTGACCTCGCTCTCCTCGTACGGATAGAAGAGCGGAATGTGCACCTCGGCGCGTCCCTGGCGCTTGATGTCGATGGGCAGCAGGTCGGGACGCGCGGTGAGCAGCATCCACAGGATGCGTCCGCGATAACGCGTGTCGCCCATCTGCGTGGCGATCATGCCGAACACCCGGCTCGACGTACCCGCATCGCCCTCGGAGTCGCGATCGCCCAACGCGGCATCGGCTTCGTCGACCACGACCATGACGGGTCCCATCGCGCGCAACACCGAGAGCACACGCTCGAGATTGCCCTCTGTTTCGCCAACGTACTTCGAGCGGAAGTTCTTGAGCATCACGCACGGAATGCCGATCTCGGCGGCGGCGCACATCGCCAGGAAGGATTTGCCGGTACCGACCGGCCCGCAGATGAGGTAGCCCATGGGCACCGAGTCCAGGGCTCCGCGCTGCAGCAGCGCGGCATCGTCCTTCAGGCGCTGCTTGGCCGCCTCATGGCCGATGACGGTGTCCAGTTTCCATTTCGGCTCGATGAACTCCAGCAGCCCCTGGCACTGCCGCTCGATGAGCCGCTTCTTCGTCTCCTTGAACAACGCCGCGTCCAGCCGCTGGCCTCCGTCGAGCGCGCTCCTGATGAATGTCGACAGATCGTTGAGCGACATGCCGGCGCTCAGCGACGCAAGCTGATCCGGTCCATAGTCGGAGACCGCGCTCCAATTCGCCGCGGCCGCGACGTCGGTCGCGAACGCCAGGCGCTCCTTCTCGCTCGGCATCGGCACTTCGATCGTCGCGACGTATGGGTTCCCGGTGACCCGGTCGCTCATGTCGCTGCGACGTTCGTCGATCAGCACGAACGCCATCTCCATGCTCTTCACATGCACACTCGTGGCCCAGTTCAGGAGTGTGACCGCCATCCCCGAAGCGGAGAAGCTCAGCCGTCCGGGCTCGCCCGCGGGGAAGAGGTACGACGCATGGCTGACGAGCACCGCGACGCTGAGCTGCTTCTCGGGGGCGGCCATGATGTTTTCGCGGACGAACAGATCCAGCAGCCCGAATACGATCGCCGGATCGTTCTTCACGGTGGAGAGATCCCCGATGCGTTTCGTCGCCAGCGCGACCATGTCCTTCAGCCGTTTCTCGTTTCGCCCCGCGAAGACGCGCAGGCCGCGGCCGAGATCGTAGTGGAGCACGAGATCCCACGTGCCGAAGAGCTGTTCCGTGAGGAAGTCGGTCACCCCGCCGAACGTGGCGCGCTCCTGCGCGTTCACGTCCTGCAGCGGCACCAGATCGTACGTGTTGCCGTGGAGCACGAACACCGACGTCGTGCGCGAGAAGTAGAGGTCCGCCATGCGGAGCGCCCAGGGCGGATACCACGGCGGCAGTTCGTCGCGCCGGGCGCGGGGTTCCTTCGCTTCAGCGGCCACGCTGCACCACGCGCCCGATGTCAGCGTCGAGAATCGCCGGCGGCTCGGCCAGCGAGTCGGCCAGTCCGGTGAGATGCTGGAGCTGGTTCACCGCGTCTTCGGTCTGGTGCATGCTCTCGGCGGCCGCGGTCACCTGGTGGCTGAGCGCGTCCGCGTCCTGCCGGCTGACCCCCATCTCCGTGAGTGCCTGGATCTTGGTCTCGATGCGATCCAGCTCAATCGCCACGAACTCCGCGTCTCTGGTGCTCTTGCGGTAGTTCTCGAGACGGAGCTCGGCGTCCGTGAGGCTGTCCTGCAGGGAGCGCGACATGCGTTCGTCGGACGCTGTGCCCGCCGCGGCGATCTTGGCCTTGAGCTCCTCCACGCGCGCGGCGAGTTGCGGCTCACTCGTGCTGCGCAGAAAGCGCCGCAGTCCGTCCTGCGACATGAGCAGCTTGAGGAACAGGAAGAGCAACCGATCCAGCGCCGGTGTGCGGATCGAGTCCGCCGTGTCGCTGGAGCCCGCGGCCTGCCCGCGAACGCCGGACGCGATGTCGCGCATCTCGTAGCAGCGCATGCGGAGATCGCCGAACCGCTGCAGCGACGCCGGTGGCAGCGCGTCGATCATGCGTTGGAGCGACAGCTGCGCGTTGGGGTCCGTGCCGGCGAGGCGGGCACTCTTTGCGGCCTTGGCGTCCACCGCCGTGCGAAAGCGAGGGATGGCCATCATCCCCGTGAGGTACGCGATTTCCAGGGCGCCGACCACCGGCAGCAGCGCGTCCGGGCGCCCAGACATCGCCGCCAACCCGACGCCCCCCACGAAGAAGAGCAGGTTCCAATGATACGTGAAGGCCGCCTTGAGATACGACCACACGCCGGCGGACCGGCCCGCGCTCACGTGGGGGCCCGGCACTATTGATCGCCCGCGCGCGTGGAGCTCTCGAGCGTCTCCATGATGTTGCGGATTTCGAAGACGGTTTTCATGAACGTGGGCTGCTGCTGCACCACGCGCGCGGGCGCCTGCGGTGCCGGCGCCGAGATTTCCTTGAGGATCGTGCCGGGCGCGGACGACATGATGAGCGTGCGGTCGCCCAGATACACCGCTTCCTCGATCGAGTGCGTGATGAAGAACAGCGTCGCCTCCGCTTCGCGCGTGAGCGCGACGAGCATATCCTGCATGTTCAGGCGCGTGCGCGGATCGAGAGCGCCGAACGGCTCGTCCATGAGGATGATCTTCGGGTGCAGGATCAGCGAGCGCGCGATGGCCACGCGCTGCCGCATGCCGCCGGACAACTGATGCGGATACTTGTGCGCGTCGCGGTCCACGTGCAGCCCGACCTTGCCAATCCACTCGCGCGCCCGTTCCAGCCGATCCTTGACGGGCACACCCTGACACTCCAGGCCGAAGGCGATGTTGTCCTGAACCGTGCGATTGTCGAACGACGTGTAGTCCTGAAAGACCATCCCCCGGTCCGCGCCGGGGCCGACGACCGGCTTCCCGGTCACGAGCACCGTGCCCGTCGTCGCCGGAAACTGCGGCTTGAGTCCGGCGATCAGGCGCAGGATCGTGGACTTACCGCACCCCGACGGCCCCAGGATCGTGACGCGCTCCGGGATGTCCGGTTTGTCCTCGATCGTGAAGGTGACGTCCTGGATGGCGGTGTACCCGTTCTCGTACGTCTTGGACACCTTGTCGAAGATCACCACGGGCGGCGGCGGTGACGGCGTCGACGGCACCGTCGGCACGCTGGAGCTGCCGGGCTGGGGCGCGGACTGGGACGGAGGCGTCGCGGGCGCGCTCATTCCTCGGCCTCGCGGTAGGGAAACAGCCCCCGCTGGAACCAGAGCAGCGTCCTGTCTATGCCGTACGCCAGCAGCCCGATGAGAATCAGGATTGCAAAGATGTGCTCCGTGAGCGCGCGCCGCTGGCTGTTCATCAGCAGAAAGCCCAGACCGTGCTTCGCGTTCACCAGTTCGGCCAGCATGATGTAACCAAACGCCAGGCCGAACAGACTGCGCAGACTGGCGAAGATGTGCGGCATCGCCAGCGGGATGAGCACCTTGCCGATCACCTGCCGCGGCGAGGCGCCCAGCGTCTGCGCGGTCTCGACGTACCGGTCCTGCACGCCGGCCACCGCGCGCGCTGCCTCGAAGAAGACGAAGGGCACGGTGGCGACGAAGATGAACATCGTCTTCTGGGTCTCGTCGATTCCGAACCAGAGAATCGTGAGCGGAATGAGCACCGCCACCGGGATGTTGCGGGCGAACAGCGACAGCGGCCCCGTGAGCGCGTCGAACACGCGGTAGGCGCCGGCGACGATCCCGAGCGGAACGCCGACGAGAATCGCCAGTCCGAAGCCGCTGAGCACCCGCTTGAGCGTCGCAAAGACGCTCTCGATCAGCCCGCGCTCCGTGAAGAGCACCGGCACGCTCCGAAGGACCTCCAGGGGACTGGGAAGCAGCACCGGCGACACGATGCGCGACTCCGCGACGGCGCCATACGTGAGCACCCACCACACCACGATCACAATGGCCACGCCCACCGCGCCGAGCCCCCGCCGGATCATCGGCGGAGTCTCCTGGCGCAGCGTCAACAGACCCATCACTTCGATTCGAGCGGGTAGACCTTGATCTCGACTCGGCGATTCTTCGCGAAGTTGCCGGGGTCGCCCGGATCGGCCGGACGGTCCCAGCCCTTGCCAACCGTCGTGAACTGATTGGGCTGGAGCGTGGGGAACTTGCGGATCAGCGCCTGCTTCACGGAGTTGGCGCGTCGCAGCGACAGCTCTTGCACGTCAGCCGCGGTGACCGTCCCGGCCGAGCGCATCGACGCGTCGGTGTGCCCCTCGATGATGATGCGCGCCGCGCCGAACTGGCCGGCGAGTTTGCCCGCCTCTTCCACCACGAACGTCGCGTTCGGATCGTACAGCGTCTGCACCGTCTTCCCGTCCAACACCTTGTCGATCTTCTTGTCGATCTCGTCGGAG
>JANNJV010000102.1:0-10108 GCA_031395945.1 Gemmatimonadota bacterium | reverse complement strand
AAGTCGAAATACATTGGTCGAATTGAAACTCCCACCCTGTATCATTTGAAACACCCTGATTAAAAGGTATCCTAAAATCAGCATAAAGTTGGCTAGGGATACAGTGATGTTTTTTTGTTGAAAGGACATGTTTTCCTCTTCTGTAAGCTTTCACTTACATTTAGTAATGTTTGATGTACAAATAGTAATATATTTCTTACATCCTGTCAAGGGTTTTTTACATGCCGTAGCGAGACATTTCCCCTGATAACTCCGATCAATTTATCAATGCTTTGATGAATTGCTTCAAAATCACAAAAGCGACCCTTTTTCGGTCGTTTTCTGTGATTGACTCATGAATGCTTGGGTTATCTGCTCGTATTATCTTACCTTCCGGTTTAGTCCCACTTCCAGGCATACCAGGCAGTCAGTGAATTGAAGACCAGACTAACAACAATCAAAAATTTGTCATAAGCAGATGGATAGGTGGGTAATCCAATGATATTAAAAAGAAAAAAGAACACAGCTACAACAATGTTTGCCCAGCGGTTCGCAGGGTAGCCCAATACCAGGGTTAGGAAAACCATAACGATCGGGATGACCATCAAGACCGCAATGCCGAGCATCATGGGCTGGGTCATTTTCATTCCTCCAGAACTTCCCATTTCTCCTGCTTTGAAGTCGCCGCTGAAGATTCGCAATACATCGCCCAGCAAGTAGGTCAACATTGTGGCGATCCACAACGCCGAAAGTATGATTTGAATATCTTCCATGTTGCATTCTCCTTTTTGCGAATAAGCGTTATGTACTCACGGTGATAACCACTTTCCCCGTCGTGTGACCTTTCCCGAAATATCGGTATGCCTCAGCGCTTTCACTGAGCGGATACCGTTTGTCGATCACAGGGACGACCTTGCGAGCCTCAAGAAGTTCCTTCATAAAGAGCAAGTCGCTTTTGCTGGGCATCGCTGAAAGATTTTTGATCTTCTTCTTACTGCCCAATGTCGCCACCGACCCCAAAAGCATCGAACCAAAGATCTGACTCAGCGACCCGCCCGTGCATACGTATGTGCCGTTCGGCGTCAGCGCACGCTTATATTCCGAGAGTGAGTAATTGCCGTTCGCACCGATGATGAGGTCGTAAAGCTGTCCGCTTGAAAAAAAGTTCCCTTTGGTGTAATCAACCACATGGTCAGCTCCGACCGAGCGCACTACATCCAACTTGTTCGCACTGCATACCGCCGTCACTTCCGCACCGAGCGCTTTGGCGATCTGCACCGCAAACATCCCCACGCCGCCCGAAGCGCCCACGATCAGGACTTTCTGCCCAGGCTTGATTTGTCCCTTCGTGCGGACTCCCTGCAACGCAGTGACTCCTGCCAACGGGACTGCCGCCGCTTCTTCATACGGGACGTTTGCCGGCTTCAGGACAAGTTTATCCGCAGGGACAGCGACATACTCCGCCAGACCGCCTCCGCCTTGTGCGGATATATCCCCGAAGACATCATCGCCAGGTTGAAACTCTCTTACATCTTTGCCTATTGCTTCGACCTTCCCTGCAACATCATATCCAAGGATCGTGTGCTTCGGCTTTTGAATCCCCCCAATCATCATGCGTCCAAGGAGTGGTTTCCCCGTCAGGGCCACCCAGTCGGCATAATTGATGGATGCCGCATGAACCTTGATCAAGACCTCATTGTCCTTGGGGGATGGCTTTTCGACATCTTCAAATTTAAGCACATCGGGCGAACCATATTCTCGATAAACAATTGCTTTCATTTCGTATCCTTCCTACTAGAATCGGTATCTAAGTGGGCTCAAAAAGATGGGATCGACTCATGCTGCTTATTTAGTCCACTTCCATGCATACCGTACGATCAGCAAAGTAAGCATCGTTTCTACTCCCGCATGGTGATCACCGGCGACAAGACGCAAGTGGATCTCCCCAGGAATACCGAGTCGGGACTGGTTCAGGTCGAGCGGTTGCTGCCCGGCATCGAGGGAATCGCATTCCAGTACTTCAACGAGACCGACGTCGTGCGTCACCGATTGGTCCGGGACATCATTCGGGCGTACGAGTCGCAAGAGGCGAAGGCCTAACGTCGTGGACCCCGAGCCGGCAGGAGCACGAACAGCGTCGGCCCAGCGCCGGCCGCGGTGGCGACTGCATGCCCCGCGTTTGCTGCTCGGCGTCGGACTCGCCGTTCTCACATTCGCGCTCTTTCCCGAATCGCCGGCCACGCAGTTTCCGATCTATGAAGTGGGCGCTGTGGCGACCGACAACGTCATCGCGCCCTTCGCGTATGAGGTGCCCAAGACCGACGAGGAACTCCGGCGCGAACGCGACGAGATCGCCCGCGCTGCCGAACCGATTTTCCGCCGAGTCCCGGCGGCGCTGGACACGTCGCGATCATTTCTGGCGGGATTCGAGACGGCGCTAACGGAGGCGTCGGTGCGTCCGGATCGCGTGGCGGCCATCGAGCGCGCGGCCCGGGTGTATGGGGTCGCGTTGTCGGCGAACGAAGCGGCGTACCTGGCGTCGCCCGCGCGTGCGCAGCGGCTCCTGGCATCCGTTGGTCGCGTGTTCGATCGCTGGGTCGCGGCCGGCGTGGCACCCAGCGGCGCGGTGGATCAACTGCGCGGCGAGGTCCTGTTGTACCGCGGCGAGCAGGAGGAACGCCTCCCGGTCGATAGCTTGCTCTCGTTCGGCCAGGTTATCTCCAGAGCGCGGTTGCTGAACCCCGACCCGGCGTCCGAGCTTGGAACGGCCGTGTACCTCAAGCTCATCACGAGCTTCTTCCGGCCGACGATCACGCTCGACCGAGCGGAAACGGAGCGGCGACGGGACGAGCTGCGTCGCTCGGATGCGGAGAGCAAATACCAGGTGCGGGCTGGCGAGAAGATCGTGGGAGCGCACGAAGTCGTCGGACGTGAGGAGCACGACAAGTTGCGAGCTCTCCAACAGATGCTCGGCGAGCAGGCCGGCGCGCAGCCCCGCCTCCGTCGGGCGGTGGGCTCGATTCTCTTCGACCTGGCGATTCTGATTCTCCTGGGCGTGACCTTGTCCACGTTCCGGCCACAACTCTACGCACACTGGCGATCCTTCATCGTGGTCGCGATGCTGGCCGCGCTGGTGGTGGTTGCATCGGCGCTCGTGTCGCATATGCAGCCACTCCGACCGGAGCTGATACCCGTCGCGCTGGCCGCGGTGGTGCTGAGCGCGCTCTTCGATCAGCGGATCAGCATGATGGTCACGATGCTCATCACCATTCTGGTGGGGGCGCAGGCGCCGTTTCGTGGTACCAACGCACTGTTTCTCAACCTCGTGGGTGGAGCGGTCGCGGCGCTCAGCGTCCGCGCGGTCACGCGCCGGCACCAGTCGTACATCTGGTTGTCGGCGACGGGCAGTGCCTACCTGGTCGCCGCCATCGCCATTGGTCTGACGCTGGATCAGAGCGTTGGCGTGATTGCCGCGTCGGCCGGCCACGGCGCGCTCAACGCGCTGGCGAGCGTTCTGCTCGCGCTCCTGCTGTTGCCCTTGACAGAGTCATATACCGGTATCGAAACGGAGCTCACCCTGCTCGAGTGGTCGGACCTCAATCGGCCACTCATGCAGCGGCTGAGTCTCGAGGCGCCAGGCACCTTCGCCCACACGATGGTCATTGCCAACCTGGCGGACTCCGCGGCGCGCGCCATCGGCGCCAACCCGTTGCTGGCGCGGGTCGGCGCATACTACCACGACATCGGCAAACTCGCTCGGCCGCAGTATTTCGTCGAAAATCAGCCCAGGGATCGCAACCCGCACGATGCCATGGGACCGGCGGCGAGCGCCGGAATCATTCGGGCGCACGTGGTCGAAGGACTGCGGCTCGCGGACCAATACGGCATTCCCAAAGTCATCAGCGCCTTCATCACCGAACATCACGGCACGGGACAGATTGCGTACTTCCTGGACAAGGCGCGCGAAAACGGTGCTACGGTCGATCAATCCGAATACCAGTATCCTGGTCCTGTGCCCCAGAGCGCTGAAACGGCGGTCGTCATGCTCGCGGACGGTGTCGAGGCGGCCACGCGCGTGTTGAGCGAGCCGACGCCACCGCGTGTGCGCGAGGTGGTCGAACACATCGTGCGACAGCGACTGGAGCAGGGCCAGCTGCGGGAGACGCCGCTGACCTTGCGCCAACTGGAGCTGATCAAAGGCGATTTTGTGCGAGTGCTCACAGGCATGTACCACACCCGCATCGACTACCCGCGCGCGAGCGGCGGCATCACGTCCGAGTTCGCATCCGCGTGAGCGTCGCGATCGGCGTGTCCGTGGAGGGGCCGCGCATTCCCGTGTCGCGCGCGCGCGTCGCCAGCATCGCGCGGGCGGTGCTGCGATCCGAAAAAGTGCGCGACGCCATGGTGTCGGTCACGTTCGTGGACAACCGCGCCATTCGCGCGCTGAATCGGCGGCATCTGCGTCGCAACCGCTTGACGGACGTGATCGCGTTCGGGTTCCGGGACACCCGGCGCGGCGCTCCCGTGGTAGGCGACGTCTACATCGCGTCCGCTGTCGCGCGCGCCTCCGCGCGTGAGCACGCGATCTCGGTACGTGAGGAAATCGCGCGTCTGGTGGTCCACGGGACACTGCACGTGCTGGGCTACGACCATCCCGAATCCGCCAACCGAACGGCGTCCGCGATGTGGAGAAAACAGGAGCGCCTGGTCGCACGACTCGCGAGCGCCGCCCGGTGATTCTCGCGTGGGCAGGAATCGCGGTGGCGTCATCTGCGGTGGCCACGCTGCTGGCGGCCGCGGACGGCGCGATGCTGGCGTCCGCGCGCGTGACACCGCGCCCCGCGCAACCGGAGCCGGAGCGAGCGCACCGCACGCTGTCGCTGGGCCGCGTGCTTGCCCATCTGCTCACGGGCACGGCACTCGCGCTGGCGCTGTGGCAGTCGCCGCTCCTCCCGAGCGTCGCCCTGGCGCTCGGCATTCTTCTGGTTCTGGTGGACGTCGCGCTGGTCGAGGGGATCGCCCGCGCCGCCGGCTATGCTCGCGGCGTGACGATGATGCGCACACTGGCGCCGTTCATCACCGTGGCCGACCTGGTCTTGCTGCCCATCACGTGGCTCGGCGGCGCCGTGGAGCGGGCACTGGGGCGGCTGCTCCCCCCCGCCGATGAGACCAATCTGCAGCGCGAGACCGGCGCGGAGCAATTCCGCGAAGTGGTCGCCGCCGAGGCCGACGTATCTGCCGCGGAGGAAGACATTCTTCATGGCGTCTTTTCGCTTGGCGATACTGAAGTTCGGGAGATCATGGTGCCGCGCGTGGACGTCGTCGGCATCGACAAGACCACCCCGTGGTCCGAAATGCTGGACCGCATACGAAGCTCCGAGCACGCCCGGTTCCCTGTGTTCGACGACACGCTGGACAACGTGATCGGTATTCTGTACGCGAAGGATCTGCTGCGCCCCATCGTGAACCATACGGAGCCCGATGATTGGGCCACGCTCATCCGGCCCGCCTCGTTCATTCCCGCCACCAAGACCATCGATCAACAGCTGCGAGATTTCAAAGTGCAGCGGACGCATATCGCGGTGGTCATCGACGAATACGGCGGCACGGCGGGACTCGTGACCATCGAAGACGTCCTCGAGGAGATCGTGGGCGAGATTCGAGACGAATACGACGAGGAGGAACCGCCGGTCGAGCAGGAAGGTGACGAGCGGTTCTGGGTGTCCGGGCGGCTCAATCTGACCGATCTCTCCGATTTGCTGGGGGTCGATTTCCGCCGCGACGACCTCACCACCGTCGGGGGGCTACTGTACGACGCGTTCGGGCGCGTGCCGCGCAACGGCGAATCCCGGATCATCGGCGGCTTCAAGGTGGTCGTCGAGCGCGTGCGGCGACGGAGAATCGAGCGGGTGTATTTCGAGCGTCTCCCCGCGTCGGACGGGGAACGGTGATGCCCTACGTCATCTTCCTGATCTGTCTCCTGATGGTGGCCTGGCTCACCGCCGGCGCGATGGCGGTGCGGTCCGCGAGCCGCATCTGGTTGCGGTACTGGGCGGAGCGTCGACTGCGCGGCGCGTCGACCGTCATGATGTACCTCGAGCGACCGCAGCGCCTGTTGACCGCCGCCAACTCAGGCATCGCGCTCACCGTCGGTTTCGTCGGTCTCTGGATCGGCTGGCGCAGCGCGAGGAGCGAAGGCCTCGCGATGGCGACGCTGGCGGGCTACGGGGCGATCGTGATGTTCTTCGGGTACCTGGTGCCGCGCGCGGTTGCACGCCGGTGGCCGTCAGCCATCATCCCGCTCGCCATGCCAGTGCTGCGCCTGGTGCAGGTCATCACCGCGCCGCTGCTGACGGCGGGACGGACGCTCGCGGGGGCGGAGCACATCGCCGGTGAGAGCGAGTCCGCACCGCACGAGGCCATCCAGGATCTGCTCCGCGAGGGTGAGATGGAAGGAGTGGGACGTCACGAGGAGATTGCGATCATCAGCGGCGTGATGGAGTTCGGAGAGAAAACCGTCCGCGACGTCATGACGCCGCGCAGTGACATCTTCGCCATCGCCCACGGCACCGATCCGAACACGGTCGCCGCGGTCATCGCCGAATCCGCCTTCAGTCGCGTGCCCGTGTACAACGGCACGCTCGACCAGATCACGGGCATGTATCACGCGTTCGACGTCCTGAAAGAGCGCGCCGAACAATTGCCGCCGCTGCGACCGGTGGCGTACACCTCGGCAGACGCGCCGTGCAACGAACTGCTCTTCCGCATGCTGCGCGCACGCCTGCACCTGGCTGTCGTGCATGACGACCGCGGTCACACCCTGGGCATCGCAACGCTCGAGAACCTGCTCGAGGAGCTGGTCGGGGACATCCGCGATGAACACGACGACCCGGCCACGGTGACGCCGTCGGGCGCGGCCGCGGTATGAGCGCCATGCATCGCAAGTTGCTGGAGGATTTCGCCGCCGGGGAAAAACCCGCGCTCGCGCGCGCTGTGAGCGTCGTCGAGAACCATCGCGATGGCTTCGATCACCTGCTCGCCACACTGCACGCGCGGATCGGCCGCGGCCGACGCATCGGGATCACCGGGCCCCCGGGCGCCGGCAAGAGCACGCTGACCGCGGTGCTCGTCGCCGCTTACCGCGCGGCCGGCCACACCGTGGGGGTTATCGCCGTGGACCCCACGTCGCCGTTCACCGGCGGCGCGCTGCTGGGCGACCGCATCCGCATGGAAGCCGTGGCGCTGGACCCGGGTGTGTTCATCCGATCGATGGCCACCCGCGGCTCGCTGGGCGGCCTTGCCGAAGCGACGGGCGAAGTGGCCGACGTGCTCGATGCCTTCGGCATCGATCGCATCATCATCGAGACCGTTGGGGTGGGGCAGAGCGAGCTGGACGTCTCCCGCAATGCGGACAGCACGGTCGTCGTCCTGGTGCCCGAATCAGGCGATTCGATTCAGACACTCAAAGCTGGCTTGATGGAAATCGCCGACATCTTCGTCGTGAACAAGGCGGACCGGCCCGGCGCCGACCGCATGCGTAACGAGCTCGAGCTGATGCTGGGACTGCGCAGCGGCGAAACGCTCAAGAATGTGCCGGCGCACCACGGCGCGCACCACGGCGCGCAGCTCGGCCGCGCGATGACGAAGCAGGAGCGCATGGCCATGAACCGAAGGCAGCCTCGCGACAGCGAGGCTCCCGAAGGTCGGCTGACGATCGCATCGGCGGCCAATCCGGCTCGCGCGGCGCGGGAAGCGGCGCATCGAGACCAGAGCGAGCGCTGGACGCCGCCGGTCCTTCGCGCGGTGGCGGTCCAGAAGGAGGGGATCGACGATCTCGCGTCGGCGGTCGACCGTCATTTTCATTATCTTGAGCAGAGCGGCGAGCTGCACGTGCGTCGCCGCGCACGGCTGCGGCGCCGCGTCGTGGAAGTCGTGGAATCGAGGGTGCGGCGGCGGTTGTGGACCGATGCTCCCCTCGTTGCCTGGCTGGACGAGCAGCTTCCCGACCTGGAGGCGGGCTCGCGCAATCCGTTCGAGGTAGCGGACGCGTTGCTCACGCGAAGTGCCGGTCTTTTCACACGGACGACGACATGACTTCCACCCGCGATTTCACGCAGCGCTTGGCGAGCGACCAGGCCGAGCTGGAACGGCTGCGCGCCGAAGTTGCCGAATGGCGCGCGCGTTTCGAGAAGAGTGAGACGCGCAACGCCGGCTTCGTCAACTCGGCCGGCGACGTAGCGCCACTGTATACCGCTCTGGATGTCTCGCCCGACAGCGCCGAGGAGCTGGGCGTGCCGGGCATCTATCCGTTCACCCGAGGCATCCATCCCACGGGGTATCGCGGGAAACTCTGGACCATGCGGCAGTTCGCCGGATTCGGGAGCGCCAGCGACACCAACGCCCGCTTCAAGTTCCTGCTCGAGCACGGCCAGACGGGACTCTCCACTGCGTTCGATTTCCCCACGCTGATGGGATACGATTCCGACCACCCGCGATCGGAGGGTGAGGTCGGCAAGACCGGCGTCGCCATTTCGAGCCTGGCGGACATGGAAGTGCTGTTCGACGGCATTCCGCTGGACCAGGTCTCCACGTCCATGACCATCAACGGTCCTGCGATCATTCTCTGGGCGTTCTACATCGCCGCTGCCGAGAAGCAGGGGGTGTCGTCCGAGAAGCTTCGCGGGACGACGCAGAACGACATCCTGAAGGAGTACATGGCGCAGCACGCGTGGTGCTTTCCCATCGAGCCCGCGCTGCGTCTCATCATCGATTGCTTCGAGTGGGGCGCGGAACACGCGCCCCTGTGGAACACCATCTCGATCTCCGGCTACCACATCCGCGAGGCAGGGGCCACCGCGGCGCAGGAGCTGGCTTTCACGCTAGCGGACGGCTTCACGTACGTGGAGCGCGGCATGGCGCGCGGTCTGGACGTCGACGACTTCGCCCCTCGACTCTCGTTCTTCTGGGACATCCATAACGACTTCTTCGAGGAAATCGCCAAACTCCGCGCCGCCCGGCGAATCTGGGCGAGACACATGAAGGAGCGGTACCACGCGAAGAATCCCCGCTCCTGGATGATGCGATTCCATTCGCAGACGGCGGGCGTCACGCTCACGGCCCAGCAACCCACCAACAACGTGGTCAGGGTCGCGTATCAGGCGCTGGCTGCCGTGCTCGGGGGTACACAGTCGCTGCATACCAACTCCATGGACGAGACGCTCGCACTGCCCACCGAACAGGCGGTGCAGGTGGCGCTGCGCACGCAGCAGATTCTCGGATATGAAAGCGGCGTCCCCAATGTGATCGACCCGCTTGGCGGATCGTACTATGTAGAAGCGCTCACCGACAAGTTCGAGCGCGAAGCGGAGGAGCTCTTCGAGCAGATCGAAGGCGTCGGCGGAGTGGTCAAGGGACTGGAGACTGGCTGGCTGCAGCGCAAGATCGCGGAGTCGGCCGCGCGCCAGCAGTGGGAGATCGAACAGCATCGCCGCGTCATCGTCGGCGTGAACGAGTTCGTCACCGAAGAGCCTGAGCTCACCATCCCGTTGCTCAAGATCGGCGACACGGATCGCGAGCAACGGGAGCGGCTCGCCCGGGTGCGCGACCGGCGCGACGACGCGCGCTGCACACAGGCGCTGGACAGTCTTCGCCGGGCTGCACGAGGCACCGAGAATACCATGCCGCACATCCTCGAGGCGGCGCGCGCGTATTGCACACTGTATGAAATTCGCGCAGCGCTCGAGGACGTCTTCGGCGCATATCGGGAGCCGGTATTCTTCTAGCGAGCGCCGTCCGGGACCTGCCGCGCCAGGGTTCCGGGGTTCCGACCGCGCATCGTCCGGTTCGTTGAGCATGGCCAGCGGCGGCGCGCAATGGTGGACGACGTACTTCGACGCCCAGTATCTGCTGGAGTACGAGCCGTTGTTCGATCTCGCGCGCGATCGGCGAGAGATGTCCCGCCTGATGGAGATCCTGGCGCTTCCGGTGGGCGCGCGCGTACTGGATTGTCCGTGTGGGCAGGGCAGGCACGCGCACCTGCTCGCCGAGGCGGGATACGACGTAGACGCCGTGGACTACTCGCGCGAGCTGCTGTCGATCGCGAGGGAACGCGGCGAGGGAAAGCGTCTGC
>JANNJV010000287.1:0-3383 GCA_031395945.1 Gemmatimonadota bacterium | reverse complement strand
ATACACCAGCTTTCGATGCTCGTCCGCGATGATCCGTGACCGGTCGTCGTGCGACAACAGGATGTTGTCGAATTCCGGAAGAAAACGCACCGGCGCCGGCGCGGTCTCGTCGGGACGCGGGGCGTCCGGCAGGTCGAAGAGTTCGCGCTTTCGCTCGTCGGCGAATGTGACCAGCGTGGGCCGCAACTTCTCGAAGGTCTCCTTGAGGCCGCGAAGTCCGGACCAGGCCTGCGCGTCGGAAGGCGTCGCCGGCCCGAATCCCGCGAGGTAACGCAGCACTAGCGCCTCGAGCGCGGATGCTTCCTCCGGAATCTTCTTCCCGAGCCAGGTCTCGGCGAGCGCGAATCCCGCGTTGCCCGGGAATCCCCAATCGGTATCCGTGGGAACCATCACCAGGGGCACCCCCATGCGCACCGTGTACGCCAGGGCGCGGATGTCGAGCTTGGGGTGCCGCTGCTCGAGCTCCTTGCGAAAGTCGTCGAAGGGCGCCGCCTGCCGGCCGAAGAATTCACGTCCTGTGCGATACAGTTGCTCCACGTCCACATCGCCCATGCGCTTGCCGACCACCGACTGGGCACCGGCGACGAGCATCGGAGCCAGTGCCGACCGCATCGAGATGAAATCCCTGGTGGACAGCAGGTGGATGGTGCCGCGCATCGCGGTCGCGCGCACCACCTTCTTCTGGTGATAGAGCCGCAGCAGGTCCCCGCGCTCGAACTCGCGCACCCGCGCCCAGAGCCCGCCGAACGGCGGCCGCGGAACCTGTGCCTGCATGCCCACCAGCCGCTCGACCGCGGCCAGCGGCGTGATGGCTTCGCGTTCCAGCAGCATCTGACGAGCGAGCAACGCGCGGTTCAGCGCGCGCGTCGTCAGTGCTCCCTTTTGTGCTGCGGTGCGCGCCCGCGTCAACCGCGGCGCGACTCCACGTCGCTGCTCATGTCGGCCCCACGTCCGGTACGTCGGTGTCATCGAGGCCGCGTCGCAGGCGCTCGCGCGCGTCCTCCGCGATGGATTGATATCGCCTTCGTATCTTGTCCAGTTCGTGGTCCTCGAGCTCCTCCAGGTCCAGCAGCGCAGTGTGTGCGCCCTGGGTGACGCGAATGAGCTCGTCGAGCTTGATCTGCACCGCCTCAGAATCCCGGTACTGGGTGTTCTGGATGAGGAACACCATCAGGAACGTGACAATCGTAGTGCCGGTGTTGATGACCAGCTGCCATGAGTCGCTGAATCCGAAGATGGGTCCGCTCACCAGCCACGCCACCACGACGCCGGCTGCCAACAGAAACGCCAGCGGGCGGCCGGTGGATTTCGACGTGGCCTTGGCGAACGTGACGAAGGGCGATCGCGAAGGCGCGGGTTGCGTGGGCGTGGTGCTCGCGGATGGCACAGTCGATTCTCCTGTCCGATGAACATGGGCGCAGAATTATACGGGCTCGCAACTCCTTACGTCACCACGGCGCGCGACGCATGATTGTGACAGCCCACAAACAACGAGCGGAACACCAATGATTCATCGTCTCCTCCCGATTGGAACGGCTCTACTGATCGTAGTGCCAGCCACCTCCAGCGTTGCCCAGCAGCGCGCCGCGACGCAGCGCACCATGGCGCGTCCGGCGGCCACCGCGCAGCAGGTGGTGCCGATCACCTTCAACGCTCAGGCGGCGGCGCGGTTGCGCTACCGGTACATCGGTCCTGTGGGCAATCGCGTCAGCGCGGTGGCGGGCGTGCCCGGCGATCCCAACGTGTACTACGCGGGTGCCGCGAGCGGCGGCATCTGGAAAAGCACGGACGGGGGAATCAACTGGTCGCCCATCTTCGACAATCATCAGGTGGCGTCCATCGGCGCGCTCGCCGTAGCGAAGTCGGATCCCAATATCGTGTGGGCCGGCACGGGCGAGCCGCACATCCGGTCGCACATCTCCATGGGGAACGGCGTCTACAAGTCCACCGACGCCGGCCGCACCTGGAAGCGGATGGGACTGGAGGAGAGCGGCCGAGTGGGGCGCATCGCCATCGATCCCACAAATCCGAACATCGTCTTCATCGCCGCACAGGGCCACAGCTACGGGCCGCAACAGCAGCGCGGTGTGTTCCGCACTCGCGACGGCGGCGAGACCTGGGAGCGTGTGCTCTTCGTCGATGAGAACACAGGCGCCATCGACGTCGTCCAGGATCAGAACAATCCGCGCGTCCTGTTCGCGGCCACGTGGCAGCTGCTCATTCGTACCTGGGGACGCGAGAGCGGCGGCCCGGGGAGCGCCATCCACGTCTCACGCGACGGCGGCACCACCTGGACGCGCCTGCGCGGGAACGGCCTGCCGATCTTCGTCGTCGGCAAGATCGGGCTCGCAATCGCGCAGTCCAATTCCAATCGCGTGTACGCGCTGATCGAGACCGGCGACGGTGTCCCCTACAAAGGGCAACCCACCGACAACGGCGAGCTGTGGCGCTCCGACGACGGCGGCGTGAACTGGAAGGTGGTCAGTTACGATCGGAATCTGGCCTGCCGTCAGCCGTATTACACGCGCATGGTCGTTTCGACCGACAATCCGGATGAAGCGTACTTCATGTGCGCGTCGTACAGCCGCACCATGGACGGTGGAGTCACGAATAGAACCGCGGGCGGTGGTGGTGGTGGCGGCGGAGGTGGCGGTGGCGGTGGAGCCGGCCAACAGGCGGCGGGAGCACCGCTCGCGACGCCCGGCGGCGACCAGCACGACCAGTGGATCGACCCCACCAACGCGAACCGGATGATCAACGGCAACGATCAGAACGTCGCCATCTCCACGACGCGCGGTCGCACCTGGCTGCGCGTGAATCTTCCCATCGCGCAGATGTACCACGTCACAGTGGACAATCGCATCCCGTACTACGTCTATGGCAACCGGCAGGACGGCCCGTCCTATCGTGGACCAAGCAATAGCCGCTCCGGGGGCACCATCCAACGAAGCGAGTGGCACGGTGTGCTGGGCGGCGAATCCGGGTTTGCAACCCCCGATCCTGTGGACAGCAACATCATCTGGTCCACCGCGAGTGGCTCGGGCGCGCGTGGCGGCATCGTCGTCCGCTTCGACGCCCGCAATCGGCACGGGCAGAACGTGGAAGTGTGGCCGCTCAGCACCGGCGGCCATCCAGCCGCGGACCTCAAGTACCGCTTCATCTGGAACGCGCCGTTCCTGATCTCGCCCTACGACCACAACAAGGTGTACACGGGCAGCCAGCACGTACACGTATCCACGAACGGCGGCCGCAACTGGCGCGAGATCTCGCCGGACCTGACCCGCAACGACAAGTCCAAGCAGCAGATCTCCGGCGGGCTCACGCCGGACAACATCGGCGTCGAGTATGGCGGCACGCTCATGGCCATCGCGGAGTCACGCGTA